>JBJTTW010000267.1:0-54489 GCA_046080385.1 bacterium
CAGATTAGAAAATTAACCCTCAATCTGCTCAAACTAGAATCCTCCAAATGCAGTTTGGTTAATAAAAGGCTGAAAGCTGGATGGTCTGCCGATTTTAGAGAAAAATTACTCTTCTCTTAGTTAGAATGATTTTGCCCTGCCTAGTTCTGTGACTATGCGGTGTTGGTCGGGAAGAGAGGGGAAGGAGATTTGAAGATTTTGAAGGAAAGGTATTTTAACACCCTGAACTGTTGCACCAGTACCTGCTTTAACAACTTTTGGAGAAATATTTTTAAACCACCAAAATAAATAAAAAACATCTAAAAATTTTTCATTTAGTGGAATTAAAGCTTTTAGATCTTGATTAATGGCGGTATTGTGTTTGAGAAAGCAAGCTTTCCCTAACCCAACTCGTGTGGCAATGATGACATTATTTGCCGGGATAATATTAGTGGAACTATTTTGTACTGCCTCTAAGGTTATTTTATATTCTGTGTCTTCAAGGTAATCATTTTTCATGTCCCTGACTGTAGCCCACAATATATCACCTCCATAGAATGAAGTATTTGCTTTAGAGGGAGTTCCACCTCCAATAATTGCACATACCTCCCCAAGCTTCTTCATCTGCCACTTTCCACGGGGATTTGAAAACACGCTCTGTAACTTAGCTCCAAATGCCTTTCCTGCTCCAGCTTTCATAATTGGCTCCTATTAAGAATAGTAATAATAATCTTCAGCATAGTATCTTTTTCTGCTGGTTTAGATGCTGCGATAAGTAATGTTAAAGCTGCAAGTCCTTCTTCACTAATTCCACGGCTACCAGAGAGATGATAGAGCATTTGATTTTTATCAAGAAAGTGTAGAAATAATGCTGCTGCAATACGTTTATTACCATCAATGAAAGAATGATTTTTTACTACGAGGTATAAAAGCATAGCTGCTTTTTGTTCTAAAGAGGGGTATAGTTCTTCACCTGCAAAGCTTTGATATATTTGACTTACTGAGCTATAGAAACTTTGATCTTTTGCTTTTCCAAAAACAGCAGAGTCAAAATCACGTCGCATAGTTTCTACGACTTCAAGAAATTCTTCTGGAGAAATTATAATCGCAGGTTTTGTAGTTTTTCCTTTATACTCAAGAGTTTCATGATCATAATCATCTAAAATATCTAAGCCCTTTGCATATTCTGTTAAAAGACGGACTATGCCACGAGCATCTTCTATATTTTCGATATTTTCTATTAGACTTCGCTCTAGTAGCTGAATTGATTTTTGAAGACGAGTAAACTTGTCACGCTCGTCTTGAATTTTTTTATGATTGATCGCATAGCCTTGAATAAGGTATTCCTTAAGTACACGATTTGCCCAGATACGAAACTGTGTACCCCTCATAGAATTAACTCGATAACCGACTGAGAGAATCATATCAAGGCTAAAGTAAGAAATTGGTTTATCAGAATTTGCAATGTGCATTTTTTGCACATTGCCTTCTTCTAATAATTCTCCTGTTTTTATGATGTTTTTAATATGTCGTCCAATAACCGTTCTATCACGTTCAAAGACCGTAGCAATCTGCTTTTCAGTGAGCCAGAGAGTATTAGACTCTATCTTAACTTCTGTCTGTACACTACCATCAGCAGCAGTGTAGATGATTATTTCATCCGTTTTAGAATTTTCTTCCGTCATAGCTTATCTCCACACTGACATTTTCATAATAATCTTTATGGGCTTTTAATTTTGCATCCCTTTAGCTTCCATCGTTTCAGCGATTTGCCTCGTGGAGAGTTCTGGGCACTGTTGCCGAACTCCAATTTCTGCGTTTTCGTTGTCCTCATGATTCTCATGTACACCCAGTACACTGCGGTCATTCGTCCTCCTCAGCCTTGAACTTGTTCGTTTGGCAACAGTGCCTTCTGCTAGAGCTGTAAATATTAACTCAGCCTCGCTCATGTGATCTCTGAGATTTTGAGTCTTTAATTTTTTCAGATCTTTATGCTCTTTCACACTAAGCCCAGCCCATTCTTGATGAATCCACTTTTCACTGCGTCCATGTTTTTGCCAAGTATCACGAGCACGATCTAAAGACAGTTCTGGATCTGCCATCTCTTGCATACGCTCATAGCCTACCTTGGCGAGCCATAATTTAACAGGCTCAGCTTTAGGACTAGGAACCGACTGAATTAGTCTTAAGAGTGTCTCTGCTGCTGCAACATCAGTATTTCGCAATTTCCCATCACTAACTGGCATTTTCAACTGGTGACAAAATGTCACCAGCTCAGAACCCTCTTCTTTCAGCCTTTCTTTAAGCTTGTTCCAGTATTTTCTAGCCTTCTGATAATCTTCCTGCTCTGTGAGTATCTGAATAATATCTATAACTGAAAAATACCAAATCTCTTTTTCTTCATCATAGATTCGTCTAATTTTATAGTCTTCAAAAACACTTAAATCTTCTGTCACAAAAAGGCTCCTATTTTTCTAACATCATCTATATTTTTAAAAGCCTGCTCAAACATAGTCTCTCACTTGCCCGCAAGCCCAGCAAAAAAACCTTTATAAAACTCAAACGCCGTGGGGTTAGCAATCAAATGAGCAGTACAGTGCATAATCTTATGAATCGGCTCTAAGCCATTCTCTCTTAAAGTCTTTCCTGTAGCGACTAAATCTATAATCACATCAGTAAGATCAGTCAGTGGCGCAAGTTCTACTGAACCGTAAAGATTAATAATCTCGACTTCAAGCCCGCGCTGATGAAAAAAATCTTTAGCTAAATTAGGAAAGGTCGTCGCAACACGCGTATAGCTAGGCAATTCAGAAACGCTTTTATACTTGCCTTGCACAGAACAGACGCAGAGATCACAAGCCCCATATTTCAAATCTTGAAGCTGATGCACCTTCGCCCTAGAATCTAAAATTACGTCTAAGCCGACTATACCAAAGTCAGCAGCGCCATGTTCTACATAAACTGGTACATCATGCCCTCTTACCATAAGGAACTGAATATCATAATCTTTAAAAGCCTCATTATGAATAGTACTGCGGCGAATTAATTTACGTTTCGCATCTTCACCATTTTCAATTTCAATACCAGCTTTACTAAAAAACTCTATAGCACCCTCTAAGAGAGCACCTTTAGACAAGGCTATTTTCACTTGTTGCATATTAAAACATTCGCTCCTTTCTCAAACTCAAGCTGAGCTGCTTTATAAACATCCCGCCATTCTTTAGCAGCTGGAGAAAGCTTTTTCGGGAGTTTATCAGTAGAAAAATTATCTAAAAGATTTAGATTAGATAATGCTGAAATCAGCCTTTGCACATAAAAAGCGAAACCTATCGCTGGCAGATCAATACCAAAGCTTGAATATAGATTATCGTATCTACCACCCATAGCGATATCATTACCTTGCCCTTTAATTAACAGCTTAAAATGCAGTCCCGTATAGAGTTTTAAATCTGGACACTGATACGGTGCGAAGACTATTTTAGAAGAAAGCTGAGCTAAACTCTTTAAGTGACTTAAATCTAAATCTAAATCCTTTTCAACTCTTTTTAACTTCTCTTCATTTGGAACAGATAGACTTATCTGCTCTTGGCTATAAAGGCACTTAAGAAAACTTTCTTCAACAGCTAGTTTTTCAAATGCAACAAATTCACCTTTCAGTAAAAGGTTATAAGCCTTAGTAATTAAATCATGGCTAGAAGAAGCTTCTGAACTGATTACTGGGACTGGTTTATTAAATTTAGCAAATAAGCTATGCCAGATTTTAGCATCGGTTATACAGATCTGATAATCACTTACACCTAATTCCTCAATAGAATCTATCATTAATTGCAATACTTCATAATCGGAAAAGTTTTCTTCAGCCTTAGCACCGACATACTCTATACCGACTTGCTGTATCTCTCTAGATTCATCAGTAGGAGTGCCTTTATAGCGATAAACAGAAGCATTATAGTATAGCTTCACTGGAAGCTGAAGCTCTTGAGCCCTGCCAGCTATTGCTTTAGCAATAGGCTGAGTCATCTCTGTTCTCAGAGCAAGAGTTTCACCATCTTTATCTAAAAATGTAAAAGTTTTATCGGTAAACTTTTTATTTGCCCTATTTATAACATCTAAATCTACTAAACTCTGCACTACTATTGGTTCATAAGACCATTTTTCATAAAGAGCCACCAGCTTATTTTTTATCGCAAGCTGCTTT
This sequence comes from bacterium, assembly GCA_046080385.1. Lineage (GTDB taxonomy): Bacteria > Cyanobacteriota > Vampirovibrionia > LMEP-6097 > LMEP-6097 > LMEP-6097. Next base: position 4,178 of record JBJTTW010000267.1, read on the forward strand.
CTAACGTCAGATGGCAGCCATGTTTTTAAACCTCTAAATACCATAAATTATTTCCTGTAAAATCTACGCAGCGAAAGGCGCATAGAATTAATCTTATCTACTGTTTTTTCTTTGCCTGTGGCTGTAAGGTATTTTCCAGTAATTTATCTAAATTTACAAAAGTATTTCCTTTCAAACCAACGATTACTGGTACATCTGGATTATTTTCTATAGCATCTAAATACTCTAAATCAGCAACCATCGGATTTGCTTGGATAGCGCGTCCCTTGACTTCTACTTGCTTAGCATTACCTTCACCCTGAATAATGGATATCAGCTTTTCTTTTAAAGCTATTTCTTTACGTATATGAGCTAACTGAGCCTTCTGTAAGGCGATCTGCTTACTTTCTATCGCCTCTATATATTCTGGCGAAAATTCTATTCTTCTAATAAAGAGATCATTTAGCTTAAAACCTGATTCAGCAAAGGATTTAGATAAATATTCTTTAGCCTCACTAGAAACTAATTTTCTGGTATCTTCAGTATATAAAGCATCCGCTACGTGTCTTGCGATAACTTCCTGCATCACTTTACCAGTTTTAGCTTTAAGTACAGGCGCATAATCAGTTCTAAGTTTTTGATAAACCTCTGGAGCTCTTTCTTGGATCATCTGAGTTAATATAGACATCTCTATACCGACTATTTGACCATCACCAGTCTTCGCTACTATAGGATTCCCTAGGCGACCAGGGTCCATAGCATCTTTAGTAAAAGTATAAGTATTAATACGTGTATCAAAGACAATTAAACTTTGAACAAATGGTAATAAAAAATGCAAACCCTCTCTTAAAGGCTTATCCTGAACACCATCCTTAATATTAAAGATGACACCAGTTCTGCCCACATCAATGATACGCATTGACTGCGAGAGCAGAGCTAGAATAGCAAAAGAAATCACTAAAAACATTTCTTTTTTTATCTTTAATCCAAATATATTCAAATCTTTCATTTATAAACCTCGTACTTAGCTAGAAACATCTCCCCACAAGAATTACAGATCATCATTTATTATAAGCTTGGTTCTCTTACCTAAAACCTGCGCTTTTCTGTACTTAACATAGGAATTACCGAAACGATTTAAGGCATCTACTTTTAACTTAATAGCCTCAGCTTCACCTTCAGCTCTCGTGATAACAGCATCTCTATCATTCTGCTTTTCAACAATAATATTATCCTTAGTATCTAATTCAATTCTTGCACGCTGCTTTTCTTCAATCGCGCTCTGGTAAGCAGCAGAGAAAGCAACTTCATCTAAAAGAAATTCCGTCAAAACTACTTTATATTTAGCTAAATGCTTCTCTAAAGACTTAGAAATTTTATCAGCGATAACTCTTCTATCTTCACTATAAATAGCAGAGACAGTATAACCTGCGATAACCTCTCTAACCATGCTTCTGACTATTGGGTTAATTACTTTATTTACATACGAATTATAGCCATCATTACCTATCTGCTGATGCAGCCACCACAGCTGCTTAAAATCTGGTCTAGCCCTTACTGTTACATCTACTGAAATGTTCTGCCCATCTGAAGTTAAAGTGTCTATGGAATTACCAAGTATTTTAGCTCCGTTTTTAGAACGCTCAGCAGAATTACTAAATATATAACTAATCTCTCTTACGTTATAGATAGTAGCTTGCTGAAGCACTGGAATTACGAACTGAATCCCTTCTTCTAGTACTCTCTTTTCCATACCTATAACTCGATTAAAGATTACAGCTCTCTGACCAGCTCCGACAAGAATAACTAAATTAGGCACTACAAAAAACAGTGCTACTATAGTAAAAATTTTTATTTTATGCTTACTAAAAAAATCATCTGGATCAAAGCGATTAGAATTATTTGAGCCGAAAAAGTCTGAAAAGTTGGGACTACTCATATCAAAAAAGAATAATAGCACTAAAGTTTATTGATATAATCTTATGCATGACTAAAGTTAAAGTTGGTATTAATGGTTTCGGACGTATTGGAAGAAATGTTTTTCGTGTTCTGAATGAAAATTTTGTTGATCAAATAGACGTACTCGTTATTAATGATCCGTTCTCTCCCCCAGAAGCTTCTGCACATTTGATTAAGTTTGATAGTACTCTTGGCAGATTCAATGGCGAGGTAAGTGCTGATGAAAACTCTATTACTGTAAATGGTAAAACTACTAAATTCTTAAAAGAGAAAGACTTAGCTGCTCTTAACTGGGCTAAGCATGGTGTGGATATAGTTTTAGAATGCTCTGGTGTATTCACTGATGCAGAAAAGGCTAAAACACATTTAGCTGGTGGTGCGAAAAAAGTTCTTATATCTGCTCCAGCTAAAAATGAAGATATCACTATAGTTCTTGGAGTTAATGAGGATAAATACGATCCATCTAAACACCACATCATCTCTAATGCTAGCTGTACTACTAACTGCCTAGCACCTTTCACTAAAGTTATAGATGATAATTTTAAAGTTCTAAATGGCATGATGACTACTATTCATGCTTATACTTCAGACCAGAAACTATTAGATAACGCTCACTCAGACCCACGCAGATCTAGAGCAGCGGGGGTTTCCATGATCCCTACTACTACTGGTGCAGCTAAGGCTATCGGTTTAGTGCTTCCTCATTTAGCTGGTAAATTAAATGGTTATGCGATGAGAGTTCCTACTCCTAACGTCTCTGTAGTAGATGTAGTCTTCACTTTAGAGAAATCAGTTACTAAAGAAGAAATAAATGCGGTACTGAAAAAAGCTGCTCAGACTAACCTTAAAGGTATTCTTGATTACACAGATGAGCCTCTAGTATCTATCGATTTTAAAGGTGATGCTCATTCGTCTATCATTGATGGCGACATGACTATGGTAGTAGCTGAGAAACAAGTTAAAATCCTTTCTTGGTACGATAACGAATACGGTTACTCTAACAGATTGTGTGATTTAGCTGTATTAGTTGGTAATAAGCTGCCGGTGGCTGTGTAGTTTTTATAGAACTGTTTCTGAAAATTTCAATGAAAACAAGAAGTCCCTTGAGTAAAATTAAGGGACTTTTTGTTTTGAAAGAGAAATGCATAGCTCAAATTAAAAAAGAGGCTGAGTTATACACTTAAATATTATGCCTCAAAAAGAGGCATAATATGAGTTATAAGGTAGTAATTTATAACTCATGAAATGGAACTGGCAAAAAAAAGATTGGCCTGATTTTAAGTATGATACAAGCCTGCTAGAGAAATACGAAGATGAATTTCTCCATAAATCTGGTATTTTCTTAGGTACCTTAAAACACATTCAGAATGAAGAGAAGATAGATTTAAAGATAGATATAATCTGCGAAGAAGCTTACCGAACATCTCTAATTGAAGGAGAATTTTTAAATAGAGAGAGTATACAATCGTCTATTAAAAAAAATTTTGGTATCTCAGTAATAGATATAAAAAAAATCCCCAGTGCAGAAGCCGGACTAGCTGAAATGATGCTAGATCTATATGATAATTTTTCACATCCTATCTCTAAAAAAAGTCTTGGTAGATGGAATTCTTTAATTCTTGATGGCATAAATTCTAAAATTAAAACTAGGTCATTTAGAAAAGATACCGAGCCGATGCAAGTTATTTCAGGTTCAGTATACAGACCTAAAATACATTTTGAAGCACCTCCATCAGAGGCTTTAGAACATGAAATGAGAAACTTTATTCGGTGGTTTAATAATTCAAACCCAAATAAGCAAGACCCTTTAAAAACCTTAACTAGAGCTGGACTAGCTCACCTCTATTTCGTTTGCATACATCCATTTGATGATGGTAATGGACGAATAGCTAGAGCTCTTGCAGAGAAAGCTTTATCTCAAGGATTAGGTGAGGCTAGCTTAATATCATTATCACAAGTGATAGAAAAGCATCGAAAGCAATACTATGCTATCTTAGATGCATCTAACCGAGATCTTGAGGTCACTGATTGGTTAGAATACTTCTCTAAAACAGTATTAGAAGCTTTAGAATTAAGCCAAAAATCTATAGAATTCTCTTTAAAAAAAGGGAGATTTTGCAGACTTTATGAAAACAAGCTAAATCTAAGACAGGAAAAGGTTATCAGCAGAGTATTTAAAGAAGGAATTCAAGGTTTTAAATGCGGCTTAAGTGCAGAAAATTATATCTCTATCACTAAAACCTCTAGGGCTACGGCTAGCAGAGACTTACAGGAATTAACCGAAATGGGGGTTTTAGTTAAGACTGGTAATTTAAAAGGGACTCGTTATTATTTGAGTTTGGAGTGAAGGCAATTAATTGGCTAACTTATCTCTTCACTATACTAATAGATCAGAATGGTAATTAAGTCTTATAATGGAGAGGATTCCATGACTGAATTAACGCGTAGATTCTATGAACTTTATCCAATTCCGCAGGCAGTGCCTGCGGAATTATCATGGACTCATTTTTGTTTTCTCCTGAAAATAGATAACACTGAAAAAAGATCTTTCTATGAAATAGAAACTATAAGTAATAACTGGTCTACAAGAGAGTTAGAAAGGCAGATTAACTCTTTACTTTATGAGCGACTTGCCATATCTAAAGATAAAAATGCAGTGCAAGAGCTAGCTATAAAAGGGCTAGGAGATTCTTCTCTAGATCTGGCTCTAGATGAGATTTCAGGTGAAATGCGGAAGGAAATAGAACGGCATAGAAAAAGAGAAAGCAAAGAATTTAATAAGGAGCAAAGCTTTGAGTAACACATTCTATCTAATCGGCATTATCGGCTGTCTCTGGGTCAGCTATGATTTTATACGTAAAATATTACTCAAAAGAATAAAGCCATTACCTGTAGTAATTTTCCTAGAATTTGGTCAAGCAGCAGTTTACTTAAGCTACGGCTATCTCTCTCAGCAATTAACTTATAGTCATGAATATATTTTCCCTGGTCTTGTAACTGCTGTCTTTGCCTCAATAGGAACCTTCTTGCTAGCTAAAGCTATCTCAATTTCACCACTCAGCAGTGTCATCCCATTTCTTTCTTTCCTACCTTTTTTCACTGTAATATTTGGCAGTTTAATATTAAAGGAAAACCTTTCTCTGATTCAGCTTTCAGGATTAATTCTTTTAGTTTCAGCTTCTTTGATGATTAATTACCAAGGCAAGAAAGTATACTCTATCCTAGAATTATTTCAAACCCTTTACCAAGATCTCACTCATGAAAAGGGTTGCGTCCTAGTTATTATTACTTCTCTTGCTTGGGCTTTCGCTATACCTTTTGATAAGCTTGCTATCCAAGCTACTAATCCTATATCTCACGCTCTTTGCCATGCGATACTCTGCGGAACTATATTTAGCATCGCTCGCTTCTTTTCTAAAAGCAGCCCTTGGGGTGATACTAATTTTTTAGAAATAAATCTGCAAGATAATGAAAACAGAGGAGATAGAATTACGAATAAATCGCTCTCAAGTAAACAGTTCCATCAAATGCCAAGCACATACTGGTTACTATTACTAGGCACAATAAATGCTTCATTTGCCATGGTATTACAGTTTATGGCTTATCAAATTTCCTATGTAGGCTTGGTCGAAGCTGGTAAGCGATCCATATCTCTTTTCTGTAATTTATTTATCGGTGCTTTAATTTTCAAAGAGCCTGTCAATAAATTTAAACTTTCAGGTACTATGCTAATTTTAATAGCTACTATTCTACTTTTAAATTAAAAATTTATGCAGGAAATACAGTTAACAAACGGGAAACACGGTCACACTCTGAATGCCACACAAATCTTCTCCCCAGACGGTAATTGGTTAGTCTTCGATACTCGCAACGATGATACTCATATAAGCCGCACGGGAAGTATCTGTAAGTTAAATATTGCGACTAAAGAAGTTATAGAACTTTATAAAACTAAAAATCAAAGCATTTATGGACCAGGGGTCGGGGCAGCAGCTTGGAACCCTGTCAATGACCAGATTATTTTCATTCATGGTCTTTTAAATTGTGATAAAGAAAAGCCTTACAGCTTCACAAGAAGGTTTGGAGCGATTATTTCAGGGAATCATCAAGCGGGCGAAAACGCAGAAATTGGAGTTCGGCAGCAGTGCCATCATGCGGAAGGGAGGAATATTCAAGAACCACTTAGCAAAGGAGCCTTAAGAGGCGGAACCCATGCTCATACGTGGAGTGCTGATGGCAAGTGGATTAGCTTTACTTACAACGATTATGTTATGGAATGTTTAGAAAAAACTTCTTCAAGTGAAAGAAAAGACTTGAGGACTATCGGCGTGATGACGATAGTAGAGAATATTCATGAGGATCGTGAGGCGGGTGAAAACGCAGAAATTGGAGTTCGGCAGCAGTGCCCTGAAGAGAATTTCAGAGGAAGGTATTTCACGGTAATAACAGCTAAAGTTACAGAAAATCCTCAATTCGGCAGTGATGAAATAGAGCGAGCTTTCGATGAATGCTGGCTAGGGAAAAATGGTTACACGAAAGACGATAGCACTGTTCACAATGGTTCACAGCAGGCACGAGCCATAGCCTTTCAAGGAAATGTCCGTTCACTAGATGGGACTTTAGTTACAGAAGTTTTTATAGCAGATATTCCAGAGGATATAACACAATCACTCACAGATAAGCCATTAGAAGGCACTTTAGATACAAGGCCTAATGTACCAGCAGGTTTAGTGCAAAGAAGAATTACTTTTACTACGGAAAGAAAATACCCTGGGCTTCAAGGACCACGTTTCAGGCTACGCAGTTCAGCAGATGGAAGCTTGATTTATTTTCTAATGAAAGATGATAACGATATAGTTCAAATCTACTCAGTGAGCAGCATTAAAGATACTAAAAATATAATCACAAATCAGCCACTTAAACAAATAACAAATTTTAAATACTCAATTCAGTCACAATTCAATCTCAGCCCTGATGATAAATACATTTCAGTACTGTCTAACAATCAAATATATTTAGTTAACGTGCAAGATGGCAATATAACTAAGATCAGTGAGAGATACAGTGATAGAGAAGCACCAATCAGCGGCATACACTGGAGTCCAGACGGTAAAAGTTTAATTTACAATCGTTATGCCTTTATGGAAGATGCTTACTATATTCAGATTTTTCAAAGACTAATACCAAATGTGTAACAACGCAAAAAATAAAATCACAGATCATCCTTCACGATAAAACCACTGAATCTCTGGATTAGCCCTAAACCAAGTCATCTGCCTTTTCGCATACCTTCTAGTTCTTAACTGTATTTGATTTACAGCTTCATCTAAGCTCATAAGCCCTGAAAGATAATCGGCAAGCTCTCTATATCCAATAGTGCTATCTATAGTTTTCACTCTGCCATATTTGTTGATTAAAGCCTTAACTTCATCAAGAAAACCGCAGTCAATCATGCGTAAAACCCTTTCATTGATTAAATTATAGAGATCCTCTCGCCTTTTAAAATCTAAACCAATATACAGAGAGTCATTGCGAGCTTCTTGGCTTTTATTTCTAAGTTCACTTAAAGGTTTTCCCGTACTAATAACTAACTCTAAAGCTCTGATTACCCGCACTTTATTCTGAACATCTATTAAATTTAAAGCAGTTGAATCATTTTCTTGAAGCATCAGTAAAAGCTCATCTAAAGATTTTTGATTAAGCTCATCTCTTAAAGCTTGATTAGTATTCACTGCGGGCATTTCTAAATTTTCTAAAGCAGCTTTAATATATAGACCAGTGCCGCCCACTACTATAATTTTCTTTTCTGGATTTAGCTTCCATATATTTTTAACTACATTATCAAAATCCTTTTGATAATCACCAGCCGAATAAGCTTCTGTAATAGATTTAAGATCCACCAAATGATGCTTTACCCTCTCTAGCTCATCAAAAGAAGGCTTAGCCGTACCTATATCCATTTCTCTGAAAATTAAGCGACTATCAGCATTAATAATCTCTGTGTTAAATTTTTCTGCAAGCTCTATAGCTATATCAGTTTTCCCAGTACAGGTAGGTCCCACAATTGCAATTAGCTTTTTTGGGCTAGTATCAATATAATTTAGAATTGAGTCTGTAATTAATGGCATTAAAACAAAACCTCCCTAGCCTTTTTTTCAAAGTATTGATTATACTGCTTGGTTCACTAATTTTCACCTCGTTAGTAGGTGTCAGGTCTTGGTACAAGCCACTACTTTCAATCAAAGAAGTAAGCCCTGTAAGCGTAGTCTTAGAAAAAGGTGTAAAAGTTCTTGATGAAGTAGCCACGAACCAGCTTAAGGAAGAAACTAAGACTAAATCCATTTATAACCTTAATAATCAAGAGGTTTTAACGGTCGATGATACAGCCACACAGAAGAGCTTAGAAGAACTAAAAATTTACGTAAAAGTCATACAAGCGACCTTAAGCGGACAGAGATCTTACGAAATGCCGATTATAAGCAGGATTGGTATTCATATGCAGATGACTTTAATACAATTAAACGATCATAAATTCAAAGAAATTCAAGCAGTTCTTGATGGCAATACCTCTGCTGGTGAATTTATCAATTCAGATTATGAAAAAATAGTTTTGGCGATTAGTAATCTTAGTAGCTTTGAAAAAAATTACTTTTTAAAAGAGATAGAACGCTTCCGTCTTGAATTTAAAAATGAAAAAAAAGTAATTAAGAATCTTGGTGCTAATTTTTTTCTTGACCTACAAAAGCTCACAGATAAAAAAGAATTCCTTTATAGACTTTTTATCGTACAGAAAAAACTTTTAAATATAGGTATAGTAAATGGTCTCCCAAAATCTAAAATTACTAAAAATATAGAGATACTTTTTCCGAGCTTAAGAGGCTTAGAGCTTGATTTAACTAAAAAAATTATTCTTAACACTACTAGCCCTAATATAAAGATAGACTGGAAAAAAGTAGAAGATCTGGAAAATCAAGCCCTAGCTTCAGTTTCAGATATTTACGTAAAACTGCCAATAGGAACAGTTTTAGCCGAAAAAGGTAAAAAAATCTCAGAGAAAAACTATTATTATATGAAAAATTTAAACCTGCTCAGACCAGAAGCTGACTGGAGTTTAGAAATAAAATACCTTGGCATCGTCTATATAGCCGTATTCTTAATGAGCCTATATATTTTCCTAATAGAGAAGCGGAAATACAGTATCCAACGACTCGCCATGATATTCACTGTAGTACTTGGCTCTCAAGCAGTGATATCTGCTATTTCTTTATGGGGGATAAATAAACTAGCTATAGTTCCTATTTCTCTAGTGCCCATATTACTAACCGTTTTTTATCTACCTAAACTCGCCCTATTTAGCTCATTACTAATGAATTTTTTCCTAATGTACAGCTTTGATTTAAATTTCTGGCAAGTTTTACCTCTTTTAGCTGGTTCTATTTACGCGATATATTTAACCAAACACTCTCACCAAAGAGAAGATTTAGCAAATGCTGGAACTAAAATAGCTCTATGTCAGGGTTTAGTATTCTTATTCTCCGTCTTAATAGCTGTAAAAAACTTTAGTGTAAGTACAGTTCTCGTCATTACAGCACTCTATGCTTTAAGTGGAATACTCTCTGGTCTAATAGCACTAGCAGTCTTACCATATTTAGAATTCACCTTCAGACTATTAACGCCATTTCGTTTATCCGAGCTATCTAATCCAAATCAGCTACTACTCAAAAAACTTAAAGAAGAAGCACCTGGTACTTATGAGCATTCGCTAAATGTCTCTCGCTACGCTGAAGAAGCTTCTAACGCCATAGGAGCTAATACAGAACTGATCAGAGTTGGTCTTCTATACCACGATATAGGGAAAACCTATAATCCAGACTACTTCATAGAAAATAATTTAGGGAAACCTAATCCTCATACGACTTTAGATGACCCTAAAAAATCAGCTGAAATAATAATCGCTCATGTACCAGAAGGCATTAAATTAGCGAAAAAACATAAATTACCAGAAGCCATTATAGATTTCATTCCTATGCATCAAGGAACTACGGTAACCAACTATTTCTATGTGAAAGCCTTAGAGAAATACGGAAAATCTAATATCAATATTATGGATTTTAAATACCCTGGTCCTATTCCTAATTCTAGAGAAGCTGGCATTGCGATGATTGCAGACTCTGCTGAAGCAGCCTTAAAAAGTGAAAAAGAACTGAACAGTGAAAATGATGTCAGAGAAAAAATTGCGAAGATCATCAGTGCTAGAGTTAATGAAGGTGAACTTAGAAATTCTAATTTAAACGCAGAAGAATTAGAATTGATAAAGGATTCATTTGTAAAAGTTTGGAAAAGTAGAAATCATGACAGAATTAAATACCCTGAGCAAAGCAAGCCCCCTATTGATTGAGCAATTTGAGCTTGGTCCCATGGCTAATTACATCTATTTCATCGGTGATAAAGAAACTAAAGAAATAGTCGTAATAGATCCAGCTTGGGATGTGAATTTCATCAGAGATAAAGCCAAAGAAGCTGGGTTAAGCATTAAAGGAGCTTTAATCACCCATGGTCACCCTGATCATACTAACGGTATTAATAAACTGTTAGAAACTCATGATATACCAGTCTATGTCTCTAAAGAGGAAGCGAACTTTTATAAGCCAATTGGTGAAAATATTATAGAAGTCGATGCGACTTTCAATTTAGATATAGGAAATATTCGTATAGATTTTTTACATACACCAGGTCACACACCTGGTTCTCAGTGTTTTCTAGTAGAGGGTAATTTAGTAGCTGGCGATACACTATTTCTAGATGGCTGTGGTAGATGTGATCTACCCGGTGGAGATGTCGAAACGATGTTTGATACTATTCATCATAAACTAATGAAATTACCAGACCGCACCATGATATTTCCTGGTCATAATTACCATCACCTGCACTGTGATGAATTATGTAACCAAAAAAAGACTAATCCCTATATGCAAATGGATAACCTGCACGCCTTTATTAACAGAAGGCTACCTAGATAAAAGAATTTCATTAATCGTCTAATAATCGTCTAATAATCGCCTAATATTATTAACTATTGGGTATGATTAAAATATGTCAAACGGCTTCAATCCGACATATTCTATCAGTCCAAGGTTATTAGAAAATATAAAACAAATAACCTTATTAATTAATGAGTTAAATCAGGCTAAGCTCACACGTATAGTGCTATTAAACTTGGAAGAAAATGCAAGACAGGTATCTACTTACTCATCTACAGCCATAGAAGGAAACCCATTACCTTTAACTGCTGTAAAGAAAATTTTAAAAAATCAACCAAATCATCTGAGGGACACCGAACAAGAAATTACAAATTATAATGAGGCTTTAATTTATTTAAGAAATTACAATCAAACAGCTAAATTAGATTTTAAAACTAAGACTCAAGAAAAAGCATCGGTTAATTTAAAACTAATTTTAGAGATTCAGAAAATAGTAATGCTCAAACTCCTGCCAAAAGCTAAACTTGGTAAATTACGCAAAGAACCTGTTTTTGTAAATAATCCTCAAACAGGTAAAACCATCTACTGGCCGCCAGATCACCACGAAGTACCTAAACTAATAAATGAACTGATAAACTTCACCAGTAAAAATACACATATTCTAGACCCAATAATACTAGCTGGTATTTTTCATAAACAGTTCGTAGTAATCCATCCCTTTATAGATGGAAATGGACGCTGCACACGTCTTTTAACTAAACATCTACTTGCTAATTTAGGTCTAAATACCTTTCACCTATTTAGTTTTGAAAATTACTATAACCAAAACGTTACTGAATATTTTCAATTAGTGGGTATCAGGGGAAATTATTATGATATTTATAAAAAATTAGACTTCTCTGAATGGCTAGAATATTTCAGCAGTGGAATCATAGATGAACTACTCAGAATAAGGCCTTTCATCAAACAAGAATCCATAAATCCAAAAAATACTTTAGAGAAACATGACAAAAAAATTTTAGATTACATTAACAAGCATGGTTTTATTACGGATAAAATTTATAGCTCACTTACAGAAAGGGCTAAAGCTACTCGCAGCTTAGATTTTCAAAAACTAATACAGCTAGATCTAATCCAAAAACTAGGTAAAGGGCCAGCTACTTACTACAAGCTTATAAATAAATCTTTCACGTGATGGGCGTGTAGCGAAACTCCAATTTCTGCGTTTTCCTTGAACTTGTTCGTTCGGCTACACGCCCATGATAAAATACCACCCATGCAGACTATGAAACCTAAAATTCTCAGCCACTTTGAACAACTCGAAGCTGAAAGCATACATATCATCAGAGAAGTAGTCGCAGAGTTTAAAAACCCTGTAATGCTTTATTCAGTAGGTAAAGATTCGTCAGTAATGCTACATCTAGCTCGTAAAGCTTTTTATCCAGCAGCTATCCCCTTTCCTTTGATGCACATAGACACTGGTTATAAATTCAAAGAAATGTATGAATTTAGAGATTCCTTTGCTAAAGAATTAGGTGCTAGGTTAATTATTAATCGTAATGAAAATGCTATCGCAAATAATATGAATCCTTTTAAATATGGGACTACTACTTGTTGCGGCGCACTAAAAACTGGTGCTCTTTTAGACGGCTTAAACAAACATGGTTTTGATGCTGCCTTCGGGGGAGCTCGCAGAGATGAAGAGAAATCTAGAGCGAAAGAGAGGGTCTACTCCTTTAGAGATAGCTTTGGGCAGTGGGACCCAAAAAATCAGCGCCCTGAATTATGGAATATTTATAATGCAAGAATCAGTCCTGGAGAAAGTATTAGAGTCTTCCCTCTATCTAACTGGACTGAGCTTGATATCTGGGAATACATTAAACTTGAAAGTATTCCAATAGTACCTATTTACTACGCTCAGGAAAGAGAAGTAGTTATTCGTAATGGCATTATTATACCTGTAGACTATAGCCAAGAATATTTAAAACCTCGTGCTGGAGAAGAAGTTAAAGTTTTAAAATGCAGATTCCGTTCGCTCGGCTGTATGCCTTGCACTGGAGCCATAGAATCATCTGCGATTGATATAGATGGGATCATCAATGAAGCGAAGGTAGCAAAAAAATCCGAACGTGAAAATCGCGTCATAGACTTAGGTTCAGACAGCTCAATGGAAGATAAAAAGAAAGAAGGATATTTTTAAAGACACTCTTTCCCCTGTGATATAATTTTTCCATGCTAAGCCAAAAGAATTTTAGATATAACCTAATCAGAGAGTCACTTGAGACTAGATCATTCTTAAAAATAATCTCTGGTATAAATAATTTTGACAAAGAAAAAGTTTTAAAAATAGCTCATGCTGTAAAGGCTGCTAGCGCTACAGCGATAGATATTTCCGCAAGAGAAGATATTATCATCGCAGTTAGAGAGCTTTTAAAAGATACTGCTCTAGTGGTTTCATCCGTTAAAGTTGAAGAACTAAAAAGAGCTCAAGAACTTGGAGCTGACATACTTGAGCTTGGTAATTTCGAGGCTCTTTATGAAGAAGGAATTTACTTATCAGCAGCTGAAGTTCTTGCATTAGCTAAAGAACTTACAGAAATTAAAACAGAAGGAACTATGCTTTCCATAACTGTTCCTGGTCATTTAAATATTAGTGAACAAGTAGAATTAGCTAGAGACATAGAAAATCTAGGAGTAGAAATTATTCAGACAGAAGGATCTTTACCGACAGATGCTAACACATCTAATACGCTTGGCGTTCTTCAAAAAGTTATGCTAACTCTTTCTAATACTATTGAGCTTAGTAAAAATCTCAAGAAGACCTTTATACTTACAGCTTCTGGCATAAGCCCTGACACAGCAGCTCTTGCTATTACAGCTGGCGCACACGGTATTGGAGTAGGTAAATATATTAATAAACTCGATTCAGAGTTAGAGATGCTGGCTTCTATTAAACGTCTTCAGGAATCACTATCTATAACTCAAATCGAAAAAACTCTTCAAGAACAAGAGCTGATTTTGAGTTAATAACCCGACTCATAAATGGACTTTCATTTTGCAGCCCTTAACGACTAGGTACCTCAAGCGAATTGACACCTATATATTTAATGAATTCGTTCTGCCTTTCTTAAGTGCAGGCGGTATTATAGCTGGGGTTTGGCTCGGGATAGATAGATTCAAACAAATATTTAAGCTCCTAGCTAATGGTGATTACCCTTGGTATACAGGATTTTTAATATTAGTTTTAGATATTCCGAAAATTGCCTTAAATATTTTACCTATCTGTATTTTACTTGCCTGCTTTCTTTGTTTTCAAAAACTCTCAATTCAAGCAGAGTTCACCGCGATGAAAGCAGCTGGAGCCAATTATCTACGCATTCTAAAACCTGTGATGATTTTCGGTCTAATCGGTGTATTGAGTTGTTTTATTCTCGCTGAGATTTTAATCCCCGTGACTGGACCTCTCAACGATAGTATTTTCAAATCTGCAAAAAAAAGAGAAAGTAAAGAGGTTAAAAGCTTCACCTACACTAAGCACTACCCAAGCAAAGAAGTTCAACAAATATTTTATGCTAAATCAATCAAAGAAGATTTACTGACGAACTTAGTCATAGTTGATTTTAATGATCAGGGTTTCATTAATATATACCTTGCGAAAAACGCTGAATGGGATTCAGAAAAGCATGGCTGGAATTTGGAAAAAGGAAATTCTAGTTTTATCGATCGTGCAGCGATGGATGATAATGAGGGTTTCAATCATATGGTCTCAAATTTTAAAAGCAAGTTTATAGAAAGCCAGACTAATCCCCTTGATTTAATTGATGTTTATAAAAAAATACAAACTCTAAATATTCTTGAAATATGGGAATTAATAAAACTGCACGAGAAAAATAATATTGAAACTAGTAATCTAAATTCCTTAAAAACCAATTTCCAGCAACGTTTCGCATATCCTTTTACAGCTCTAATACTTGCTTTTATCGGCGCCCTCTTGGGATTTAGCTCTAGAAGAGAATCTCGTAACTGGAACTATATAACCCTCGGGCTAATAGTATTTTCTTTTTTTATGTTCCAGGCTATTTTTACTTCCTTTGGTGATTCTGGCAGAATGCCAGCCATACTTGCCATGTGGTTTCCAAATTTCCTATTATCACTAGTCGCGATCTTGATTTCCTATTTTAAAACTACTAAATAATAAATCCTCTGTAATTAGCTAAAATAGATAATCTAATGTCATCGCCAATCAATGAAATTAAAGAGAAAGCTGACATAGTAGAACTTATCGCTGATCATATTCCAGTGAAAAGAGCTGGAGCAAGCTACGTCGCTAAATGTCCTTTTCACAATGATACTAAACCATCTATGCATATCAGCTCACAGAAAGGCATCTATAAGTGCTTTGCCTGTGGCGCTGGAGGAGATGTTTTCAAGTTCTGGTCTGAATACCATAATAAGGATTTTTCTGAAACTCTAAAAGACTTAGCCTTAAAGTATGGGGTAACTTTAAATCAGCATCCAGAGAATACCAGCAAACAGAAATTACAGAATGAATATTTAGAAATTCACTCAATAGCAGCCGATTATTATCATGAAAAACTTTTAGGTGCTGAATCCGCCGAGCTGTGCAGAAATTATCTCAGCGCAAGGCAGATAGATTTAAATACAATTAAGAATTTTAGAATCGGCTATTCACCGACATCTAAAGACGATTGGGGATTTTTAGTTAAACACTTAACTGGAAAATTAAAAATCAGCGAAGAAGAGATTTTCAAATCAGGGCTTGCCATTCATCATGAAAAATCAGGAAAATACTATGATCGCTTCAGAGATAGGCTGATGATCCCGATTACTAATGAGAAGGATGAAGTTATCGGCTTTGGGGCAAGGATTTTAGAGGATAATTCAGAGGCTCCTAAATATATCAATTCTCCAGAAACCGATATATATCATAAAGGTGATGAACTATTTGGGCTTTCACTTGCAAAAAAAGCTATTAAGGAAAAGGATTTCGTCATTTTAGTTGAAGGCTACTTTGATCAAATAGCCTTATATAAAGAAGGTTTTAAAAATACCGTTGCGAATCAGGGAACGGCACTTACACCTAAACAAGCTAAGCTTTTACTAAAATACTCGTCAACTAAAAGTATTTATCTCTGCTTAGATAGTGATAAGGCGGGTGAATTAGCTAAGGAAAGGGCTTTCGAAGTTATCATGCAAATCGCTGCTGAACTGAATCCTGAAATCAAAGTGATAGATTTACAAACAGCTAAAGACCCTGATGATTTCATAAAACTCTTTGGCAGACCTAATCTTGAGCTTGAAATTAAAAATGCTAAATCTTTTATCGATTATAAAACAGATAAATTAATGCCTGAATTTAAAAAACAAGAATTTGGCCCTAGAGAAAAAGCTAATTTTATTTCTAAAATGTCTCGCTTCCTATATTTTATTAATAATAAAATCGAACTAAACGCTTATATACAGAAACTAGCTGCAAGACTGGACCTCAGTAGTAACATCCTTGAAGAGCAGATCGGAAAAGAGTTTAAAAACCTTGCTAGGGAATTTGCAGTAACTAGAACTAATAACAGTAGTAATTCAGCTGCTTTTATTAACTCAAACAAGCCGGCGGAAGCCAGTCAAAACAAGCCTCGTGGATTTAATACTAATCAGCTATTCACATCACAAAATCAAAAGCATCAAAAATATTCTTCTATCAACTCAGATCCATTAAGCAGATTTGATATAGAGCTTTTAGCTATTATGCTTGATGACAGAAGACTTCTAGAAGAGTTTATGGCAAACGAATACAGCTTAAATAAAGAAGAGTACCAGATTATACTTTCAGCTTTAGTTGACGTAAGCTTTGAAAATCCCGATGATGACACCAATAGTAAATTTAAAAAACTTAAAAATCACGAATCACTTGAAGACCTTAAATACTCTAGTGATTTAGCTGAAATAGCGATGGAATTAGAATCTGATAAAAAACAGTATCAGACTCGTTTTAATGAAATAATTTCAGTTTTAAGAAAACAAAAATCAGAAATTCTAAAACGTAAATTAGATAAAGAATTACAGGAAGCAGAAAAAAATAAAGATGAAGAAAATATTGGAAGACTACTTAAAGAGATTCAGCAGCTTTTAAAAGAATACTCTTAGAGAGCACTGCTCAACTCCATTTTCTGCTATTTCATCGTTCTACTGAATAACATTTCTTGCTCAAAAACAAAAGACCAGCTCTTTTAAAGCTGGTCTTTTAAAAATATAGATTCAGAAACTAAGCAGCAACTGCGATAATAGCAGCTTTAGCTTGATCAACCAATTTAGCAAAGGCAACTTTATCATTAACAGCGATATCTGCAAGCATTTTTCTATTAATAATAATGTTAGCTTTATTTAAACCATTTATAAGCTGACTATAAGAAATACCTAGCTCTCTTGCAGCAGCGTTAATCCTCTGAATCCAAAGACCTCTAAAATCTCTTTTCTTAAGCTTTCTTCCGATGTAAGCCTTTTTAAGACCTTTCATCATAGACTGCATAGCAGCAACGAAGATCTTACTTCTGCTACCAGCATAACCCTTGGTAAGTTTTAATACCTTCTTATGTTTTTTTCTATTTACATTACCTCTTGTGACTCTCATGACTTACCTCTTGAAAAATAAAATTCCTAAATCTTTTACCTAAAACTATCTCGCATACTTAGTATACGGGAACATAGACATAATTCTCTCCATTTGAGACTCATGCACTTCGCCCTCTGGCTTTCTTAAACGTCTTTTATGTTTAGCAGACATACCTGTATTCAAGTGGCTGATACCACCTTTCTTAAAAGTTAGCTTACCTGTGCCAGTTAACTTGAATCTTTTTTTTGCCGATTTATTAGTCTTACGCTTTGACATACTGAAAGTAAAATCTTAACAAGTTTTATAGAGAAAAGTCAGATAATTTATATTAAAACAATATTTAGATCATATATATAATTTATTATGGACGTGTAGCCATCGGTACCACATAAATGCCTCAAGCGACAGTCATATTTAAACACTATCTAGATCTGGATTCCACCATGAACGAAGCCAAAAGGCTTATCAAAGAGAGTTCTGAATATAAATCAGGCTCGATAATCTGCATAAGTGCTGATTTTCAATCACAAGGACGCGGGCAGCATGGCAAAAGCTGGGCATCACCACGTGGAGCTGGTCTTTATCTATCTTTAGTCAGTGATCTTAAAATCCCCTCGGAGAACGCATCTATATTAGCTACTGAACTCTGCATTAGATCACTAGAAGATAGTCTCAAGCGAGTTAAAGCTCACAACTTAGCTAATAATGTGAATTCAAAAGATGACAAAAGTTCAAAAGATAAAATTATTGAGAATTGTGAGTTTAAACTAAAACCACTCAATGATATCTACGTTAATAACTGCAAGCTAGCTGGGATACTCCTAGAAAAGTTCGTTTTTAAAGATACTGAATACCATACAGTAGGTATAGGGATTAATCTTTACAAAAGTAGTTATCAGTTAAAAGAAAGTTCTCTTGAGATGGCAAAAGCAATGCCTATCAGCTTAGAGGAGATTAGCAGCATCAATGCCACTCAAGATTTAGCAAAAAGCTTATTAAATGACTTATCTGAGAACTTTTTGAAATACTTTTATTTACCCACACAAGAATATTAATGTTTCATTTATAAAAAATACAAGAATTATTTTTGAAAGCATTTTATAATTTAAAGTCGATCTGAGACGGGACATGGCTCAGCTTGGTAGAGCGCTTCGCTTGGGACGAAGAGGTCGCAGGTTCAAATCCTGCTGTCCCGACCATTTTTATTGATTAAAGCGAACTCAGGCAGCAAAAGACAGTTCAGAAAAGCGAATCTCTGGAGCAAAAAAATCACCCGAATTAGAGGGCTTTATCTCAGACCCAATAAGCATAATATCTTTGAGCATCTGATAAAAATTACCCTTCACCGTAGTCTCTTTAAAGCTAAACTTCTTAGCCCCATCCTCTAAAACATAGCCAGCGACACCGAAAGAAAAATCTCCCGAAATTAAATTAGCGCCAGAATGAAGACCATCTAATCTTGTAACATAGAGCAGCCGTCCTTTATAAAGCTCTGCATGCAAGCTCAATCCAGCAGCGATTTCCGGCTGATGCAGTTGCACATCTAAAGATGATTTCGGGCTTCTTTTCCCATGGCCAGAGCTTTTAGTAGCAAAAAAATTAGCCGTGTACGAATTATAAATACCATCAATAAAATATCCATTTTCAATAAGAGTATGATTAGCTGTAGCCACGCCCTCATCATCAATTAAAAGACGCCCCAGTCCATAAGCAGCCCTAGGTCTATCATAGACACTAAGTAAAGGTGAGGCTATTAAAGAATTTCGCTGTTTCCATAATGGATTTAGTTCTTTACGAGCGGCTTCTGAAGAGAAAATCACACTAAAGGTATGAAACATCTCTTCAAAAGTTTCAGGATTAAAAACCACGTCATAGTGTCCATTACTTAAGGGCCTAGCATCAAGCATAGCTAAACTTTCTTCATAAACTTTTTTAGCCATTTCACGAGGATTAATCTCATCTAAATTTGCATAACTGTAACTAATATAATCAAAAGTCTGCTTAGCTTCATGCTCAAGTAAACATGAACTGGTCGCCCTTACTTGCTTTCGCGATAGCTCAGAATTTAGTCCTTTAGAGTTCCTTATAAAAGTTCTTGCACTAGAAAATGCTAAACCATTACAGGGAACTGATTTAACATGACTAGATAAATTAAAAACTTCATTTTCTAATTCCCTAGCTAAAGCTAATTTTTCTTCTATAGAAATATCTAATCCCTGATTAAGTTCTGCATTATCATCTATTACATTAATGGTTTCTAGAGCTAAAAGCTGCTTCGGGTTAGGTGTAGAAAATTTAAGACTAAGCATAGCTTGCTCACAGACAGCTTTTAAAGACTCTAAATCTAAAGCTTCTGTATAGCTCACTCCCACTTTCCCATCAAGAAATAATCTAACCCCGAGTACCTGATTCTGAGTGATTTTCTGCTCTAAGACTTTTCCTTTATCATGGGAATAAATTTCAGAGTTAGAATCTTTCATCAGCACTTCATAATCATTCACGCCAAGCTGCTTACAATTAGTCGAAACTTCCTCTAAAACTAAATCTACTTTTCTATCGGTCATTATGAAAGCTCCCCACCAACTAATATCTCATCAACCTTAAGAGGCGGCTGCCCTACAGTTACTGGAACTGAACCACTAACCGAACCACACATTCCAGCTGCGAGTTCTAATTCTTTACCCACCATAGAAATTCTCTGTAATATTTCAGGGCCTGCACCGATTAAAGTCGCTCCTTTAACAGGCTTCGTTAGCTTACCATTCTCGATTAAATAACCACTGTTCACCACAAAATTAAACTCACCAGTACCAGGAATCACACTACCACCACCTAGGCTCTCAGCGTAGAGACCGTAATCTATAGAAGAAATTAATTCATCTCGAGAAAAATCACCTGGGCAAATAAAAGTATTACGCATACGTGAAGCTGGTGCATAACGATAACTTTCACGTCTAGCAGAGGCACTCAGCGGATACTGTGTTTTCAAATGTCCGACATAATCCACCAGAAAGTTTTTTAAAATCCCATTCACGATTAATTCAGTTCGTTTCGTCTGACGCCCCTCATCATCTATCCTAATACTGCCCCACTTATCAGCGATAGTACCGTCATCTACAGCAGTAACGGCTGTATTTGCAATCTGCTGATTCATCTTATCCCAAAAAACACTAGAACGCCTTTCTACACTAGTAGTCTCCAAAAGATGCCCGCAGGCTTCATGAAAAATAACACCACCAAAAGCATTCTCTAAAATGACAGGCATTTTTCCAGCAGGGCAGGCTATCGCAGAGAGCTTTCTTAATGCTCTTGAAACGACTTTCTCGCCAAGGCTCTCAGAATCAAGCTTACGGATAAAATCCATATCCATAGTAGCACCTGGAGCTTCATAAGCATCCTCTCTTAAATTAGCATCCTCGGCGATAGCCGTTACGCTAAGGCGAATATAATTACGAGTATCAGAAACATTTAAGCCTTCTGAATTATATATCTGCACTTCCTGCCTGCTTTGTGCGAGATTTAAATTTACTTGGACAAGCTTCTCACTCAAAGAACGCATCTGCCTATCCATGTTTAATAAAAATTCTATTTTCTCTTGCCAGTCTTCATTTTTCAGACCAGAATCTAAATCACTCCCCAAAAGGGTTTTAGTAAATGGCAATGTAAGCTTTTCTTCAGAAAAACTTGCATTAGACTTAAGCTTAGAAACTATTTTTAACAGCTCTAGCTCATCTAAAGTACTTGCAGTACCGTAATAAACTTCAGAACCATAAATCAGGCGTATACCTAAACCGAAATCTATACCAGAATTAATCGAATCTAGCTGTTTAGAAGCCTGTTTAAAAGTTAAATGATTTTTCCTTTCGATAAAAATATCACAGAAATCAGCACCCTGCCGCAACGCATGATTAATAAGATTCTCTGCGATTTTAGGATCTAAAAGAGGTTCCATAGGTCTTAATCATATTACAGAATGCTATTTAAAAATATTAAGCTAGGTATCTCCGACTGGGGAAGCATTGATACCTAGCCTAATTTAAGATGGTGGCTCAAATTAAACACCATCTTATTTTCTCAGCGATTATCGTGTGAGGAATTCTCGGCTGAGAAAACTCCCGAATTAATGGACTGCCTATAAAACGCACAGCTCATCAATGTTTCAACGATAGGCAGAATTATTAATTGACCTAAACCTTAACAGGATATAATATAGTCCCTGAGGGTTGGTGTGCGTAGTTCTGCTTCAAAAGACTTCCACCCAGCCCTCTTTAATTAAGTTTTAGACATTGTAGATTAGATCACCCAAGAACAGTGAAATGACAGTTATTCAATTATATAAAAAGTAAAATCATAGACGACTTCCAATCACAATTTAACAGTTCTGCTTCACATATAAATATTTCATAGAATAAAGAAAATTACAAGCTTTTTTGAATTTATCTTAAACTATCATGCCATGGCGCATAGTATTCTCGGTCACAGTCTTCTCTTCCAAAAACTGCAAGAGATAATTAGGACCACCGGCCTTATAACCAATACTAGAAAGCTTAGTACCACCGAAAGCCTGCCTGCTGACTATCGCACCTGTACAAGCTTGATTTATATATAAATTACCTAAGTTAAAATTCTCTTTAGCGTAATCAATATTTTCAGGGCTTCTTGAAAAAATAGCTCCAGTAAGCCCATATTTAGAGTCATTCGCAAGATCAATAGCAGAATTAAAGTCATCTACCGCAAATAGACAGAGAATCGGTGCAAAGATTTCATCCTGAGCAAGAGTACTACGGGGAGAAACATTTTCAACTATGACTGGGGTCACTTTAAATGAATCTTTATCCATATCCATATTACTGTCGACTAAGACTGAAGCCTCACGCCTAGCTAAATTTAAATATGTCTGAAATTTTTGAAAGGCCTTCTCGTTAATCAAAGAAGACATTTCAGACTCAGCTAAATAAGCAGGTCCCACACTAATGGCTCCCACAGCAGCCACTAATCTCTCTTTAACTCTTTCATAGATACTGCTAACTAAAATCAATCTAGAACAAGCTGAACACTTCTGTCCTGAAAAAGAAAAAGCAGATTTTAAAATAGCTGGAATTAACTGGTCTAGGTCAGCAGTTTCATCGGCCACGATAGCATTTTTACCGCCCATCTCGGCGATTAGTTTTTTCTTTAAATGAGGATGCTCATTTAGGCTCCTATTAATCTGCATACCTATTTCATGTGATCCCGTAAAAGTAATCAGGTTAACATCCTTATGCTTAACCAATTCTGCACCTATTTCCGTGCCTGAACCAAGTAACAACTGCACCACTGACTCCGCATATTTAATATCTTTAAAAGGAAAAGAATCACGAATCACCTTATTTAAATCAGTAACTAATTTATATGCAATAGCTGGTGCTTCCTCAGAGGGTTTAATAACAACAGTATTTCCCGTAAGCAAGGCAGCTGAAGTCATCCCAAGCAATATAGCTAAAGGGAAATTCCAAGGAGAAATTACAGCAGTTACTCCTAAGGCCTTATAGAAATTAGTATTCGCTTCACCAGGTAGTGACCTTAATTCATTTTCTGAAAACAAACTCTCAGCTTGCTCTGCATAATAATATATAAAATCAATAGCCTCTGAAAGTTCAGCATTAGCCTCATTCCAAGTCTTAGCCACCTCTAAAATTAAGAGAGCTGCATAATCTTGTCGCTTCCGCTCTAAAAGCCTAGCAAAAGCCTTCATAATCTTAATTCTTTTCTGCACAGCTAGATGCGACCACCACATAAAAACCCGCTTTGAATTATTAACGGCAAAATTAACATCACTAATTTCAGCAGCATGAGCATAAGCCACTACTTGATTTTTTTGAGAAGGATTAACTGAGGCAAAAGTCTTTCTTAGAAGAACATCCTTACCATTTACAATCGGATAGACTTCTAATGGGCGCTGCGCAATCTGCTTCATAAGCTGCTCAATAGCAAACTGCATTTCAAAACGTGTTCTAATTTTAGAAAAATCCAGAAGTGGCGAATTTGTAAATTCTTGGTCAGCACAGTCATCTAACTTAATTGATAAAAGATTATTTGATACTGGCTTTTGAATAAGCTTGTCTAGATTATCATCACTCAAGCTTTGAAATAGAAATGAATCATTTGCAGTATTCTCTAAAAGCCTTCTAACTAAATACGCCATGCCCTCCACTAAATCACCACAAGGTAGATAAACTCTCACACCATAAGCACGCTCACACAGAAAGAATTTCATATGATCTAGCATTCCATAAAGGAACTGAAACTCATATCTATCTTTATCCACCTTGTAAAGCTTTGCAAGCTCGATAGTTAAAGCGATAGAGCGAATATTATGGCTAGCTATAGCAGGGAAAATATATTTATTATTTTTAAAAAGTAGTTCCAGTAATTCTTCATAATTCTTATCAGTCTCTACTTTCCTTTCATAGACTGGAATATTCCAATTATTCTGAATCGCCACCGCTCTTTCATAATCCCAATAAGCACCTTTAACCAATCTAATTTTCAAAGAAGCTTTTCTCTTCTGAGAAAATTCTATAAAAGAAATTAAATCACTTTTACTTTCCTTTAGATATGCTTGTATAACAACTCCTGCGCCAGACCAATGTTTAAACTCTTCTGTCAACAACAACTCTTTTACCGTATCAAAAAACAATGTTTTCGTATCGTAATGTTCGCTGTCTATAGTTATTTCAGAGCCATTGCCCAAAGCAGCGCGAAAAATTTTCGCTAAGTTATCTTTTAAGATTTTTTTATTCACCTCATAAGCACTAGCTTTTATCTGCGGGCACAGACTTGACAATTTAACAGATAAAGCAATGCTTGGCTTAGTTTCAAGTAAATCTAAATATGTTTGTAAATATTTTTCTGACTCCTCTTGACTAATAGCAAGTTCGCCTAAAATATCTAAAGTACAATCCAAGCCAGAAAAGCGAAGCTCTTCTATTTTCTTAGATAATTTCCGTTCATCATTATCAACAATAAAATTCTTAGCCAGGGATTTAACACCAAATTTAGTAAAATAATCTATCAGTGAAGCTCCCAATGGTAAACGAGCAGCAAAATAAATTAAATCACCAAGAAATAAATCCTCTTCCCTCATATACTCCAAGAGATACTTACTTACCATTTCAGGCGTCTTCAGACTTGGATATAAATCAACAAATTTAAATAACTGTTTTTGCAGTCGTGGATTTTTAGACGAGAATAAAAGAACCTGTTGACTCCACCAAGCCAAATCTAAAAGCTTAATACGCTTAAGCTCTTCCTTATGAAACTCTAATAATTCTTTAGCTCTTAAATAAACTGGGTCCAAGTCCACAACTGTATTATAAGCTGACTATGCTATCAAATCAACCAACATACCTTCAACCAAATCTAAAGATGCCGCAATTTTGAGTTCACCAGACTGATCTTTAAAATAATCTTTCGCCATCTGATCTAACTCTTCATCTACGATTTTAATTCTTTCAAAAAAACCATCTTCAGAATTCTCTCCCTCGTAAGCCTTATCTTTAATATCCGTTAAAAAAGAATGAACAGCAGTTAAATAATCGGTCATAACTCCTGGTGTGAAATATTTTTTTACTGCCCCACCTAATTTTTTAATGTCAGCAAGCTGATTTCTAAAATCTTCAGTTTTTAAATTTTTTAATTTATCTGCATTTAATTGGTGAGCAATAAATCCTTCAAAATTAGTCTCTTGAATATTATTAATTAACTGAGTATTAATAGATTTAGCATTAACTTTAGAATTACTAGGAGCGCCTAATTTATCCGCTAAATTACCGAGGCCAGCCCTAATGCCTACATCATTTCCCATACTCGCAGAACCTAGTGCATTCAAGACCATCACCTAAAATATCCCCCAAACTAACTAAAAATTACTAGATAAAACAGACTATATTTTGCTATTATCTATAAGTCCAGGAAATCAAGACATGGCTACAGAACTTAAAATTGAAAAGCGTAAAGAAAACAGTAAACCAAGAGCTCTTAGGAGAGAAGGCTTAATTCCAGCTACGATTTATGGGCCAGAATTAGAAAAAGCTATTGACATTCAAGTAAATGGTAAAGACTTTAAGAAAGTAAGTTTCAAGGATTATAAGCATTTAATCGAACTTAAGGATAACGAAACCCTACATGAAGCTCTGATCCGTAACATTCAGAAAGACTTTGTAACTGGTGAGATTTTAAATATTGAGTTTTATAAGGTTAAGAGTGGTAATAAACTTAATACAAAAGTAGCCCTAAGATTTGTAGGTGATTCACCAGCAGCCAAGATGGGTTGTGACATAGTAACTCAGTTTACTGAAATGAACGTCAGATGCCTTCCAAGAGACATTCCGGAGGATTTTGAGGTGGATATTTCTGTTCTAAAAAAACCTGCAGATATGATTAATTTTGGTGATCTAAATTTAGGTGATAAATTAGAGCTTCTAGATCCAAGTAGCGAAATTATTGTTAAAGTTGTAGCGAAGAGAGGAGCTGTAACTGATGCTCCTGCCGAAGCTCAGAAGTAATCGCACTGTTGCTGGACCCCAATTTCTGCGTCTTCGTCGTCCTCAGCCTTGAACTTGTTCGCTCGGCAGCAGTGCCGTAGTAAAGACGTTTCTTTCTAAGCTTGCTATTTAACATAGATTCTCTTCGAGAAAACTTAGGGAAGTTTTAAAATCTTCTGGTAGATCTATTTCAAATTTCAGCCTTTCTTCCGTAATAGGATGAGTGAACTCAAGTTTGTATGAATGCAAAAGCGGTCTATATGCTTTTAGCTTATTTTTCTCTATGCCATAAACAGCATCACCAATAATGGGATGCTTTATGTAATTCATATGAACACGAATCTGATGAGTTCTACCTGTATCTAATTTACATTCAAGCAATGCAAAAGGATCTTGAGAAGCTTTATATTTATACCTTTTTAATAACTGCCAGTTGGTTTTCGCATACCTAGCGTGTTCTAGCGTTTCAAAAGTGCGCATCCGCTTCCTATCATTGTGATCACGCCCAATAGGTTTAATTACAGAACCACTTGTTTCTCTTAAATTCCCTAGAACTAGAGTCTGATAATATCTTTCTACTTCCCGATTCTTAATCTGTTCTGCTAAGCGCCTGTGTGCTAAATCATTTTTACAAGCCAGCATTAAGCCTGTAGTATCTTTATCAAGACGGTGTACTATACCTGGTCTTAAGACACCGTTAATTTGGGATAAGCTATCCTTACAGTGATGCAGAAGAGCATTTACTAGAGTTCCATTCACCGTATTAGATGAAGGGTGTACCACTAAACCAGCTTGCTTATTTAAAACCAAAAGATATTCATCTTCAAAAATAATATCCAAAGGAATAGCCTCTGGCAATATATCTAAACTCCTTGGCGGTGGCAGATTAATAGAAATCATATCGCTGTTCTTAACTTTATGAGAAGCCTTTACCACCTTAGCATTCAATAAAATCTGCCCATCCTCAATCAAGGTCCCAATAAAAGACCTAGTTAAATTCAAAGATTCCAGCCCAGCCAAATAAACATCAAGCCTAACAGCCACAGACAATTCTGTAACCAATAAATTTATCTGATTTTCAAGACTATTAGACATCTGTTAGCAAGCTGATTCTAGCATTTCATATCAATCCAGCACTAACAAATCTTCACTTCACGAGAAGCATTATTGCCTCAATTAAGACTATCTAAAAACTACTTAGACCCCAATACACTTTCTAAGTCAGCAATTAAATTATCAAAAGCAATATAAGCTGTCGAGCTGTCTTGATAATTTCGTGAATGCCTTATTGAATCATATCCAACAGAAGTAAGCATCGCATTTAAAGATACGTCTCGTTTAAATTTACTCATATCTCTTAGAGCTTTTAATTCACTGCGCCTAACCAACGCCTCATCTTTATTTTGAGTACGAACGGCTTCACTGAAAAAATTAATTAACCTCTCTCTCTCTTCTGGAGACAGATCTTCTCTAAAATCCTCAACATTCAAAAGACCAAAATCCTCTGACTCAGAATTATAAGAAATTCCCTGATATTGATTTATAGCAGAGTTATCGACGTAAATCATATAAGAAAATACCTCTTGAGACTGTTTCCAAACTACAATTTCTTCGTTTTCGTCGTCCTCATGATCCTCATATACCTATAGTACACTGCGGTCATTCGTTCTCCTCAGCCTTGAACTTGCACGCTTGAAAACAGTCTCATCTTAGATTTACAAGTATCAAAAAAAAATAAAGGTTAAGTTAAGAGCAAATCGCTAAATTATAGATAAATCGAGAAAAACTACTGAGCAGCTTTTTTCTTTGCATACTTCTTAGTAAATGTGTCTATTCTACCAGCAGCATCTATGATCTTATTAGTGCCTGCATAGAAAGGATGACAATTACTGCAAACTTCCACTCTTAGAGAAGGTTCTGTAGATTCCACTAAAAACTCCGCACCACAGGTACAAGTAGCAACAATAACATGGGTCTCTGGATGTGTGTTTTGCTTCATAGGACTTTAGATTTTAACATGCAAATATATTAAACTCAACCAGTTTTATTTTTCATTAAGGAAGTCTTTAGTTAAAGATTTATACTTCTCCACTTGCTGCAAAAGCTTTTTGTTTAAATTTATAGAAGCCTCTGCCTCTTTATAAAGCTGATCTAACTCTAGCTCAAGATCCTTTATGCGATTATGATTCTTCTCGTTTTCAAATTGTAAATTCTTAACTGAAATTTCAAGAAACTCAATATTTCTTAAATGTTTTGCAAAGCTTGGGTCATCCTTAAGCTCTGTAATAAATCTAGTCGTGTCTTCATAAGAAGAGGAAAAGAGGCCAGAAAAACCGCTCAAGTCATCGAAATCATCACCAATTTTCACTATTTCAGAATCTTAACAAATTTAAGAGAGCAGTTTTCTTGCTAAATATTAAGAGATCAATTAAAATTTCTGAGTATGACTCTTGAAGATCACAACACAAGCCAGCTTTATTTATCTAACGAAGCGAAAGAAAGCAAAGAAATATTCTCAAATCTCTTGGGCGATATTAAATCGGAGCTTAAAGTATTAGCTGAAAAGCAGGAACATAAAGTTTCTCCTGAATTTAGTGCCTTAATGGACGGTTATGTCATCAAAGCCAATGAGAGTGAGACATTAAGAGTTAAATACCAGCATGTCGAAAGTCATTACGAGGAGCTTAAATTAGAGCTTAAGACACAAAAAACACAAAATCGCCAACTTGCTTCTGACCTTGATTCAGTACGCGAAGCTTTAAAACTCTCTGAATTAGAACTATCTAAATTCAAAAGAGATTTCGATCACACTAGGCAAGATTTCCAAGATAAATCTGATGCTTTGCAAAACGAAAAAGAAGCTCTACTCAGAAAAATAAAAGAGCTAATGACTTGGAAAGAAACTACTGAACAGCTTTGTAACGAAATGAAAGCTGAACTCGTTGAATACAACCATAAAGTCAAACAGCTTCAACAGGAAAATTTAATCGAAAAACAGACTGCTGAAAGAAGTCTTAGAGAAGGCCAGAAAGTCATCCAAGAACTCAAAGAACAGCTTGAACTCAGAGAAAGAGAAGCTAGTTACAAAAACGCTCTTATCGAACAGCTTGTTAGACAGACAGCTCAAGCCAATGGTCATAGTTCAATCAATGACATCAACAGCGTTTTAAAAGGCATGAATACCACAGGTTCAACACACTCTAATGCCGAGGCTACCTATACAGATGCTCATGATGACGAAGAGACTGCTAAGAAATTCAAATGGGGAGCTTTTAGGCTCTAAATTCATGGCTTGCCAATGCTAGTCTATCCTCCAGAAGGACACGAAACTGACAGTAAGAAGATTTTCGTGCTGGGTTCTGCTAAGTCGTCTTGCCAAATAAACAATTTAAATATTAGGCTTGAGAAGAATGGTAATTTCTGCAAACTAATCAAACTCAAACTCGGTGAAAATAAAATAGAAATCAACATCGATGGGGAATCTTTTACCCGCAGAGTTTATGGTGTTTTAAATACTAATAACAATCCAAATCCTATAGCGTATGCTCGTCCTTACCAAGCCTTCAACACAACAGATTCAGAAGACAAGAATCATAAAATCACGCCCCCCGCTATCCAAGAGGCTATTAAAAAGCTCGCAAGTTCAAAGAATATTCTACGGAGCATCTTAATAACTAATAGAGGTATATCTATACCACTAAACATTCTCCCCGATTACAAACTGGAAAAAATTAACGCCCATAACTACAAATTAGATTTAGGTATCATGGAGCAAGATTTAGACTGGATTCACTATTCAGAGTTAAATCCTGAAATCAAAATAGAACGAATCTCAGCGACTATCTTCAGTATCATATCTCAAAAGCCCATAGTAAATCATAAAATTAAATTCAAAAATCAAGTGCTTAATATCTCGTTCACATTTAGTGAAATGCCTCTTTTCGTTTGCATAGATCCTGGTCACGGCGGCTCCCAAATGGGAACTATCTCCCCAAAAGGCATATTTGAAAAAGATTTAAATTTAAGCCTAGCTATAAAACTCGCAGCCGAATTAAATCATCAAGGAGTAAAAAACATACTTACTCGCAATCTTGATACGGAGAAGAGCTTAAGTGAGCGGGTAAATATCTCTCAGAAAAATAAATGTACTTTATTTATTTCCTTGCATCATAACGCTCTGCCAGATGGCAGAGATCCGAATAAAGAGAGTGGGTTTTCTTGTCATTATTTTCATGAACATAGCTTTGAACTTGCTAAATTTATTTCTCTCAAGCTCAAAGCCTCATCTTCACAGAATTTTGCTGGAATTTATAAACAAAACCTTCATGTACTTAGAGAAAATCCAGATACCCTAAGTGTTTTAATTGAGCTTGGCTATCTTATTCATCCATTAGAATCAGACTTACTATGCAAAAAAAGCTTTCAAACTAAAACTGCTCAAATATTAGCAAAGGCCTTATTAGAATTTCACAAAAGCTCAAAATAGCATTTTTCAGCGGATCTTTAATAAATCACCTATTAACGCTTTGAAAACATAGCATCTTCGCTATCAAATAAAAAAACTTTTAAGTGGCTAGTCTATTGTAAAATAGTAATAATATATCATCATGTCAGCTTATTTCGATGCACTAATCATCGGCTCAGGTATTGCAGGGCTTAATCTTGCAAGAAAGCTTGCACAAGCAGGGCAGACAGTATTTATATGCTCAAAAGAAGCAGTAACAGAAGGTTCTAGTAAATATGCTCAAGGTGGCGTAGCCGTAGTTAGCCCTTGGAATCCTGAAGATAAACTTGAAAGTCACATTCAAGACACTTTAAGTGCTGGAAAAGGTCTCTGTGATTCTAAAATAGTAGAAACTGTTTTAAGTAATGCTTGGGAAAGAGTCGAGGAATTTATAGGCTTAGGAGTAAAATTCGATAAAGATTTCTATTTAGAAGGATCTCATAGCTTTAAAAGGGTTCTACATGTAGCTGATGCTACTGGCAGAGCTTTATTAAAACCTTTACTAGATAATGTTTCCTGTAATTTAAATATAGCGATTTCTCAAGGAACAGAAGCTATAGCACTTTTAAAAAATGATGCTTCTGAAGTAGTCGGAGCTAGGCTTAAAACTATTTCAGGAGAAGTTTTCGATATAAATGCAGCCCAAACCATTTTAGCTACTGGTGGCTTTGCTTCATTGTATAAAGATCACACCACGCCTCGTATTTTAACTGGAGATGGTCTTGCACTAGCTTACTTGGCTGGAGCGGCTCTAGAGAATCTAGAATTTATTCAGTTTCACCCCACTGTTTTCTTTAATGGCTCTAAGCCATTTTTAATTTCAGAGGTCGTAAGAGGAGCTGGAGCTACACTTAAAAATATCTGTAAACAGAGCTTCATGGAAGCCTATGATATTAAAGCTGAACTTGCAACAAGGGATATAGTCAGCAGAGCAATAGCCGAGGAAATGAAAAAGACTGAAGCTGATTACGTCTACTTAGACATGACTTGCTGGTCTAAAAAAGATTTAGAAGAAAAATTCCCAAACATCTACCATCACTGTGAGTTAAGTGGCTACGATCTTAGCCAAGACCTTCTACCTGTGCGTCCCGCAGCTCATTACTGCATCGGAGGCATCAAGACTGATATTCATGGTAGAACCAATGTAAAAGGTCTTTATGCTATTGGTGAATGTGCCTATACGGGCTTACACGGAGCTAATCGCTTAGCGAGTAATTCATTACTCGAATGTATAGTAATGCCTGAGTTTTTAGCTAATTCAATTCTAAGTAGCGAATTTACTAAATCCAATAAACCAGGAAAACCCTGCGAAGACGTAAACGCTACGCTGAGCTACTCTGAAATCAATGCTGAAGAAGAAAATCTAAAAAATATTCAAAACATCATGAGTAGAGGTCTTGGCATAGAAAGAAATGCAAGTGAATTAAAAAGCTGCTTAAATGATCTGAAACACTGTACTGAGGGAAGTAAAGCAAGAGTGGTCGCAGAATTAGCCTTCAAATCTGCTCTTAAGCGCGAAGAAAGTAGAGGCTGTCACTTTCGCAGTGATTTTCCAAAAGCTAATTCAAAATATATAAACAACACCCTAATTCAGAAATCATTAAGAACCCACTAATTATCTATTAGTTCACGCTAGAATGTAACGCAGAGACCATGCCCTTAAACGCCTTTCCTAAAGTAAGAACCAGAATAGCACCTAGCCCAACAGGTAATCTTCACTTAGGTACGGTCAGAACTGCTCTCTATAATGTACTTTTCGCTAAAAAACACCAAGGGGAATTTTTCTTTAGACTAGAAGATACTGATAGACAGAGAAGCGAAGAACAGTTTACTCAAGAAATATTAGAAGGGTTTAAATGGTTAAATATCTCTTGGGATAGGCCAGAAGGGCGTGTAAGCGAACGAATACACGCCCAAGAAACTCTCGTAGGTTTAGGTGAGGATGGGATAGTCAGACAATCCCTCAGAGAAGCCGTGCATAGCAGTTATATAGAAAGATTAATTAACGAGGGTAAAGCTTATAGATGCTTTGCGACAGTAGAAGAATTAGACGCTATGCGTGAAGCTCAGAAAGCTCGTAAAGAGATAGAGAAATATGACAATCGCTCAAGAGCTATCTCCAGAGATGATTCAGAAAAATTACTTAAAGAAGGTAAGCCATATGTAGTTAGACTCAATCTAGGTGAAGATCACGTGATTACTTGGTTAGATTTAATCAGAGGTGAAGTATCCATTAATACTAAAGACCTTGGCGGAGACCCAGCTATCCAGAAATCTACTGGACAGGTTCTCTATAATTTCGCAGTAGTAATAGATGATTACGAAATGCAGATTTCACACATCCTGAGAGGAGAAGATCATATAAGTAACACAGCGAAACAGATCGCGATTTATGAAGCTTTAGATTTTCCGATTCCCGCATTTGGTCACCTACCCTTAATTTTCACGAAAGATAAGCAGAAACTCTCTAAACGCAAACATGGTGATATCGCTTCTGTTAACACTTATAAAGCACAAGGTTATTTAGCAAAGGCACTGGTTAATTACCTTTTAGGTACTAGTTATAATTCAGCGAAATATGGTGAAATATTTACTATTCCTGAAGCGGCTGAAGATTTTCAGATAACTAGCGTTAGTAAAAGCCCAGCTATTTATGATATTCAAAAGCTCAACTGGTACAACCGTGCCTACATCAGTAAACTGAGCTATCAAGAAATATTAACTCATGTTTCAAGATTTTCAAAATTTGATTTAGAAAATAATTCTCTATTTAACTCATCTCAAATCCAGTCAATAATTGAATCTATCAAAGAAAGCTTAGATAAATTCGACCAAATAGATGAACATATTAACTATTTTTTTGAAGATTTTAAACTTGATTACAGTGAACTAGTTACGATCATTGATGAAGGTAAAGAAGTTATTCTAGAATTTATATCTCTTATCGGAAGTGGTTCTCTAGATTTTACTGATCAAAACTCAATTAAAAATGGTATTAATTCTATTGGTGAGAAATTAAACATGAAAGGTAAAAAACTATTTTTCCCAATTCGCATAGCCATTAGTGCTAAAACTAGTGGGCCTGAACTAGGATTTATTGCAGTACTTTTAGGTAAAGAGAAAATTATTGAAAGATTAAATTCAGCTTTATTAAAAACCTCTCACAGACACTAATATGAATAATAAGAAATATAACGTAGCAATATTAGGAGCCACAGGTAATGTTGGTAGGCTTCTATTAGACATTCTAATTAAAAGAGATTTTCCTTTTAATCTGCTCAAACTATTAGCTAGCGAAAGATCAACTGGCAGTGTCATTCAGGGCCGCAATGGCATAGCTTATCCTGTCGAAGCTGTTAATTCTAATTCCTTTGCAGGGATTGACATAGTACTTGCGTCCGCTGGATCTTCTATTAGTAAGCAATTTTCGGAAGATATAGTAAAGGCTGGTGCTGTTTTAATAGATAATTCTAGTGCTTTTAGAATGGATGAAAGTGTGCCACTCGTAGTACCAGAAGTTAATCCCGAAGCCTTAAAACTACATCAAGGAATTATCGCTAATCCTAATTGTTCTACAGCTCCACTCGTCTGTGTCTTAAAACCACTACAGGATTACTACGGCATAGAAAGAGTAGTAGTAAGCACCTACCAAAGCATCTCCGGTGCTGGCAAAGCAGCCATGGAAGAGTTAATAGAGACTACACAGCAAGCTATTAATAAAGAGCCTTTCGTAAATAATGTCATAAATCAAAGACTTGCTTTTAATTTAATCCCTCAGATAGATGTGTTTTTAGATAATGGTTACACCAAAGAAGAAATGAAAGTAATCTTAGAGAGTAGAAAAATTCTAGGCTTGCCAGAGCTTAAAATCACTTGCACGGCAGTCAGAGTACCTGTTTTAATATGCCACAGCGAAAGTATTAATATAGAACTCAAGAAAAGCTCTGACGTAAAGGAATTTAAAGAAGTTATTTCTAAAAACCCTAATGTTAAAGTTATTGATAGTCCTGATGAGAAAATTTATCCTATGCCAATATTAGCTCAGGGTAAGGATTCGACCTTTGTCGGCAGGATTAGAAAAGACGAAAGCAAGGAGAATACTTTTAATATTTGGTTAGTCTCTGATAATTTACGTAAGGGCGCTGCCCTAAATACAGTACAAATCGCAGAATCCATGATAAAACAAGGTATAATATAGAAATTCAGGTTTTATAAAGTAGACTTAAGCTAATGATTAATTTCGGCTCACTAATTACAGCAATGGTAACTCCCTTTAAAGAGGATGATGTTAATCGCATAGATTATATTGCTGCTGAAAATATAATCACACACTTGGTAAAAACTGGTACCGATTCGATAATCATCTCTGGTACTACTGGTGAAAGACCAACACTCACCCACCAAGAGGAAGAAGATTTTCTTGACTTCACTTTAAAAAAAGTAAAAGAACTTGATCAGGGTACGAAAATTATATTCGGAGCTGGTTCTAACTGTACTAAAACAGCTATTCACTCTGCTAAACAAGCAGAGGAACTTGGCGCTGATGGCATATTACTCGTAGTACCTTACTACAATAAGCCTAACCAAGAAGGACTTATTAAACATTTCAATGAAATATCTTCTAGCACAGACTTACCTATTATTCTCTATAATGTCCCAGCAAGATCAGTAGTGAGCCTCACTGCAGAATCGATTATTGAATTAGTTTCTAATAATCCTAATATCATTGCACTTAAGGAAGCTAGCAGTAATTTTGATCTAATCAGTACGGTAAGACAGAAGTTTTCGTCTAGTGCTTTAAAAATTTACTCTGGTGAAGATACTTTGATTTTACCTATGATGAGTATCGGTGCAGATGGAATTATATCTGTATGTTCGCACGTAGTGGGCAGACAGATGAAAGATATGATAATAGCTTTCCAAAGCGGGAATAATGAGTTAGCTAAGCGAATTCATTTGAGAATTTTCCCTGTCATGAAAGCGATATTCTCAGATACTAATCCGATTGGTATTAAAGCTGCATTAGCTGGCATGGAACTGTGTTCAGCAGAGTTAAGAAGCCCGATGCTTTCTTTACCGAAAGAAAAACAGCTTGAGTATAGTAAATTAATTAAAGAAGTTTTAGAAGTAGCAGAGGCAGATTTAGTCTGAGTAAAATAACCAACCAAACAAGAAGAATTCTTAAATCTAGCAGCGGTGAAATCAAGACCGTTACTAAGACAATTAAGCACGACTCTAGTCAAATAACTTACGACCCAAGCAAAAAGGTAAAAATAATCGCCCTCGGTGGCTTGTTTGAAATCGGAAAAAACACTTGGATATTTGAATGTGGTGACGACATCATGCTTGTTGATGCTGGACTCGCCTTCCCGACTGCAAGCATGATAGGAGTAGATATAGTACTCCCTAAAATTAATTATTTAGTCGCTAACAAAGATCGCATCAGAGGCATGATAGTAACCCACGGTCATGAAGATCATATTGGTGGTATAGTGCCGATGCTCAGGGAAATTAATATTCCAATCATTTATGCACCTGGCCTGGCTTACGCCTTAATTCAAAGCAAACTTAAAGAAGCGAATGTACTACATCAAAAGATGGTCTGGACTAAAGCTAGAGACAGGGTTCAGATTGGTCAGCATTTTTCAGTTCAATATATAAGAAATAATCATAGTATCGCAGATAGCTACTGCCTGATCATCGATACACCAGCAGGTAGAATCGTACATAGTGGTGATTTCAAATTCGATCACAGCCCAGTAGAGAACCAGTATTTCGACATTCGCAGCTTAGCTGCGGCTGGAGAGTCTGGTGTAGACCTGCTTATAAGCGATAGCACTAATGCAGAAAGAGCTGGTTACACACCATCAGAGAAAGCAGTTATACCTAAGCTTAAAGAAATGATTTTTAATTCTAGAAAAAAATTATTTATCACGACCTTCGCTAGCCAAGTAAGCCGTGTGAAAATCGTCTTGCAGCTTGCTCTGCAAGCTAATAAAAAAGTAACTATATTTGGTAGATCTATGGTTAACCTAGCGAATATCTCTAGGGAACTGGGTTTCATTTCCATACCAGATAATTTCATAATCAAACAGGAAGAAGTAAATAAAATCCCCCCTGAAGATCTCGTTATTTTAACGACAGGCAGTCAGGGAGAGCAGTTCGCAGCCCTATCTCGTATCGCCCGTAACGAACATAAATACGTAAAAATACAAGCTGGAGATCAAGTGCTGATCAGTGCTTCACCGATACCAGGAAATGAAAAATCAGTTAATCATCTCATAGATAGCTTATTTGCTCGCGGAGCTGATGTTATTTATGGATTAGGTCAAACCATTCATGTCTCTGGCCACGCTAGCCAAGAAGAACAGAAAATGCTTTTAAATCTCTGCAAACCAGTTAACTTTATGCCTTGTCACGGCGAATATCGAATGCTGCTCAAACATGGTGAAACTGGAGTGAAATGCGGAGTCAATCCCGATAATATTTTCGTACTTGATAACGGGGATATTCTTGAAATGCAGGACGGAAAATGCTCTATTAAAGAAAGAGTCGACGCTGGTATAGTCCTTGTTGACAACGACAACGTCGGCAGGCTCGACGAAGATATAATCCTAGAAAGAAAAATGATATTAAGCGATGGCTTTATATTAATCGTCGTTAATATCAATGCTTACGGCAAGTACAGTACCGAACCTAAATTAGATACTAGGGGTATATTATTACCACTTGGTTTTGATGAAAAGAGTTTTAAAAAAGAACTTATCGGCTTGACTCACGAAGCACTTGAAAGCATTACAGATAAAGAGAAACCATCTTCCATAGAAAATTTAGATAAATTTTCCCTGCAACTACAAAGCGTTATTTCTTCTAAAATTTATAATTTCCTTGATAATAGAACTCGCCGCTATCCACTGCTTGAGGTTGTGGTTTTAAGTAATCAAGGTGCGGTTAAGCCCGTAGTTGCTGGTTTAAACTAGGAAACTGGGGGGACTACTCCCAAACTCCAATTTCTGCGTTTTCGTCGTCCTCATGATCCTCATGCACACCTAGTGCACTGCGGTCATTCGTCCTCCTCAGCCTTGAACT
Organism: bacterium; assembly: GCA_046080385.1. Lineage (GTDB taxonomy): Bacteria > Cyanobacteriota > Vampirovibrionia > LMEP-6097 > LMEP-6097 > LMEP-6097. Next base: position 41,843 of record JBJTTW010000267.1, read on the forward strand.
TGTTCGTTTGTGAGCAGTCCCCCTCCTGTGATGGCTCCCAATCTTCAATTTCTGCGTTTTCGTCGTCCTCATGATCCTCATGCACACCTAGTGCACTGCGGTCATTCGTCCTCCTCAGCCTTGAACTTGTTCGTTTGTGAGCAGTCCCCCTCCTGTGATAGCTCCCAAACTCCAATTCCTGCGTTTTCGTCGTCCTCATGATCCTCATGCACACCTAAGTGCACTGCGGTCATTCGTCCTCCTCAGCCTTGAACTTGTTCGTTTGTGAGCAGTCCCCCTCCTGTGATAGCTCCCAATCTTCAATTTTTGCGTTTTCGTCGTCAAGCGATAGCAGCGTGCTAAAATTAAAGTTTTGAGGAGTAAAATTAATGCCTGTAGCTAACTATAAACAATACATTGAAATGCTCGATAGAGCTAAAAAAGATAAATACGCATATCCTGCGGTAAATATAACTTCACTTGCGACTATCAGTGCGACTTTAAAAGCTTTTGCTGATGCTAAATCTGATGGTATCATCCAGGTTTCCACTGGTGGAGCTGAATTCGCTTCAGGTCTAGCACAAAAAAATATGGTTTTAGGAGCGACAGTGCTTGCTGAAGCCATTCATACTTTAGCTGAAAAATATGATATTTTAGTCGCTATCCACACTGACCACTGTCAGCCAGGGAAAGTAGATTCTTTCTTAAAGCCACTTATCGCGAAGACAGCAGAAAGAAGAGCTAAAGGCTTACCTAATTTATTTAACTCTCATATGTTTGATGGTTCTGAACTTTCGACTAAAGAGAACATAGCTATCGCTAAAGAACTTATTAAACTCTGTAATGATAACGAAATTATTTTAGAAGTAGAGACTGGTGTAGTCGGCGGCGAGGAAGATGGAGTGGATAACTCTGGTCATTCTAATGAAAAGCTTTATACGACACCAGAAGATATGCTTTACGTTTGGGAAGAATTAAGCCCAATTAACGAAAGATTTATGCTAGCTGCCACTTTCGGAAACGTGCATGGTGTCTACAAACCAGGTAACGTAAAACTTACACCTAGCATTCTTAAAGAAGGTCAGGCTGCAGTTAAAGCTAAATTTGGAAAAGAACACCTACTAGTATTTCATGGTGGCTCTGGCTCTGAGTTAAGCGATATTCACGAGACTTTAGAATATGGCGTTATTAAAATGAACATAGATACTGATACTCAGTACGCTTTCACTAGACCTATAGTGGAGCATATGTTTAAAAATTATGATGGCGTTCTTAAAATCGAAGGCGAAGTAGGTAATAAAAAAGTTTATGATCCTAGATCTTACTTAAAGAAAGCTGAAGAAAGCATGGCTGCGAGAATTGGCCAAGCCTGCGCAGATCTTAAATCTTCTGGTAAATCGATTTATAAATCTTTAGTTACGGCTTAGTTTTTAAATTATTAACAAATAATGCAAAATCACCTTGGAATATGTTAATATATTTTAAGGTGATTTTATTATGGGTTTAGGTAGTTTATTTGGTAATTTAGCTAAAAGTTTTCTTACTGGTGGTACTGGAGCTGCTGAGCAGCCATCAACTATACAGAGGACAGAGGCAAAATCAAATCCAACAACACCTCTTGAACAGGTTAATGCGGCAGTTCGTGAAACAAGCCAACAGGAATTAAAGGAATTAAATGCACCAGAACCAGCCCCTAGCGCAGCAGCTATAATGCCTGAAGTTCCACTAGGCAATCAAGCAGAGCCTTTGAAGGCAATTAATCAGGAAGAAATTAAGCCCGCAATTAAACTAGAAATTTCTCAAGAAACAGTAAAAACTTTCGAGCCCATGCTTTTAACAGCCATAAAATTCCTTAAGGAAATACTTCCATTTTTCGCAGCAGGGATTAAAACGATTTTACCTAAATCAGAGGTAAATCAAATATCCTCAAACATAATAAAAAACAATGGCGGTCCCGAAAAAGCTATGCAGTGGCTGGAGGCACATGTAAAAAATAATCCCATTCTTGCCCGAGCAAACACCCTAAATCCTACTGCAAACCCAGCCTAATAAAGCATTCTATTTAAAATCAATTTAGATCTAATCTGTTTTTACAAACTCAAATATATTTTTGAGGAAAAACGAACCCTTAAAATTTCAGAAAAAATTCAGCATACTCATATCCATGCCGCACTATGAGAGAGTCAATGAATACCGTATTGAGATTATTAAGTCACTAGGTTTTTGGCTTATAAGCCCGACTGGTTTATTAGTTTATATGTTTTTATTTGATGATACTAAATTATTTCAAGAAATGAATCTAGTAAAAGCTATGATAGCTTTACTGTTACTAATTTCTGGGATAAAATGCTTAGATAAAGCTTATGAAATAAATAAAGAGCTTGATAAAGAGGAAAACTGGAATGTCTAGAACACTGCTTATAGAGATACAACAAGCTTCACTAGTGCTTTTCAACGTCGCATGCGTCTACATCGGTATTCACTGGGTTCTTTTCAGAGACCGTTCCAAAGAAAAAACTAAAAAAATTCAACAGCCTTAATATTAAAATTTTTCTCAAATATATTTTTGAGGAAAAACGACCCCTTAAAATTTTTTCTATTTTTGCGAAGCTAATTTAAGTGGGTAATTTAATCGAGCCGTATAAATACTGTGCAGATGTTTTAAAATATTCTGGCTTTGCTTTTCTCACTCCAGTAGCGAGTTTGGTACTAAGCTTGATAACAGATTTTTCTTTTACATTTGATCCTAATCAATTAGAGCGGTATGTTGTTGCTGGATTATTTTTCATTTTGGAATTAAAATTTATCTTATAAGGCTTATCCATATTACAAAAAGGAGTTATTGATGAATCTGCAAAATCTTGATTGGAATTTCATCTATGGTGTGATTTTTTTAGTAATACCTATGCTCATAGGAGCCTTTTGGCTTGAATATCACTGTTATCACCTAAAAATGCGTGAGCTAGAGACTTTAGAAAAGTAATAATGGAGGAAAAACGACCCCTTAAAATTTTGTTCAAGATGAAGCAGAATTTTTTCTATGGATTTATCTGAGAAGATAGAAATATTAGAATCTGAAAAAGTTAAGTCTAGAATCCTTATGCAGGGTGGCTTTTGTTGCATGATACCTTTTACATAATGCTTTTAATGAGTTACCATAAAATAAGACGCTAGGAGAATTATACCATTCTGGAAAATTCTTTTGAGTCCAAGCAGTCGGAAACTAGGACTGCGCAAGGGACATATAAAAGTCTTTTTCAGATTAAAATGGTATTTTGGTATTAGAATATGGCTTGGGATTATTTTTTTACTATGCCTGCTATTACAGTCCTATTTTTTCTTTTAATTTATCGCTTGCATTATGGGTTTTATAAAATCGATTTAGAATGTGGCGATAAAAATGCAATAAAGCCCACATTAGCAGAGGTTTTTCTTGGGATTAGAAAAAAGAAGTCTGAGGAAAAATAACTCCATTTTTTATGTTTATTTATTGGAGAACAGCCTACTGTAGCTGATCAGATGCCTATCCTCCCCTAACTAAAGACGAAAGCTACAATGCCTAAAACACTACTCATCGAGATACAACCATCTTCACTAATGCTTTTCAACGTCGCATGCCTCTATACCCCGGCATTCACTAGGTGCTTTTCAGAGACCGTTCCAAAGATAAAAAACTAAAAAAATTACACAGCCCTAATACCATTCTGCAAAATTCTTTCGAGCTCCCAGCAGTCCAAAATTAGGACGACACAAGGGATATGAAAAAATTTCCAGATCAAAATGGTATTTTGATATTAAGCCTAAAAACCCTAAACCAAGCTCAGGAACACGAATTCTGCACTATAAACTATAAAAGTTAAATTTCAATTAAAAAATATTTTTTTTCGAACAAAAAAAACTTTACATTTATTTCCGCGTTTGTTAATATCTTAAGTATAAGTCGAGTACGTAAGTACAAATTAATCAAGGAGAAAATAAATTATGGTATCAATAAACCCAGCACCACCAGCAGCTGTAACAGTAAAACAGACACCAGCAACAGCAATTAGCAAAGAGCCTTCACCTCAACCTTCAACTCCAGCTCCTACGGGCGGCAGAGGTCTCGACATTCACTAATCGCAGAAATTTCTAATTCCCTGCAACGGTGCATAAAACAACTTAGTAACCCTAAGTTTAAATAACTAGAAAGAGAAAACCCCGCCACAAGCGGGGTTTTCTCTTTCTATCTTAATCAGTAAAAAGTAATCTCCCCCGAACTCCAATTTCTATGCTTTTATCCTCCTCAGTCTTGAACTCACACCTTCGGCAACAGTGAAAATCCTCTAAAACCTAAATCACGCTTCGCTAAATTTTAAACTTAGAGCTGTGAGTCCCACAATTTTTAGATATAAAAATTACCGCTTCTTTTTCTTTTCAAGGCACTGTTGCCGAACAAACAAGTTCAAGGCCGAGGAGGACGAATGACCGCAGTGTACTGCGGGTACATGAGGATCATGAGGACGACGAAAACGCAGAAATTGGAGTTCGGCAACAGTGCCAAGATAGAACTAGCTCAGGTCGTATAGATATGGTTTTAGAAACAAGTTCTAAAATTTATTTATTTGAGTTTAAGGTAAATTCGACATCTAGACTAGCGTTAGAACAGATTAAAGAAAAAAAATATTATGAGAAATATGAAAATGTCGAAGATAAAAAACTTTTACTTGTAGGTATTAATTTTGATTTAAATTCTAAAAATATCTCAGAGACTGAGGTTCTAGAGTGGAATTAACAGCTGTGCTGTACCTGACTAATCGCTGTAATCTATTCTGTGATCACTGTGATCAAAGCTCAGGTAATGCACGTGAAAATGAATTGACTACTAGTGAAATTCTTCAAGGAGTAGAGAAACTCTTAAAGGGAGAGCCTTTTGAGCATTTGCAGTTCGAGATCTCAGAAAGTAGAGTGCCACACAATTCTACTCCTGTAGCAGGGCAAGAGATCAGGCACGTCTGCCTATCTGGAGGAGAGCCTGTATTACATAAAGATTTTTTCTATATAGCTCGCACTTTGATGGATTGGGGATTAGAAGTGAGTTTCATTACTAACGCGACTTTTAGTCCAGTCTATTATTCACGAATATTAGAATTGGACTTTAATGCAATTTACGTAAGCTTAGATGGTCTAGAAAATACACATAATTTACTAAGGCGTTCTGGATTGAGTTTTAAGAGGGTAATTCAGTTCTTGGAGTTTGTAAATGACTGTTTGGCTAAGCCAGTAGCTGAAATAGGCTTAAATGCGACTGTTGCTGAGCCTCTAAACTCAATACAGAAAGTTTTTTCAGGGGATCTTTATGTTGTGACTTGCGTTACATCTAAGTCTGTTAATGATTTAGAGGCTTTATCTGAATTGCTTTCTAAGTACAAAATTACTAAATGGTTTTTAAAGCCTCTTGAAATGAAGGGAAGGGCTTTAGAGCATCCAGAGTTGTGGGTGGATGCTTCTACAGAAGAACAATTTCTGCGTTATAGCAAAAGATAAGAAAATGTTTAAGATTGTTTTGAATTTCACTTGTTGTTTCAATTTAAGAATGTTATCATCTCTAATACCAAAATACCATTTTAATCTGAAAAAGACTTTTATATGTCCCTTGCGCAATCCTAGTTTCGGACTGCTTGGACTCAAAAGAATTTTCCAGAATGGTATAAGGATAACAAGTATTACATGACCAGTTCTAGTATCATTAATTTGCCTGTATCACCTGTATCACCTGTATCACAAGAGTTTGTGAATCCCAATCTTGGACAACCATCTCAAGTCGTAGAATTATCACCTACTGTATCTGACTCTTCATCACGAGATACTGCAGTAACATTATCTGGCAAATCTCCAACAGAAGTAGAGAAGATAAAAGAAAAAAATACAAATACACCTCAAAACGCAAAACCTAGCATGATATCCATCCTATTTATGATTATTTTTGGTGGGTGTTTGGGGTGGATCTCTGGGAAGCAAGGTATTAATCCTGCTTGTATGTATATTTCAACGAGGTCTTAATTTCAAACTCTAACACTCATGCCGAGCTTATTAATTAAATCATGATCTGCCACTGCACGAGGATTATCAGTAGTAAGCAGTTTATCACCAGTAAAGATACTGTTAGCCCCAGCAATAAAGCACATCGCTTGCAGCTCTTCTGACATATCTAACCTACCAGCAGAAAGCCTTACTTGAGCTTTAGGAATCATAATTCTAGTCGTAGCGATGGTTCTAATTAACTCAAATTTATCAATAGGATTATCCTTCATAGTTTCATACATTGGCGTACCTTCTATAGGAGCTAAAAGGTTTATCGGTACTGAAGCTGGCTGAGGATCTAGTTCTGCTAAAGTTTCTATAAAACTAAATCTATCTTCTCTAGTTTCTCCAAGACCGAGAATCCCGCCACAGCAGACGTTAATTCCAGCTTCTTGAACTAACTTTATAGTATTTAGCCTATCGTCAAAGGTTCTAGTTGTGATGACATTAGCATAATGCTCTCTAGATGTATCTATATTATGGTTATAACTGTGAAGACCAGCCTCCTTAAGTCTTTGAGCTTGGTCATCTTTTAGCATACCTAGTGTTACACAGGGTTCCATGTTCATTTCTTTAACGGCTCTTACCATTTCTAATACATTCTCGAATTGATAATTATCAGGTGCAGAACGCCAAGCGGCTCCCATGCAGAATCTCGTCGCACCATTAGCTTTAGCTTCTTTAGCTTCAGCTAAAACTTTTTCTAGATCCATTAATGAATAGACTTCTGATTCAGTGTCATAACGAGCTGACTGTGAGCAATATGAGCAATCTTCAGGGCAGGCCCCAGATTTAATGTTACTTAAGGTACAGAACTGAACTTCATTTGGATTATGAAATTCTCTGTGTATGCTCTGTGCTTTAAAGATAAGTTCAGGAAGCGGTAGTAGATAATTTGTTCTTATCTCTTGCTTTAGGTTCCTTTGAATTGTTTGAGTCATGGTTATTTAATTTAGCATTTTTAAACTTAACACCTTTAATTAAAGGTACTTTAGACGAAAAAATCGACTCAGCATCTTGATGACTAGCTTGGATAATAAACTCAGCTTCTTGAGGATCTATGTCGAAATACTTAGAAATAACTTCTAATATTTCAGCTTTCATCTGTTCCATTACACCAGGATTTACCTGCTGTCTATCGTGAGTTAGCATTAACTTCATCCTGTGCGTAGCAGTAGCAGCACTGGAGTCTTGTTTGGAAAATAAGCTGCGGAAAAATTTTTTAATAGCCATAAAATTACCTAAATATTGCCTTTATTTTACCGAAAAGCCCCTTAGCTTTTAAGTCCATGAAAGGTACATCAGTACCTAAAATCCTCATTGCTATATTTCTGTAAGCCTGTCCAGCAGATTTATTTGGAGTCAGAGAGAGTGGCTCACCTTTATTAGTCGAAATAACTATATCTTCATCATCTGGAACTATTCCAAGAAGATCCACTGAAAGAATCTCGCAAATGTCATCTATGCTCATCATTTGATTCGCACTAACTAAGTCTGGTTTAATTCTGTTTACGATTAATTTATAACTGTGTAATTCGCTTTTTCTCGCTTCTAGTAATCCGATGATCCTGTCAGCATCCCTTACAGAAGACATCTCTGGAGTTACTACGACGATAGCTTCATCAGCTCCAGCTATACTATTCTGAAAGCCAGACTCTATACCAGCCGGACAGTCCACTAAGACTATATCAAACATAAGTTTTAGTTCTGCAACTAATGCTTTAATCTGCTCCTCATTAACGGAGTTTTTATCTCTTGTCTGTGCTGAAGGAAGTAAAGATAGATTTTGGAGTTTTTTATCTTTAACTAAGGCTTGTTTTATTTTACAAGTACCTTCGATTACATCTACTAAGTTGTAGACCACACGGTTTTCAAGCCCCATAAGAATATCAAGATTTCTTAAGCCGATGTCCATGTCAACTACGCAAACACTCTTACCTAAATTGGCTAAGGCCGCTCCAATATTAGCAGTGGTGGTAGTCTTACCTACTCCGCCTTTGCCTGATGTAATTACAATAACTCTACCTTCTGCCATTCATAAACCTAATAAATTAATTAAGATATGTATATAATTATCTCATCATTTTCTAATTTTGCAAGCTCAGCACCGTGAAAAAAGTTATTTTTATAGCTTTTAGTCTTGATATTATTACGAGATAAATCTAGATTACTCTCAGAGATTCGCAATTGGCAATTATTAAATTTTAGAGCTGATATCGAAGCATTTTTATCTCTATTTGAACCAGCATGAACTATGCCACGGCAAGTTCCCCAGATTATAACGTCTCCTTCTGCAATTATTTCAGCAGATGGATTAACATCACCATAGATAATTACATTACCAGGATAACGAATTAGATGACCGGCCCTTAGACCAGATTTTACATAAAGTGTTTCAGGGATATTGTACTCTTGATCATTATTTAGTTCTTCGTCTGTTATATTTTCGATCTTTTGATTTGTACTACTAGGCTCAGTTTCTGAATTGCTATGCAGTATATTCTCCATGTCTCCAGCTAGGTAAGATGCTTTTAGGGAGACATTATTCTTATTTAGTGAACTTTGTATCGCTTTGATTTGCTCACTTATTTCTAGGTCTGCTTCTGTGTTATCTAATTCTGGCAATATTATAGAGACAGCATTCCCTGAAAAGAAGCTTGCTGAGCGGTTTAGCTCTTCTTCGATTTTTTTGGTGAAGCCTTTATCTTTAATGTCAAACCCACTTAAGTCTAAAAATATTTCTTTTTTGACTCTTTTTATTTTCAGTTCTTGCATGATCACATTATAATTTAAAATGACTGTGGCTAATGAATCAAGAATTTTATCTGTTTGGAAATTAAGAACTTATCAACTTTTTGTTATTTCTTTATTTTTCTTTATCGTAAATAATGTACTTTCTGCTGTATCTCAAGTTTCAGATATTAGTGCTAGTTTCTTTATTGGTGTTCTTATTAATTACTTATTATCTAAGCCTGTAGATTTTCTAACTCACTATATACGCTCTCGTGCTTTGTCTGTTGCCATAATTTATTTAACTTTTATTGGACTTTTGATCACTTTAATTATTAATGGTTTTCCAGTGATATTTGTTCAGGCACAAGCTTTGATAAACGTTTTTCCGCAGCTTCTACCTAAGATTAATTCGGTAATTGAGTTTGTTTTATTATATTTAGCTCAACATCAAATTAATATTAGTTTTGTGAGCCTTGATTTAAGCAGCTTTGCAAATAACTTACTTCAGCTCAAACAGAATATGACGGTCGCTGATTTTGGTTCAGTGTTCACTTCTTTTATTACTAATTCTTTTTCTTTAATTCTTTATTCTTTGCTTTCGATTTTAATTAGTATTTATTTACTGGTAGACGGAAAAAGAGTCTGGGACCTGTTTCTAGAGCCTTTTACGGGTAAACTTAAAGATCATTTATTTTATTTAAAACAAAGAATTGATAAAAGCCTTTATGCATTTATTGTTGGACAGTTTCAAATAGCTTCTTTAACTACACTTGTTATGACTTGTACTTATTTTGCTCTCAATATACCCTTTGCACTGGTTTTTGGCTTGTGTCAAATGTTGGAGGTTATACCAGTAATTGGAACTTGGGTAGCGATAATTCCATGTGTAGTCCTAATTGGTTTTGCTACTACGCCAACTAAAGCTTTAATAGCTTTTGGTGTTTATATTTTCTATACGCAGATTATTCGAGATAATTTCGTTACTCCGCGTATTATGGGAGATGCACTTGGCTTTCATCCTTTAGCGATTATTCTAGGATTGCTGGTTGCAGCTAAGCTGTATGGGGCGATTGGAATAGTTTTTGCTCTGCCTTTAATGGCTGTAATCGGTGCTGCGATTCAATATTTTCTTGAGGTTAATCATCTTAAGGTTAAGAAAATTTAGAGGCGGGCGAAAACGCAGAAAATGGAGTTCCGCAGTGGTGGGCGTGTAGCCGAACGAACAAGTTCAAGGCTGAGGAGGACGAATGACTGCTATTAGTACATAGGTACGTTAGTGTCGATCTCCTCAGACCAAGCATGAATGCCGCCTTCAAGGTTATAGAGCTTGTCAAAATCATCAGCTTGCTCTTGCAGCCAAGATATAACTTTTTTACTTCTGCTGCCGTGGTGGCAGTGAAATACCACTGGTCTATCTTTAGGGATTTTAGACAGATTTTCTGGAATTTCTTGCATTGGGATTAGCTCACCCTTGAGATTCGCATATTTATATTCGTCTGGGTTTCTAACATCAATGAGTAGAAAATCTTTTGATTCATCGCGCCATAGTTTTAAATCAGAGACGGATATTTGTTTTATTTCTTTGAACATTAATTAAATTATATAGCGTAAAATTTTTAGTGGGGGAATATCAATGGAAGCTCAGAAATATTGATATTCCCCGTAACTTATATATTACATTAATGGAGTCTTATATTGAATTAACTTTATTAAATATTTAAATTTTATGATATGTTAATTTTTGTAAAGTGTATTGAATGATCAGCCTTTTATCTAATCTTTTTCTTGCAAGTGGTTCTTTGACTCGTAAAGAGCTTTTAAAGGCTCATGGTCTTGAAATGAAGACCTGTCTGCCAGAGGTAAATGAAGATGATTTGAAAAAGAAATTCTGTATTAATTTCTCAGCTGCTGAAACAGCGATGTTTTTAGCTAAAGCAAAAGCTAGTTCAGTATCTCTTTTAGATAAACAGTCTTTCTTTATCGCGGCAGATCAGGTTTGTGAGCTTGATGGTAGAATTTTTGATAAACCTTTAACTGAAGCGACAGCGATTAAGCATTTAAAAGAACTTCGTTCTAAAACTCATACTCAGAACTGTGCTACCGTAATTTATCATAATGCTGAGTGTATTTGGGAGTTTTCAGGTAAAGCTTTATTAACTATGAGAAATCTTAAGGATGAAGAAGTTGCATCTTATGTTGAACTGGAAAGGCCTTTAAATTCGGCTGGAAGTTATATGTTTGAAAAACACGGTAAGCATTTATTCTCTGATGTTCAGGGGGATCATGATGTTATTTTAGGGCTTCCAATAGTAAAGCTTCTAGATAAACTTTATGAGCTTGGTTTAATAAGATTGAGCTAGGCAGTTTGTTCAGCTATATGCCTAAATCAACCTAGATTTATATCAATAAATGAATCGGATTAAATACATAAATATTTTAATTACCATTTCAACGTTGGCGACAATATTTCATTTATTGATTTTATTTAGAGTTATTCCATTTGAAATAACTTGGGGAGGACGATTAAAAACAGTTGAAGAAATGTATGTTTTTGAAACTATTTCCATCTTGATAAATTCATTTTTCATTTTTATACTACTACAAAAGGGAGAATATATCCGTTATTTTTTGGGTAAGAAGACAGTAACTTTAATTTTGTGGGTTTTCTTTACAATTTTTGTTCTGAACACTATTGGTAATGTTTTTGCCGAAACATATTTTGAAAAGTTTTTTACAATATTGACACTCTTAAACGCTATTCTTCTTTGGTTAATCAACAAATCAACTAAACAAAACTTTTAATAATACAATTATGAACATACCAATTTTAATAGCGAATATACTGACACTTTTAGCCTTCATTATTCACACTTTTGTGGGTGACAAAGAACTGAAAGTAAACGAACCAACAGAAGCGAATGACGAAAATTTCCAAAAAAGAGAAAAATGGACAATGGCAAGATGTGGTTGGCATTGGGTTTCGTTTGACTTACTTTTTGCTACAATCGGACTTGGACTGATTAACTTTACAGACTTCTTTAAGAACGAAAAAACGTTATTACAAATACTAACAATATACTTTTTCGGTTATGCTGTAGTTTGGGCTTTGACAATTGCAATTTCAAAACAGTTTCCGAAAAATTATTTGAAATTAGGACAATGGATTTTGCTTTTGCTTATAAGCGGACTAATCTACTTTGGAACAAATTAATTTTGACTTATGCTTAAACTTGGTGGATACATAAACATAGTATTTGCAATCGGACATATTGTTGGACTCTTTTGGGCAGACAAAATGTTTGAAGTTACAGGAATTGGAAAAGAAATGACCGAACTTGCCCAAACGCATTCATCATTGCCGTATTTACTGACAATTTTTGTAGCAATCGTATTTTTCATTTTTGGTTTGTACGGACTTTCGGCTGACAATAAATTTAGACCACTTCCATTTTTGAAACCTTTGATTTTTACGATTGCAGGAATTTATCTACTTCGTGGAATTGGAGAACTCATATTTGACTTGGAAAAACAACAAGCAAATCAATTCTTAGAAGTAACCTATTCGTTAATTGCTGTTTTTGTTGGACTTTTATTTTTGATAGGTGGACTGAAAAAATGGAAATTAAAACAGACGAATGAATAAACAACGACCCGCTAACAGCCGTTTTGCAAAAGCGGGGGTTTCGTGCTTCTATGAAAGTGAAGTGCTAAATTCAAGCTTTGTGCATCTAATGATCTGATTACCCATTAAGCTGCCCCTAATTTAATTTTATTTAGAGTAAGGGGTTTGAAGTAATTAACGGAGACATAGAGGAAGCGATCTAAAATTGCTCTTAGATCAAACCTTCTATTGAAGCGATATTGAAATTCAGCAA
>JBJTTW010000268.1:0-9976 GCA_046080385.1 bacterium
CCATCATCTTCCCAATTAACAAAATACTCATTATTCCCATACCATTTCCTAAAGCTTCCTCCTTTGTTATATGGAAACCACTTCAAACCAGATTCTTGAGCGGATTCCCTATCCTTAAATCCAAAACCTGCTTTATTAATACCAACTTCAAACCATTCTCTTAGAAAACGGCCGTTATCGGCTGTTGCTAAGCCCTGTGCAGGTTTACAAACAGCCGATAACGGCCGGCCATTTTTAAATATCTCTCTAACCCTCTCACTCACCCAATAAGCAATAGGATTACCAAGTATTTTTTTAAAATCTTCAGTGGAGGCTGTGAAAAAAGAATCTTTAGAATTTCTTTTTTGAGCATCTTTGTTTCTCGAATTTTTTGGGGGAAATAATATCGGTTCGTTATTATCAGCGATATCTTTTAATTCCGTATAACAAAACTTACCAAAAAGATTTTCAATAAATTTATTTTTAAGAACGAAAGCAGAAGTGCCAAAGGCAATACCCATAACCATATTAGCCATATGGTTTAAGCAGACAATACACGCCCGCTCCGAAATTTCCTTTCTTAATTTCTCATAACTAGAAAGAAACATCCAGCTCTGCATAGTAACCATCGCCGTATAACCATTTTTCACAGTAAGATCAAAGCCTCTCTCCATAAACATCGCAAAAAGATCTGATTTAGTATTCGGATAATTTTTCTTAGCTAACTCTGCTAGAGAGGGGTTCATATTTTTTCCACCCATATATGGTGGATTCGCGACTACTACATGGTAAGGCTCTACTAAATATTTAGTTTGTTCTAAGACCTCAAGAATCTCTTGGTGCGCCTGATAAGTATTTAGCTGAGTATCTAGACCTTTTTTACTTAAATGTTCTTTTAGATAATCTAGCTCTCTAATCTTTGAGCTAATCAATGCTCCATAATTTTTAGCCTCTTTAAATAGATTTAAAAGCTCTGTAAGATCTTTAGTAAAAAGATTATCTCCAGCGACTTCTATATAAGATTTTAATTTACCTTCATCTATATTAACATTCTTCATCAGACAGATATTCGGCTCAACTGCCCTACTGAAAAGCTTTCTATCTCTATACCTAGCCTTCATAGTAATAGCGAAAGCCGCTAGCTCAGCTGCTCTCTCGTCTATCTCTATTCCATAGAGGTTTTTACTTATAATAGATTTCACTACTTCAGCTTCATCAGTGAAACCCTCTTCTAGATACATTTCATAAAGCAAGTCGAAAGCATAGACTAATATATGACCTGAACCACAGGCTGGATCACACACCCTAATTTCTTCTACTGAATTGATTTTCAGAAAATCATCTTCTGCTTCGGGTTTAATAAAATATGACATTTTCTCACTTAATTTAGACTGCGGATTATTTAATATCCATAGGCGGCCTAATGAATTTTCTACTAAATATTTAACTATCCAGTGAGGCGTAAATAACTGGGTAGCTGCGGGAATATCTTTCGCTGAGGCTTTCTTACCTTTTTTAAAACTATTAAACACCTCATCTTTTCTCTCTGAAATATAGTACTGATAGAGCCAGCCGATAACCTCGACATTCGGAGACGAATCAGATTCATTAATACAGCTTTCTGGATAAAGGTTTTCACGGATCAGAGTTAAGATAGAATTCCCAGAAAATAAATCTTCAGGTATTAAAAGCTGAGTGTAATCCTCTATCATCGAAAAAAGAAAAGGCATCTGCTTGCTGTAATATTTACAGACCCCGATTAAAAGTAATTTATAAGCCTCAGTAAAAGGATCATCACTGGTTTTTGTTCCATTTAAGAGATTTTTTATTTCTTGAACATCCTCTGCCTGAGAAATAATCTCGCTATCTATATATCCCGCTTTCGCAGAAGCTAAAATCTCGGGATTAAATTCACCTTTGAGTGGAGATACTACTTTCATGGAAGTAAAATTATTTAAATCCATAAAGCGTAAAGCACAGAAACGATTAAACCAGATATACGAAACCCTTTCCACTAAAGCCTTTTCAGCTTCCTTCTCGTCTTTAGTCGTCTTTTTTAAATTCTCTAAAGCCTCCTTTAAGGAATTAAAAGCCTGTGGATTAGCCCGTACTGAACTATTTTGAGTACTTAATAAAGAGTCTAATTTAGAGGAAATCTCTTCCATTAGGAGCTTTCTAGCGTATTGAGCGAATTTCTTTAATTTTGAGTAATCTACCGACATCTAAAATTCATTTCCTTAATTAGTAATCTTATAACTAGGAAAATATTTATTCCATTCTTTAATACCTAGAACCGCACAGTCTTTCACATAATCACGCTTCCATGCTTCCTTTGCTTCATCCTTAATTTTATTAAGAAGCCTATCTTTAACAGTTAAAAAGTTTATTTTTTCTTTTTCAGTATCTTCTAGATGAATAAGAAAAATATATGTAATAGGTTTTTCATCCCTTTTCATTAAATGTAAAAAAGTATAAGAATCTCTAATTTTTTCTACTAAGTCTGAAACCAGCTCATTATCAGTAAATCTTTCCAGTTTAGTGATAAAACCCTCTCTATCAGAATGTTTTTTAGCTTTAATAGTATTAGGATTTTTAATCTCCACTAATAAAAATTTATCCCGCTCTTCTATTAGTAAATCTACGAACTTCATCCCAGAAGGCTTTCGCACTCCACTCTCATGACTATAATCAAATTTTTCCCATTTGGTGTTATCAGGGAAATAAAAATTTAACTCACTTTCAGTGAAAATATTTTCCATTATCCTAGAGCCTTCTCGGTATCAGCTTCGTATAATCCTACGAAAGTATCAGTAATTAAATTTTTTGATAATTTAGAGAAAGAGTCCTGTGAATCTACTTTTATATCGCCAGAATCATTATAGAGACTGTGAAATTTAATTTCATCGCCTTTTCTCTCATCGACTAATATATCAAACCACTTTAATAAAACATAATCATGAGTAGCGACAATGATCTGCTGCCCATTACGAGCTAGTTCTATAAGAATTTCTGCTATAAGTTTTAATAGCTGAGGATTAAGATTATTTTCTGGTTCATCCCAGAGTAATGTACCAGAAGATCCAGGTACTAAAACGCCTGTTTCTAATAATCTATAAAGAACTCCTATTTTTTTATAACCTTCTGCGATTAAGCTAGCTGGGAGTTCTTGTCTAGATGTAGATTTAAAATCGACCTTTCCACTTCCATAAAAAATAAATTTTCCACCTAATAAATTTTCTATTTTTGCTATAACCCATTTACTTTTTTCATTGAGTTCAGAATCCTTTACCTCAGGCAGCTCTAAAGACTGACAGAGATCATAAAAAGTTTGATCTAAAGCTAAGTCATATTTTTCATAAAGACTAGTAAAGCCTTTCATTAAAGATATTATCTCTTTAGATGGAATGAAGATGGGATTAGGTATCGTAGAGAAACGATTTAATTCTTTCTTATCGATCACTTTAACTTCTTTAGAATTATTATTAAAACTATAATCTATTTCTAAGTTTTGATTATTAGCAGCAAGGGAGTGCAGGCAGACTTCAGCTTTTAATCCCTGTTCTGATGGGGCTTTTTTTAATTTACCCAGTAGATTATCTGGCTTAAAAACATTTATAAGGTTCTCAGAGATATATTTATTACTATCACTAATAAAATCCTGCGTTGCTACTTCATCAGTAAAAAAAGCCCGATTAAATCCTGTAACACTCGCATAAACAGCCTTTAAAATATGCGTTTTACCAGTGGCATTGGCTCCTATGATTAAATTTAGTTTCGGTGAAAAATTAATTTCTAAATCTTTAAAAGCTGTGAAGTTCTTTAGTTTTAAACTCCTAATCATAGTTGCACGATATTACCTTTCTCTATCTCTTTTATTATCACTGTTTCTATAGAATTTAAATAATTAGATAAATCTTCTTGATTTTTAATCGTTTTCTTTTTAAAAGAAATATCTAACTCTGTAAGTCTCACCATAAGTGGTTGAGAGACTAATTTAGCCTCATCTTTAACTTTCACTGCTAGAGCTGAATTAGACTCATGATCTTTATTTTTTTCATCACTGATCAGTCTTTGAGAGATTTCCTTAGTATGAATTAAAGTTAGATGATTTTTAAAAGTATCTCTCTCGAACTCCATCAATAACTGATTAATATTCGCAAGACTCTTTTCTTCATTAATGCGATCTTTTATTCGTTTAAAATCTACTCTGATCCGCTCTAGTTCAGTTTTCCCTAAGAGATTAAAATTCTCCTCCGCTTCTAATGAAGAGTCTAGGCTACTCAGCTTATTTAGACTTTCTTCCCTGAAATTACACAAAACCATTTCTAAATTAACACTGAGTTCTTCATAAATATCCTTAAGCTTCTTTAGAGAAGAGTTCTTCAAGAGTTCCGTGTCATTTAAGAGATTCTGCATTTCTGCGAGTAGATCTTCTTTCAAAATAGAAATGTTTATTTTATTTTGCTCATAAAATTCATAGGCTTTATCGAAAATTTCTTTCTGCGTATTACTATTAAAGAATTTAATAACTGTATCTAAATTCTCTTCTTTTAATTTTAATAAGCCTTCTGAGGAATTTAGAAAATCACTAAAATAATAATCCTTATCAAATTTAATAGATGACTCCAAATGCTCTAATGCCTCTAAACTACTACTAAGAAATTTATATTTTTGTTTTTGGCTTAAATAGTTCTTCTTAAAATCACCTATAAGTTCCTCTACATAATTTTTATAATCACTAACTAGTGCTTTCGGATCTTTAGTCTCAACTGGTCTTAAAGAGAAGTCTTTCAGGAAATTAGAGAATTTTTTAATGAGTTCTGGCTGAATATCTGAATTAGGCGTAATGATAATGTCTGAAATTAAACTGCTATTTAATAAATTATCAGCAAGCTTGTTTTTATCTAAATACTCTCCCCTGAAATGAGCTTCTAGCTTAGAATTTACAAAAAGCTTAGCTATAATATAGAGGCTTGATATTTGAGACCAGCCATAAGGTACTATTTTAAATTTATCCACTATATCTTTCACAGATATTTTTATAGCGTTTCTATGTTTTTCATTTATAAAATTGAGTATTTCCTGCATATCTTCAGTGATAAGTAAGGCATCAGAATAGGCATCTTGATTTGCGATAGCTTTAATATCGGCTTCTAAATATATTCGATCTACCAGCTTTAGCTGTGGGTATGCTGCTTCTATTAACTTTCCGAAACCATTAGTAATAATATCTTTAAGTTCACCAGCAAGCTCAATGCTTCTACCAGAGACATAAAAATTGGCTTCTTCACAGAGTGTGACTATTCTTTTTTCTATATCTTTCTTTCTATTTTCATTTTGAGTTTTCTTAATATCTAAAATGCTTTTATGGGATTCTAATTCTCTAGAGGAATAATTATTTTTATAAAACTTTTCTGTCTGTATAAATATATTTATATCCTTGATTAAATTAGAATCTTGCTTTAATTGAATAACTAATTCTCTTGAATTAAGTGAAGCTGTTTTAACTTGAGCTTCTGTCAAGTTAGTATAAGGGGTGACTAAATGAATAGCTAACTCTGAATCCCTGCCATAGAGACGATCATCGACCTTTATCGCAAAATCATAATTTTGCTTGTTTTTAGCATAGGTTATTTTGTTCTTAGTACTTAACTGCTCATCAAAAATTGTCCGTTTAAATATATCAGCGACCTCTGTCTTATCAACCTCAGTAGCCTTAATCTGCATCTCAATATTTTTCTCTTCATTAGTCAGATAAGTATAAATCTCAGCCTGCCTTTCAATGTAAGAATCATTTTCTAGCTTATTCAAAGACTCTTGAACCTTAATTCTCAGCTGCTTTAAATCGACATCTAGATTATCAATTAATAAAATGCTGATATTCTGAACACTCGCTTTAAAATCCTTTTCCTTATATCTCACAAGAGCTAAAATCTTTAACACTTTTAGTGTAAATTCATCCATTCTTTTTGCGGCATTATCTATAGTGGTAGTAATGCTAGTTTTCAAATCTTTGATTTGATCATACATTTTATCGAAAGTCACCAAGAGTCCTAGATTTTCATCTGCTAATTCCTGAGCGATTTTCTGAAAGACAAAGATTAAAGTTCTATTACCCACAGACTTATGCTGACCAGTAAAAGCATTATGATCAGAGAGGCTTTCAATAACAGTTTGAAAAAGCTCATATTGATAAGGTAAAAATGGGTAAGAATTCACATACTCATCTATACTAAAATCCTTATTAGTTTTCGTAGAACCTTCTCCAAAAGAAAACAGTGTTTTTAAACTAGCTTCATGTTTTTGAAAAATATTCAGCAGAGACTTTTTTGCTGCTTCATTCTTCTCTAGAACCCTTTTCTGAACTATCTCAGAAACATCTGAATTGTTAAGCTTAAGCTGAACAGCGAATCTTGCTTGAATTTTACTAAAATCATGCCCTTGAAACTTACCGATACAGTCACGGACCGCCTCCTGAGAGGTTACCACTAACCAAGCTCTCCCTTTGGTTTTAGTATTTAAGCTCTCTGCTAGACTCTGGAGATTAACCATTAACTTAGTGTTATCTGCGATAAACTGCCCGATCTCATCTACGAAAAAATTTAAACGAAAACCTTTATGCTGCTTATCTATAAAAGCTTTCACCATTTCCGCAAAGCTATCTATAGAGACAGTAAAGTCATCTCTATATTTATCTAGAATTTTTTCCTGTTTTGATCCCGTAATCTTAAAATAGACTTTATCTACCTCATTAGAAAAACGTGTCGCTCTTTCTCTACCTTCATTTTTCCATTTAATACCAGTATTAGTTTCAAACTCAGAAATGAAATCTGCAAGTAAGTTTTCAGAATCTAAATCTCGCTCAAACTGAGCTATATAAGCTTGTTCAGGGTAGTAACCACATTCTTCGTTAAACACCTTTAGAAAAGCTGAAAGCAGGATATCGAAATCCGTTTTTTTATTTACTATATCTGCCTTCTGATCTATATTAAATAAAATACTGCGTGAGCGCCTAGCAACTGCTCGCTCTAAGAGTCTTGGCGTTAGATCAGTTAAGCTATTTAGTTTTTTTAATTTCTCTAAAAACAGCTCAGAGCTTTTACATGATTCTAATGGTTTATCTTCAAGAACGATGGAAAGCATTTTCAATAAATGAGATTTACCAGAACCAAAATGACCAGATATCCAAACACCATTCACGACAGGGTTATCATTATATTCTTCCAAAAAAGCTGCTATATGTTTTTCAATATTATCGGAAATAACATATTCTTTAAGCTCATCTTCAAGGTTAGCCAGAGAGCTTTCATCAGCTTTGATTACTGGATCAATTGCTCGATTAATGTCCTGTAGGAATATTTCTTGTAATTTCATTTATAAATTTAAATCCTCTATATTAAATGCACGATAATGATGATCGTAATCCAGGCAGCTAAAGAGTCTTAAATAAGTTCCCTTATCATCACTTTGGCAGTAGATCCCTGGAAAAAATATTAACACCACTATTTCTTTTACCTTACAGGAAAGATTTTCTAAGAGTTTACTTAATCTAAGATATGGAAAAACCTCACCTACTCCAGAAATCAGAAGAAGTTCTGGTTTAAATTTTTCACATTCACCCCCAATCTTTTCAGCTACTTTTTGAGAAGTTAATACACCCTGTAAGTCTTCAATAAAGCGTTTTTTATCTCGCTCAGTTTCAGTCTCTAAAAAATATTTAAGATCTTCAAGATTATTATCTAACAATTCTAAGGAAAGCTCATATAGATTAACAGACAGATGTTTAATGTCATTGTTAATTAAGTGAGACTTTAAGTTAGGAATATCTTCAAAGTTTATTTTATTCTGTTCACTTATCTCATAGGGAACTATAAAAAATGGTATATCATTATATTTTCTGTAATCTAAATTGTCCTTATTACTTGTAAATCTAAGTAATAAATCAAATCTTTGCTTTCGATTTAATTTTTCCTTTAAGGACATCAGATTAATTCTAATTGATCCTAGGGAGGATAAGCAAATCTTGCTTATCCTCAGCAGCGATTATATTAATGAAATCTTTAGACAAATAAGCTCCTAACACATTTGAATTTTCATCTAATATTCTAGCTTCCTGTAAAGATTTAAAAGTATAGCGCCTGAACTTAAGTAGCCTTGCTGCTTCTATTGAAATTAACTCTGGGTAGTATATCGTTTTATCATTAAAAAAAATATCGAAATTTCGCTTAGTGAAATTAATAATCTTTTCCTCTCTGTAAGCTTGATGTAAATGAATTAAAAAATCATAGATTAACCTATATTTTTTACTCAAAGCTAAGATCAAGAGATAGAGCTTGTCCTGTAAATTTGCAGTATTAAAAAACTCAAGCTGAGCATCACTCAGTAAAACAAGCCTAGACTTTATTTCAGTAAGTATTCTGCTAGCAGAGCTAGTTTTATCACTCTGTGTAATATTTAACTCTAGTGCTTCTTTCCTAGCTCTTATCCAGTCACGATACTTTAAATATAAAGAAATAAATTCAATACTCGGGTAAATTAATAAACTCCCTACGGTGAAATTCATATTATATTTAGGCTTTTGTGAGAGCATTTCTATATCATTTTATATTTTACTTAAGCTGCAAATAAAACCACTGTGGCTAACCCTGAACTTTAAGCAAATATGCTAGCCTTAATTTTAATCTAATCATAGAGGGAAGCATATGATTTGGCAGCCATTATTTTTAATTTTAATTACGGTAGTACTAGGGATAACTGGTCTATTAACGCAGTTTTATCAGGGCAGTAAAAAAATATACCAAGCGAGTTTCGCTAAGCGTGAATTTATTCCTGTAGCTAGAGCCATGAGTAATCATATCGCTAAAAGCTCTGGAAATTTCCTTTATACTTTACAGCAGAAATTAAAATCTAAGTTAATAGACCCTAGTATCAGCCTAAATTTCAGAGAGGATTTAAAAGATTTAGCGAGGCAGCAGTCTTGGACTGGTTTTCAGAATACTAATCTTAATACTAAGCAGAACAGCTCCAGTATTAGTGATATGGTAAATTCTAATACTGGTAATTCAAGCCCTTTAGCTGCAATCCTTGCAGAAGGCACTAGCCAAGCAGGTTTTATTAGTAAACACACAAAAAACACTGACCTGCCACTAGAATATGATGTAAAGCTGATACAGAGTGAGTTTATGGATATTTATCCTTTAGAGACAGAGAATAAATATTTAGCTAGCATAATCGATGAATCTAAAATAGATAAAGAATTAGCTGGGGCACCTAGCTCATATGAAGCTAATTTCATAGACTCTAATGATAAATTATTAATCTCAGAGGGTCTTTTAGATAGCTTACTCGATGTAAATGCTACGGCTAAAGTTAAAGCGAATCCAGAAAGTTTTGGTTTAAGCCTTAGTGATAATGGTTTAAAGGCTAGTGACTTAGCTACAGGATTAAGGTTAGAAGTGAAGTTTCCAGTATCTAATTTAACTAAGGATAAGCTGAGGAATATAAGCAGTGGGAGCAGTGCTTCAGGAGCCAATACTGCTGAAGGTTCTGGGGAAAATTTAAAAACAGATTCAGGGAATCTTGTGCCAGAGGAAAAAGACTACTACCGTAATCTAGAATTTATCTCTAATTCACAGATTAGGCTAGGTGAAAAGGTTTCAGTTCCAGCTTTTGAGCCACCAGTTATTAACCCTGACTCGCAGCCGATAAATCCACCAGTGCTTAATCCTCCAGTTTTAGGCGGCACTGGGACTATAGACCCTTACGACCCTAAAAGAGAGACTTACTTCGACTTAGCTATCAGAAGCTTGCCTACTAGCTCTCACGGTATACTTTTTAATCCAGAACAGAATATCTCAGCCACTAATCCTTTAAGAATCGCTAACGGCAGTAATTCTGCGATTAGCACTATTTACGCAGATAATAGCGGTCATTTAAATATTTCTATCGGCAAGGCTAAAGATTCAGAAAGCTTCGTGGGATTAACTAAAACAGAATC
>JBJTTW010000269.1:0-1570 GCA_046080385.1 bacterium
CTCTCAAAACGATTAACGTGAATACCACTACCTGTAACTGGACTCACTATAAAGTTAATATCATCGCTACCTTCAGTTTCATCTAAAATATGTTGATTAAACTTAGCAGCTCTTTCCCTAGAGTTATTCACTAATTCTTCATCCTGAGCAATAGCTACATAACCCTCTGAAATTAAAATCATCACAGCCTGCACTAAACTCTTCATACTGACTTTGTCTTCCTGAAGTGAAATCTCTAATTCTGATAAAGAGATGACCTGATGTTTAGCTAAGGCTGCCATTATGGGAGTAAAGACCGCTTCTTGAATATTCGCTCCAACAATACTACTCTTGACCTTAGAATCCACATCATCTTTATCTACTACCAGTAAGATACGGATTTTCCTTAATTCCTTTAACTGCTCCTGTCCAGAAAGCTTTCTAACACCCTTAACCCAGTAATCACGCCTAAACTGCCTATTTACAATAAAATCACGTACCGATTCACGGAAATCATCATCAGGAATTTCTTTTAGAAAATTCTGCTGTTCTTGAGTTAAATTCAAAGCACTAATATGATCAGAATAGGAAGCAGAACAAGCAAAACTTAATTTAGCAGGCTCAAGTAATTTCGCCATTTCAGCAAAATAAGTCGGTCGCCAATCGCGGTTAAAATACTCGTGCGCAAGATAACGCTGATTTTGCCCCTTTACTCTCTTTAATTTATCTACAATTGATGGATTAGCTCTCAAGAAGCCAGGATTCACCTCCAGTAGTGAATCAATAAAATTAAACGCTGCATCAACTCGTGACAGTATGCCACGTCCTGGTGCAGCCATAACTTCAGCGTGTTCAGAGAGGAGATGACGAATGGGTGCCATTGCTGACCAACCAGGTTGAGTATTATAACTAATATACAAAACTCCACCCACATTTAGCTTCCTGCGAAGAAAATCCACGATAGTCGCTTGATTTTCTTCAGAAACCCAACACCAGATACCATGCAAGCCAATAAAATCAAAATTCGGTAAATCATCTCTAGAACAAAAAATCTCAAAAGAATCGTCATAAAGCTTAGTTTCAGCTCCTGAAACTGAAGCTAAATCTTGAGCAAATGCTGCGTGAGATGGATTAAAGTCAGTACCATACCACTGAACACTAGACCCGGCCGCATGAATATTGACAGATAACCCTTGTCCAAAACCAAGCTCACAAGCTGAAGAAAATTTAGGACATACTAGTCCAGAAAATAAAAAAGCTAACTTTGCCGCTAACGGATTAAGTTCTGGATAATATCCAAATGTATAACCAATATCAGCAATATATCCAGCAGTCCAATCTGACATAATAAAGATCATGCCCAAAACAAATATAAAATTCACGGCAAATCCACGAAAGATGAATTAAATATTAAGTTGCAAGATGTTTTCAAGGTAATCAGTGGAGAGAGCATCTTCATTAAAACAAACATCTAGAGTCCAATGCATCGCCTCAATTTTCCAATGAGCCCTAGAAATATCTAAAAACCTCTGTGCGTCTGTATCTAAACTGCTAATGTAATAGCGAAAATTTTCAGTATGTTCTTTAGTAT
>JBJTTW010000270.1:0-3628 GCA_046080385.1 bacterium
AAGAGTTTTCATCTTTTGCTGTAGTGAAAAATGCTGGTAGATTAGTTCCTTATATAGCTAGCTTTTTAACTACTTTAGGTTTAGTTATTCATTTTATTATGCAGTTTTTGAAATTTTCTAGGCAGAGATCTTTAGGAGGAGTATGAGAGAAACCGTTGCAAGACTTTATTTTCTGCGTTTTTATTTCTTAGCATTAGTAATCTTACTTTCTTTTAGTGCAGTTTCAGCAGATGAGCCTAATTTAGAAAAGATAAAAAGTCTCTCTAAACCATTTTCAGAGCTTTTAATTTTAGATCAAGGGCGATATAAGCCTCTTGATAGTTATGCTAGAACTAAGCTTTTACAGTTTTCGGGTAAAACCTCTATTAAATTAGACCTTAGTGAAAATAAAACGGCTGCGGGTGAATCCCCTGCTTCTAAGCCTGTTAATAAAACTAAAAAAATTAACTATATGGAATGGCTTACAGCAGCAGTCTTTGACCCAGATTTAATCTATTCAGCTAAGCTTTTTTTAATTAATAATCCAGAAGTTTTAACTGCGATTAATGTAGCCGTAGATTCACAT
Source organism: bacterium (assembly GCA_046080385.1). Lineage (GTDB taxonomy): Bacteria > Cyanobacteriota > Vampirovibrionia > LMEP-6097 > LMEP-6097 > LMEP-6097. The sequence goes on from JBJTTW010000270.1 coordinate 566, forward strand.
CGTCGTTATAGCTATGATGAATTGCGTGAGAGTATTTCTACTTTAAATCAGCTTGCTGCTCAGGCGGAGACTAAGCCAGAGGAGAAAAGATCTTTAGTAGAGAAGGAGCTAATTAGAGTTTCTAATAATTTTCATGAATTTACTCAGATAAGTAGTAGTTTTAGTTTATTTCAGAGGAAGCCGATGCTAGCTGATTTGGCGAAGCCAGAATTATTAACAGCCTTAGGAATTAATGAGAATGATGAAAATGCAAAAATTAGTTTATTTAATATTGCAGGTAAAGCTTCAGACTTAGAGCAGATTATTAATTCAGCATCTCCTCTGAAACCCGATGCAGTTAAATTAGGCTTCGTACTTTATTCATGGATAGAGAGTTATAGAGAATATTTAAATATTTTTAGAAGAGAAGAAGTCACGGCTATTTTAGCGAATCCTTTGCCGAAGGATGCTTCGGTGGGCGAAGAAGGGTATTTAGAGTTTGTAAACCCTTGGACTTATTTTTATGAAATTCAGTCAAACCCTGATGGACTCAAGGTATTGGCTAACGCTAATAAATTAGATGCTTTGAGATATTGTCAAAAACTACAGCAGGCTTATGATAGTGCTGATCTTAAGGTATTTAAAGAATCAGTGAAAACTTTAAATGAGCTGAGTTTCACTTATATAAAGTCTTTAAATAAGTCGCAGCCAAAGCTAAGCTTAGAGCTTCTCTATAATAGGGTGAATCCGTTAGTCAAGGCACAGCTTCTTTATTTACTCTCGCTCTTGCTTTTAGTGTTCAGGTCTGTAGCATTCTATGGAAGGAAGTCTTCGGACAAAAGCTTAGGTTTTTTAAATATTATTACTAAAAATTATGATATAGGAAAACTTGCTTCTCTAGTCTTTGTAATAGGCTTTGCACTTCACACTCTCGCTATTACGCTGAGAATTTTTATTCTTGAGCGAGCGCCAGTTAGTAATCTCTATGAGACTTTTGTCTTTGTTGCTTTTGTGACTGCTTTACTTGGATTAATTTTAAAATTTATTACTAAGGAAAAAGAAATAAGCACTTTTTTAGGGAGTTTATCTGCCTTTGCTCTTTTGTTAATCGCTTCTAAATTCGTTACGGATGGTGATAGCATGAAGGTTTTAATCGCTGTTTTAGATTCTAATTTTTGGTTAAGTACCCATGTTATAGCGGAAATGATAGGTTATGCCGGGGTTTCTTTAGCTGGTTTAATCGGGCATGTTTATTTAATTAAGTATTTAATAAGACAGCGCCGTCTTTCGCTCAATGAGACTATTTCAACAGATGAGCCTTATCATGATTTTATGGCTTCAGTTCATTCACATCATACTCTTGTCACAGAGATGGATCTAAAGTTTTTAAATAAGATTATTTTAGGGATGATAGGATTCGGTCTCTGTTTTACTTTTCTCGGCACTATGCTCGGTGGCATATGGGCAGATCAATCCTGGGGACGCTTCTGGGGCTGGGATCCTAAGGAAAATGGAGCTTTATTAATTATTTTATGGACCGCTATCACCCTGCACGCTAGGTTAGCGGGCTACATTAAAGATTTTGGCGTGGCTATTTTTGCCATTATCGGAACTATGGTCGTCATGCTATCTTGGTTTGGTGTAAATTTACTTGGTGTAGGTTTACATTCCTATGGTTTTACTGAAGGCTTGATGATTAATCTTTTAAGTTATCTTGGTTTAGAGTTTTTGTTTATAATTAGCTGTATAGTATTAACAAAATACCAAAATCTTAAAATTAGTTAACCAGATCATAAAGTTAATTAGTTTCAATACGAACGGAGCATTAAATGAATCTAGAATTTGGTGGTAACAATTATGTCAACGATAGATATACTTTAGTAGCATATCAAGCTAAAGTTAATACCCCGAAGCTTAGTGATACGCCTACTGAGGAGCCAACTACTACTCTCACCAGTAAAACTGACGGGTATACTTCTAGTGGTACTCAAACGAATGGTGATTACAATAAGCTATCAGAAACGCTATTGCATGGTAAGACTTATAGTAAAGAGCAGATTCGTGATTTAAATAGAAGATTGGCTTCAGAGGATTATCATGTTCAAGCTGAAGCACAGGAAGAATATACAAGTTTAGCAAACCTTTACTCATCAGGCGGCAGAGCTAAAGACATAAGCCTAAAACACACTGGTACTCCTAACGTAAAATTACAATACGCAAATTTTGACCAAGTTTACGCAGATGCAGACGGTTTTATGTATGTAGCAGGCAGAGGTTTAATGCCTTGGTCTAAGGATGGACAAAAGTATCCTACCGAAGAGCAGCTGCAAGCAGAAGCTAAACAAGCTTTAAAAGAATACTTATCAACAGCAGTTCCAGTGAGTGCAGAAAATTTATTAAGTCAAATTAAAGCAACTGGACAAGAACCAACACCAGAAGAGCAGGTTAAAATTGCTGAATTATTGAAACAGGAAGTAGACAGTGGTTCACTTTCCAAAGAACAGATAAAAAATATAAAAAGTAAACTAGGAGATGCTCATGTAGCCTTAATTCCAGATGAATCTCCAGAGACCCAATCTTTGAGAAAGCTGGTTGGAGATCTTGTTAGTGATTTAAATTCTAGGAATGATTCTATAAATCAAGCATGGTTTAAGGCAGTAAACTTAACTAACTATGAGGAACCTAATCCTAGCGATTTAAATCAACAAGTAGAAATGTTACAAAAAATTAAAAATGCTGGTGGCAGCGTCGCATATTCTCCAGACCTAGAATCAGCCCTAACATAACGAAAATCCTCCGCCCCCTACGGCTTTTGCATAGTGAAGAGCTGAACTCGGGGACCCACACTCCGTGTGGGGTGAAGCGAATCACTATGCAAAAGCCTCCTATTGAGCAAGAATTGAAAAATTACCCGCCACCAGCTAGATCACGTCTTTTTCTTCCAACTCACATTCCGCACCCTCCAAATAAAAACCCCAAAAAGCTTTCAGTGAGTGGTTTCAATGGCAGTTGGTGCGATTTCAAAATATTAAATTTCTGTTAAACAGTGGGTTTTAATACAGTAATACATATGGCCAAATCCGT
>JBJTTW010000271.1:0-10309 GCA_046080385.1 bacterium
GGATATTTGTACCTAAAACCCTCTCTCTTACTCACTGATCAATAAAATATTAAATCTAACGAGCTGCAAACTCAATATTTGAAACCTTTTTCGTCATTTCTTCTTAGCTCCTTTATCGGATTTTGATTGAGCAACAGTGCCTTGATAAACTTCTCTCTGAAATCTAATTAACAATGGGCTTAAATTTTTAATAATTTAACTTCAGATCTGAACTCAGGTTTACTTGGAGGGTACGGAATGTGAGTTTTATCTTAATTTTATATTAGCTCTACTATAGTCGCTATTCCCTGCCCAAAGCCCACGCACATAGTAATTAAGCCTCTCTTTAATTTACGTCTTTCGAGTTCATTTACAAGTGTAGTTAATATTCTTGCACCAGAGCAGCCCAGAGGATGACCTAAAGCTATCGCTCCACCATTTACATTCAGCTTATCTAAAGGTATTTCTAATTCTTTAACACAGGCTAAAACCACAGAAGCGAATGCCTCATTAACTTCCACTAAATCTATATCAGCCATACTCAAGCCTGTTCTTTTAAAAAGCTCTTTTACGGCTGGAATCGGACCTGTAAGCTGCATCACGGGATCACTTCCACAGACATAAGTTTTTAAAATACGAGCACGGGGTTTTAAATTATATTTCTTTAAAGCAGATTCGCTTGCTAAAAGCACTGCTGAGGCACCATCCGTGATTTGACTGGCGTTAGCTGGGCTGATTACTCCACCATCTTTAAAAGGAGTAGGCAGAGTCGCCATTTTAGCTAAATCTATTTCAGGGCGAATGCCCTCATCTTTAGAAACCATTCCAAAATCTTTAGTCTCGACTCCGATTATTTCATTATTGAAATAGCCATTAGAAGCAGCGTTGAAAGCTTTTTTATGAGACTCAGCACTGAAAGTATCTAATTCTGTACGGCTAAATCCCCACTTTTCAGCGATAAGTTCTGCTGACTGCCCCATACTTTTTACAGGATATTTAGTAAGGTAAGAATCAGATAAACTGGAACCTTGATTAGCTGAACTTGGCAGCGGTAATGAATCCATCCCCATAGGCACTCTGCCCATGTGTTCTACACCGCCAGCTATAAGCAGCTCATAATCATTAGCTTTAATTCCCTGTGCCGCGAAATCTACCGCCTGCAAGCCAGAACTACACATTCTGTTGATTTGAATACCAGGAACATTCTCTGCTAAAGCAAGTAAAGCTATAAGCCTAGCTATGTTCATGCTCTGCTCCGCGATAGGAGTTACACAGCCATAAATAAGATCATCTATAAATTTAGGGTCTAGTTTATTACGCTCTATTAAAGCCTTAACTGGTGCTGCACCTAAGTCGACGGGATGTACGCCCGATAGCGAAGAACCAGCCTTCCCTCTGCCCATAGGTGTTCTTACTAGATCTACGATATACGCTTCGCTTGTCATAAAAGCATTATTCCACATTAATTTCTTTTAAGCTATTTGACAGATGCCTTAATTTCTTAGCAATTTCTTAACAAAATTGAAAAGATTGGGTAAGATTTATATATGGTCTCAGATTATATAGAAGAAGAATTAATGATGTTAGATGAAAATTCTAGGCAGCTTATTTCATCGAATATCTCTGCTGCTATTGATATTAATGACCCGATAAAAGTTTTAAATCTAGACTATATACACACCGTGCCTGAAACATCCTTGCTGGACACGGCTATCGCTTATATGGCCGATAATAATAAAGGCTGCGTCGGTGTTACTGATAGCGAGGGGCAAGTAGTCGGTATTTTCACTGAGCGAGACATACTCAGAAGAGTAGTATCTAAAAAAATAGATATTACTAAAGCTGTGATTAAAGATTATATGACACGTAATCCACAAATGCTTTCAGAAGCAGATCCTATAGCTTTCGCTTTAAATCATATGTCAGATGGCTCTTATAGACATATACCTATAAAGAAGAATGGAGCTGTAAGGTACATGCTCTCAGTAAGAGACGTAGTAGATCAGATTTCTTTAGCTTATAGAGATAAAGTATTTAATCTGCCACCTAAATTCAGACAAGAATCGTCAAGTGAGTACGGTGGGTAGGACGAATGACCGCAGTAATTGGAGTTCGCAAGCAGTCCTAAGAAATAGTCTTAGCTTTTTCAATAGCCTCTTCTATAGAACCTACCATGTAAAAAGCTTGCTCTGGAAGCTCATCGTGCTTACCTTCAAGAATTTCTTTAAAGCTTCTAATAGTATCTTCTAATTTAACATATTTACCAGACATACCAGTAAATACTTCAGCTACGAAGAAAGGCTGTGAAAGGAATTTCTGTACTTTTCTTGCTCTAGTTACAGTCATTCTATCTTCTTCAGAAAGCTCATCCATACCAAGAATCGCAATAATATCTTGAAGCTCTTTATATCTCTGAAGAATAGCTTGAACACCTCTAGCTACTTGATAGTGCTCTTCGCCTACTATAGACTCCTTAAGAGCAGTAGAAGTAGAGTCAAGCGGATCTACAGCTGGATAAATACCTAATTCTGCGATAGACCTGTTAAGAACTGTAGTCGCATCAAGGTGAGAGAAAGTCGTCGCTGGAGCTGGATCTGTAAGGTCGTCCGCTGGAACATATACCGCTTGAACTGATGTGATAGAACCATTTTCAGTAGAAGTAATTCTCTCTTGAAGTTGTCCCATTTCATTAGCCAATGTCGGCTGATAACCTACTGCTGAAGGCATTCTACCTAAAAGTGCTGATACTTCAGAACCTGCTTGAGTAAATCTAAAAATATTATCAACAAAAAGAAGAGTATCTTTCTGCTCTTTATCTCTGAAATACTCTGCCATAGTAAGTCCAGTCAGAGCTACTCTCATTCTCGCTCCTGGAGGCTCATTCATTTGACCATAAACTAGGGCTACTTTTTCAAGTACTCCTGAATCCTTCATTTCATGATAAAGGTCATTACCTTCACGAGTCCTCTCTCCTACACCAGAGAATACGGAAATACCATCGTGAGCCTTAGCTACGTTATTAATAAGCTCCATAATTAAAACTGTCTTACCTACACCAGCACCACCGAATAGACCGATTTTTCCACCTTTAACATAAGGTTCTAAAAGATCAATAACTTTAATACCAGTTTCAAATATTTCAACTTTAGTAGCTTGCTCTGATAAAGCTGGTGGCTGTCTATGAATAGATAAAAACTCTTTAGCATTAACTTCACCAATTTCATCTACGGGTTCACCTAAAACATTAAAAATTCTCCCTAGAGTACTAGCTCCAACAGGCACTCTGATCGGCATACCAGTGTCTATAGCTTTCATTCCTCTTGATAAACCCTCAGTAGCATTCATAGAGATAGTTCTAACTCGATTATCACCAAGTAATAATTGAACTTCTACAGTTACGCTAATCTGCTCACCCTGAGCATTAGTTCCTTCAATTTTAAGAGCGTTATAAATTTCAGGCAGATGACCGCTTGGAAATTCCACATCAATAACAGGCCCTATAACCTGTATAACTTTTCCCTCAGTAGCGTTAATAGTAGTACTCATATAAAATCGGATTTTAGCATATTGGGACTGCTTGCAAACTTCAATTTCTGCGTTAGCCTTGAACTTGTACGCTTGCAAGCAGTCCCAGCATTTCAGAACCCCAATTTCTGCGTTTATGAAGGGTTTTCTGGGCTAGCTTTAGCTTTTATTTTTGCGTTTTCTGCATCTACAAAATTCTTAATTTTAAAAATAGTAAGAACTATGCCCAAGAAAGCCCCTGAAACTATCGCAAGAACTTTACATTCAATCGAATATTGAGCTTTTAAAAAATCAGCGAGCCAAGAAGCTAGAAATACACTAGCGGGGATAACGTACGCAATATCAAGAAGCTGCCACATGACACTATTGCCGAACTCCAATTTCTGCGTTTTTGGCAGTAGTGTCACTAGAGTCTACGTAAAACACCTTTTACAACTCCTTGTATGTCCAGTGTATCATTAGTATCTAAATAGATAGGCTCCATATAAGGGTTCTCTGGTTTTAACATAATTCTGCCATCTTTCTGTTTATAGAATCTTTTTAAAGTACTGGACTCCCTATTAATTAAAGCGACTACTATTTCACCATTATTTGCGACTTTTCGAGGTTCAATTAAAACAACATCACCATCATTAATAAGAGCATCTATCATGCTTTCACCTTTGACTTTCAAGGCATAGCAACCAAGAGGAAAGAAAGAATCTAGCTCTAGATACTCTTCTGCTTGATTAGTGATTTCCAAAGGCAAGCCAGCTGTGATTTGGCCAAGAATAGGAATGGCTTCTCTCTGAACTTCAAATTCACTATCTTTATAGTTCTTTTCATTCGATGCTCGCGAGAAACTGTTATTCGGCGCTGTCTTATGAATCTGGTTAAATTTATCAACAATCTGGAAATCCTTTTCAGTGGAGAACTTATCCCTGCAATAATTATAAGAATCATCATCAATGATGCGAATAGATCTAGCAGAACCCTGATTCCAAGTAATAATATTTTTTTTCTTCAAAGCAGAAATATGATACTGAAGGGTACCTTTAGTAATGCCCATTTTTGCAGCTATCTCATCCAATGTAGGTGGGAAATGCTCTTGCTGAGTGAGTTTAAATATAATTTCAGCAGTTTCTCTTTGCTTCGGTGATAACACTTCAATGCTCATACATATATAATACCACACATCTGTAAGTATAAACTGGGACTATTACCGAACTCCAATTTCTGCGTTTTCGTCATCCTCATGATCCTCATGCACACCTAGTGCACTGCGGTCATTCGTCCTCCTCAGCCTTGAACTTGTTCGTTCGATAACAGTCCCAGCGTGAGACTATTACCGAACTCCAATTTCTGCGTTTTCTGCGTTTTCAAAACTTAACTTTTATAAAGTCGCTGATCGCCATTAAATAAAGTTCTAATATCGCTAATTCTATGCTTCAACATCGTAAATCTTTCTAAACCTAATCCAGCTGCGAATCCTGAATATTTCCCAGAATCTATTTTAGCCATTTCGAGTACATTTGGGTCTACCATTCCACAGCCCATTAATTCGAGCCAACCACGCCCACCACAAGTATTACAGCCCTTGCCTTCACAGAAAACACACTCAGCGTCCAATTCTGCACTCGGCTCAGTAAATGGAAAATAATCTGGTCTTAAACGAGTGCTTACACTTTTACCAAAAAATTCTTTGAGAAACTCATTTAGAAACCATTTCATATGACCAAAGTTAATATTTTCATCTATTAACATGATTTCTAATTGATGAAAGAAAGGCATTTTACGAGCGTTAACTTCCTCATTACGATAGACACGACCATGACCAATAATTCTAAAAGGTGGTTTTAATTTTTCCATAGCCCTAATCTGAATGGACGAAGTATGGCTTCTTAGTAATATTTCAGAGGAAAGGCTGGTGTAGAAAGTATCCTGCTCGTCTCTCGCTGGGTGATCTTCACCAGTATTTAACGCAGTGAAATTATAGTAAGTATTTTCAAGTTCTGGACCATCTACTAATTTGAAACCCAATCTTTGAAAGATTCTTACGATATCTTTAGTGACATCATTAAGCGGATGGAGCTTCCCTAGAGTTTTTCTACCATTAGGTAAACTAATATCAATTGTTTCTGCTTTTAATTTAGCTGCGATCTCTTCTTGTTTGAGCTCATCGTTACGTAAATTAAATATAGTCTCTATTCGACTCTGAGCTTCATTGATAAGTTTTCCTAATGCAGGTTTATCTTCGGGCTTAAGATCCTTCATGTAGACCTTAAATTCACTAATTTCACTTTTATTACCCAAATATTTCGCTTTTATCTGATGAGCATTTTTTAAATTAAGATTAGTTTTAAAATCTTCAGCAGCTCTGATCTCTATCTGATCTAGCTTTAGTTTTAGTTCATCAAGGTTAATGGTTTGCATGTTTCAAGCTCAGGGTATATGATTTTAGCATTAATTATATGACAGCCAACTTAGCCAATCCACTCCTTAGTACGTTTGAGTTCATACCATATCAGAGCATTAAAGCTGAGCATATTTACCCAGCTACCGTAGAAATCACTAAACAAGCTCAAGCTAAGTTAGAAGAAATTTTAGCGACTAAGGGTGAGCTTAATTTTGAAAATGCAATGTACCCTTTAATAGAGATGGAGGATTTAGTAGATAAAACTTGGACTCCAGTGGAGAACTTGCTTTCACTAAATGCTGATGATGATTTTAGAGATGAAGCTGAGAAAGCAAGACCCGTTATGGTGGAATTTTATAATAATTATTCTTTAGATCCACGTGTCTATGAGTTCGTTAAACGATATGCAGAATCAGAAGATGCTAAGAAGCTTACTGGCGAAAGAAAAAGATATTTAGAAAATACTTTAAAGGATTTTAAATTATCTGGAGCAGAACTCGAAGGTGCTGATAGAGAAGAGTTCAAAGAATTAAATTTAAAACTATCTCAGCTTTCACAAAAGTTCTCGAATAACGTTGTAGATAGTAAGTTTGACTTAATCATCAAGAATAAAGAAGATTTAGCTGGATTGCCAGAAGATCTTATTCAAGCAGCAGCACTCAAGGCTAAAGAGAATGGCATAGAATCCGCTTGGGTATTTAATTTAGACTATCCATCTTATGGGCCATTTATGAAATTCTCTGATAATGGAGCTTTGAGAAAAACCCTCTATATTGAATATTTAACTAGGGCTTCTGCTGGGAAGAAGAGTAAGAAGAATGAATCATTAGATAATGAGCCGCTTATTTTTGATATTTTTGCAGCCAAAGCGCGCAAAGCAAAACTTCTAGGATTTCCCACTTATGCGGATTTATCATTACAAATGAAGATGGCTGAAAGCCCTAAGCAAGTTAAGGAATTCCTTATAAGGCTTGCAGAAAAAGCAAGAGCTTTAGCTGAAAAAGAATATTCTGAATTAATTTCATTTCAAAAATCTATTAATTATCACAATACTGAAAATAATCCAGATAAAATCTTGCCGTGGGATACGGCATACCTCTCTGAGAAACTCAGAAAAGAAAAATATGATTTTGACACTAATTTAACTAAGCCTTACTTTGAACTAAATGCAACTATCGAAGGTATGTTTAATATCGCTAAAACCCTTTACTCTATAGACTTTCAGAAAGTAGAAAACATAGAAGTATGGCATGAAGATGTCAGCGTTTATCAGGTCTTAGAAAAAGATGGTTCTATTATCGGCACATTCTATATGGATCTCTACCCTAGAGAAGTGAAGCGTAGTGGTGCTTGGGTAATGCCTCTTGTCGACTCTGCTATTAACCCATCTGGTAAAAAAAATAGACCACAGTGTGTACTTGTCTGTAATTTAACCAAACCACAGCTGGAGCCTAATTACAGTCCTTCTCTATTAACCCATCTTGAAGTTCTAACACTGTTTCATGAATTCGGTCATGCCCTTCATCATCTTTTAAGTAATGTAGAACTTTCACCTATGGCTGGAACTAATGTTGAGTGGGATTTCGTAGAATTACCAAGCCAATTGAATGAAAATTTTGTTTGGCAGAAAGAATCTTTATCAACTTTTGCAAAGCATTATGAAACAGCACAACCAATCCCTAATGATCTTTTGGACAAAATGCTTGCAGCACGTAATTTCAATGAAGGTTTATCTTGCTTAAGACAGGTGGAATTTGCTTTATTTGATCTGGAGATATACATGAACAAAGATGAATCTCTGTCAGAATCTCCGAATCTAACCCACCTAAGAATCGCAAGAAAATATAATCTAATCGACCCATCAGATCTAATCTGTTTCCCTAATTCTTTTTCGCATATCTTCGCTGGTGGATATGCTTCTGGTTATTATAGTTATAAATGGGCAGAAGTCCTTGAAGCTGATGCTTTCAGCCGTTTCCAAGATGAAGGCGTACTAAATCCCGCAGTGGGAGCTGAGTATAGAAAAAATATATTAGAGAAAGGAGATAGTGAGCCTCCACTGTCTCTATTTAAGGCTTTCATGGGTAGAGAACCAGATGAAAATGCTCTACTAAAACGAATGGGGCTTTAGTTATCTTCCTCGTACATCTCAATAATTTCAAATTGATTGTTGTACAAGTAAACCAGCATCTTGTCACTTTCAAGCATGACCTTTCTGCAAGCTAAATCACTTTTATAATTTTTGATATATAGAACTTGGTAACCATTTACATCTAACTCTATAACTGGAGATTTATTTACAGCTTGATAGCAAGCAACTTTAGTGCCATTCTCTAAATTTAAATAACCTATTCGGTTACCACACTCATCAGTCACGAAAGAACTGAAACATTCATCATCAGATTTATCTTTAAATAAATATTCAATTATCGGATCTTTATGATTTGAGTTGTTTGGTTTCATATTTTCTATAGATATAAGGAAAAAAGATTATGGTTTGATAATGGTGTAATAATATTTAATATAAATGAAAAAACTTTTAGTTAAGATCGTCAGTAAAGAGAAGCCCGTAAAGGAAATATCGAAGGATAAAGCTTTTTTAATTTATCCCGATAAAGCTCTTTTAGAAATTTTTCTGCCGAATTTAAAAACCATTAGTGATTATAAATTGCGTAAAGCTATTTCTGGGCTGCCTTGGAAAGATTTAGAGTACAGCGAATTAGATTTAGATATTAGTAACTTGAATACCGCTCAACAAGAAATAGTCTATGAAATGATTTTTTTAAAATCATATTTTTTTGATAAGTATAAAACTAAGAACAAAAAAATTAAGCTTAAAACTATACACGGTTCTAAAGGGCTTGTAGCCAAACGAACAAGTTCAAGGCTGAGGAGGACGAATGACCGCAGTGTATCAAGTATACATGAGGATCATGAGGACGACGAAAACGCAGAAATTGGAGTTTCGCTACACGCCCCTAAAGCCCAAAAGCTTAATTTTAATCTGAGAGATAAGCTTATAGATTCAGTTCTGTTCTGCAGGGATATAGTCTCAGCGAATGCTAGTGAGATTAATCCAGGTAGTTTAGAGATACTAGCCACAGAAATCGCAGCTAAATGCCCGCAGATAAAACTAAAAACCGTGTCTGCGACAGAGGCTAAGAAACTTGGCATGGAATGCTTACTTGCTGTAGGTAAAGAAAGCCTGATTAACTCTGGAAAAGAGTTTCATCCGAGGCTTTTAGTTTTAGAATTTGATCCAGAGATGGGAAACGCAGAAGACGAAAACGCAGAAATTGAAGTTTCCGGGCAGCCCTACTTGGGGACTGCTCGCAAACGTACAAGTTCAAGGCTGAGGAGGACGAATGACCGCAGTGTATCAAGTATACATGAGGATCATGAGGACGACGAAAACGCAGAAATTGAAGTTTCCGGGCAGTCCCATTTAGCTTTAGTGGGCAAAGGGATTACTTTTGATACTGGTGGGCTATGCTTAAAACCTAATCAGTACATGTTAGATATGAAATCTGACATGGCTGGTGCTGCCACAGTGCTTTCCATATTTCGCTTAATTTCTAAATTAAGTGCTACAGAGAGAAAGAAAATTAAGCGTAAAATTACAGGCGTTTTAGCTCTTGCAGAGAACGCCTTTGGGGGAGCTAGTTATAAACCAGGTGATGTATTAAGAGCCTTAAATGGTAAGACAGTACAGGTCGTAGACACTGATGCTGAAGGGCGTTTAGTCTTAGCTGATGCTTTAAGCTATTTATCTAAATTAAAAAACAAGCCTACACACGTCATAGATTTAGCTACCTTAACAGGTTCTATAGTAGCGACATTAGGGGAAGCCGCTGCTGGAGCGATGACTAACGATGAAGAATTTCTTAGTAAAGTACAGGCTGCTTTCGCTGAAGAGGGTGAAAAGCTGTGGCATATGCCGATCTTAGAGGAATATAAAAAGAAAACAGATTCAGAAATCGCTGATTTAGCACACTGTAGCTCTAGACCAGATGCCTTAATTGCAGCTCAATTTCTCAGTAACTTTATTCCTAAAGATTCTAAATGGGTGCATTTAGATATCGCAGGTGTTGGTTTTATTGAGCATGATGGTTTGTTTGCGTATAAAGGCGCTACTGGCTTTGGGGTCAGAGGTCTTTATAGGCTGTTAATGTCAAGCTAAAAATTTCTATCAAAATAATTCCTTAATCTCCTTTTAATTTAGTAACCCTGAGTTCAGATCTGAAGTTAAATTTTTAATAATTTAAGCCCATTGTTAATTAGATTTCAGAGAGAAGTTTATCAAGAGAGATGGAATTTCTTGCAGAAATTCCATCTCTCTTCACTTTATGCCATTAGCATGGCTAGTACGAACCGTACTTTAGAAGCTTGTTTCAGGAGAAAGTTTTGGGC
>JBJTTW010000272.1:0-7129 GCA_046080385.1 bacterium
TCACCAAACACTTGATGCTATATCCCAAAACCTTAAAACCCTTGTGAATATCTATCACCATCTCAGCTTCCTAGGGATACGTGTATCCTAATCTGGGATATTTGTACCTAAAACCTTCTCTCTTACTCACTGATCAATAAATTATTAAATCTAATGAGCTGCAAACTCAATATTTGAAACCTTTTTCGTCATTTCTTCTTAGCTCCTTTGTCGGATTTTGATTGAGCAACAGTGCCTTATTAGGTGAGCTGGTTTATCTGCTTCGTCTGCACAAGATTCCAAAACTATCAAAGTTATGTTATTAGCCTTTGCTATGGCTCCTAAATTATCTGCAAGATATTTTTCTGAAGGGACTATTGCCCCTTTTTTGAAAGGAACACCAAGATGCTTATGACCAAAACCCAAAATCCCTTTTTTACCTTGAAATTTTTCTTTAGTATGTAAAGTGATAGCTTCTACAGTATTTTCATTTATAAACGGTAATAATGGACTGGAAGCGGATGTTATATTTGCTGGATTTGCAGTGCTTGCAGGCGGAACTCGTATGGGCACAGCTTTTGGTGTTACAGCTTGCTGAGTAGTGGTATTTAGGTTTTCTTTTTGTGGTAAAACCTGGAACATAATGAATAGGTATTGCTATTTTAGCATGATGATGGGTAAAAGCTGCGTGAAACTTTTCTAGGCTTAGACTGGCATCTTAACTGTTACTTAAATACTTTCATGAAATTTCGGTGCTTAACACCGAAATTTCATGGCATAATGTAAGCGATGCTTTTGATCGAAAGAAAAAAAGAAATAAAAAAAATAAAAAGGCTATGTTTTTATTGATGAGGTTCAGAGGAAGCCAGACCTATTCCCTGTTTTAAGAGCATTGATTGATAAGAATGAGTCTGTGCCTTGTTTTTTTCTGGGGGATACATGCACAGGCGGAGTTAGACCTTTTATATTTTAAAGATACTAAAGCTTATGGCATAGAAGTTAAATTTAATGAAGCTCCTAGCGTGACTAAATCTATGCAACTCGCTTTAGAAGAGCTGAATCTAGAAAAGCTTTATATTATTTACCCTGGTGAGAGGCTCTCAGAGCTTGATAAAAAAAATATTTTATTACCATTTAAAAATTTCCAAACTCTATGCCAAAAATCCTAGACACCAGTCAAAACAGCTTAAATAAAGCATTAGAGCTTTTAAACTCAGAAGATGTAGTCGCTATTCCTACTGAGACTGTCTACGGCTTGGCGGCTTCAGCCGCTAGTACTAAAGCTGTGGAAAAAGTTTTTAAAATTAAAGGCAGACCAAGCTTTAATCCTATAATTTCTCATTATGCTAATCTAGATGAGATCTTTAAAGATGTGGTTTATGATGAGCGTGTAATTAAACTTGCTGAAAGCTTTTGGCCAGGCCCGCTTACTATCATTTTAAATAAAACTAAAAACTCTAGAATCTCTGAAATAGTCTGTGCTGGTTTAAATACTGCTGGGGTAAGGATTCCACGACACCCTTTTACGCTTGAATTGTTGAGGCAGTTTGCTGCTCCAGTCGCGGCCCCTAGTGCTAATCCCTCTGGGAGATTAAGTCCTAGCTCTGCTGCTCATGTAGCTAAGCTTTTTCAGGATTATAATGACCGCAGTGCACTAGGTGTGCATGAGGATCATAAGGACGATGAAAACGCAGAAATTGAAGCTCCACGACACTGCCTTGAGTGGATAGTGGATGGTGGTAACTGCGAGTGTGGCCTAGAGTCTACAGTTTTAGATTTAAGTAGTTCTGTGCCTAAATTACTTCGCTACGGCAGCATATCTGTGATGGAGTTAAAGAATATTCTTGGTGAAATAGCTCTGCCAGAGCAGGATGAGAGTATTAGGTCTCCTGGTATGCTTTTGAAGCATTATGCACCTAAGTGCAAATTACGTTTAAACTATAGTTTTAGTGATCAGCCTCGTGAGAATGAAGCTTTGATAGCATTTGGGTCTATTGCAGAGGCATTGATTCAGAGTTCAAGTAAGATGACTGAAAGTGATTTGAAATTTTCATTTAGAAAAATTATAAACATTAGTCCTAATGCTGATTTGGATGAAGCTGCTTCGAAGCTTTTTGCTAGTTTGCATGAATTAGAGAGTCTAGGTGTAGATAGCATAGCTGTGATGCCTATTCCTGATTTCGCGGTGGGTAAGGCTATCAATGACAGGCTTTTACGTGCAGCTGAGGGCAGTAGAGATTTATGATGATTGATAAATTATTTTATGGTTTTTTTGAGCTTATAGATCCTAAGAAATTACGTCGAACTCTGCATACTCCTCTTGCTAGAATTATCTTAGGATGTTCATTCTATACCTAAGCATTATCATCTGTACTTTTCTTTGCATGGAGCTAGTCGCTAATATGATGCATCGCTATGTGATGCACGGTTCTATGTGGACTTTTCACGAAGATCATCACCAAAAAGATATTGGTTTTTTTGAAAAGAATGATGTTTTCTTTTTAATTTTTGCTCTGCCTTCTATGTTCTTGATTATGGGTGGATTTTTCTTTTCTAATTTATATGCTTATGCTTTAGGCCTGGGGATTACTATCTATGGACTCTGTTATTTTTTAGTTCATGATGTTTACATTCATAGACGTTTTAAATTTTTAGATAATTTTTCTCACCCATACCTTGATGGGCTAAGACGAGCTCATAAAGATCATCATAGTCATATTTATAAAGAAGATGGTGAAAATTTCGGTATGTTATGGGTGCCACTAAAATATTACTCTAAGCATTTTAAGGACAGTGTTTCTTGTGCTACTTAGAGTAATGAGATTGCTTGCATATATAAGTTTAAGAGCTATGATTCGGAATTAAGATGCTACCCTTTACCTATTTATTAATAAATTTTTTTAGCGTGCTTGTACCAGTTTGTTTGAGCTTTGAGACTAAGATTAAGTTATATAAATTATTTCCAGTTATATTTAAGGCTGTAGCGATAGTTCTTGCAGTTTTTGTTGTCTGGGACAATGTGTTCACCTATCTAGGTGTTTGGGGTTTTACGGAAAAGTATCTTTGCGGGATTAAATTTTTGAACTTACCTTTAGAAGAAGTTTTATTTTTTATCTGTGTTCCCTATGCTTGTATATTTACTTACGAGGTTTTGAAATACTATTTCCCGAAACCCTTTCTAGGATTTAATTTTATTTATTTAAATATCTTATTGGCTGTAGTTTTGCTCGCTGTGGCTCTTGTTTTTCATGATAGGCTTTATACCTCTTATACCAGCTTATTTATGGCTCTAAGTTTAATATTTTTGCGTAAGTCTAGTTTTTTACCTAATTTTTACTTGATGTATTTGGTGACTCTAATACCATTCTTTATTGTGAATGGTTTACTTACTGGGATTGCTTTTGATGAGCCTGTAGTTTTTTATAATAATGCTGAGAATCTTTCGATCAGAGCATTTACTATTCCAGTGGAGGATTTCATTTATGGTGGAGTAATGTTAATTTGGAATGTCTTCTTAGTAGAGTATTTTGGAACTGCTCGTGAGTGCTCTCCTTGCAAACTGGGCGTGTAGCCGAACGAACAAGTTCAAGGCCTGAGGAGGACGAATGACCGCAGTGTACTCAAAGTACATGAGGATCATGAGGCGGGCGAAAACGCAGAAATTGGAGTTCTGCTACACACCCAAACTATAAAGCTCTAAAAAAGCCTTAAGCATTGTAGCTAAATCTTCATCTTCATGTTTATTTGCATTTAGAAAGACTTTTATTAAAGTGGTATCTTCCTTGATATTATCTTTGTAGCTTAGCACCTTAGGAATATTTAGCTGTACAGCCAATCTGATAAATCTAAACTCTGGATTTTCTGGATTAGCTCTGATTACTTCTTCTAAAGCATTTTTACCTTTAGTAAAGTCTTTAATTTTTTTAAATGGATTGCCTTCAAACTTAGCTGCGATCATAGTTCCAGCAGCATTATAAGCTTTAGCATAACACTCATAATCCAGTGCTAAAGCTGAATCCGTAAATGCATTTAAATGCTTTAGCGAGTAACTAGCGTTTTTAAAGAGTTTTCTGGTACTCTTCAGCTCTTCAGCTGAGTCAGCAGCTTGTAAAACAGCCAAATCTAGAAAACTTAAAAAGATTAGGGAAATAATATAAAGCTTAATGTTCTTCATGGAGATCTCTTAATTAGGGTTATTAAAAGATCTTAACTCATTCTCCGCTTTCAGAGCAAGTTTTAAACCAGAATAAAATTGTGCAGCACTCCAAGATAAGGTATGGGCACCAGGAAGCCATTTAGTTTTCCCTGTAAGGTCTGTAATGGCTTGATAAGCTTCTAACATTGAGTATGATCCAGTTAGTTTACTGCCATCTGCACGAATTACATCTTGCTCTTTAAAACCCGCTATTAAAGAGAGAGTTTTATTAATGTAATGAGCGATTTTTATGTCTATTTCTTTAATTAAGTTTTCTGCTTGTGGTGATAAATACTTAATAGTTTTGCTGTGGTTAATTAGGTTTATTTTACTTTTAGCTAAAGCCTGTAATGAGGCAGTGGTACCAATGCTCCACTGTGCTGAGCAATCAGCTTTAGCTAATTTTTGTCTTTTAAGGAATTCAGTTGTGGATGCATGTTTTGGTACTAATTGGATAGGATCAGGTTTTTGTCCAACCATTATTTGAGCTATGGGAGTGAGTTCATGTACTATTTGACTATTAATATTTAAATAACTATCAAAAATCTTTACATAGGTGCCAGAGACTATATCTTCACGAGTGAATTTATTATATCTGCGCATTCCGTAATCTTCAGCTAGTAGGTTCTCACAGAGATCTATGATATTCTTACGTATTTCTGTATCTAACATAACATCTTCTGAAAATTTATAATTAGAAGCTGCTAAAAGTACTAAAGATGTGTCTACTTTATTTTCGGGACTATGAATCGGCTGAGTTCTGTCATAAAGAATAGGCTTCACTATCCAGTCATAAATCTTACTGTTACAAGCTTGCATTAACATTCTTACTTGTGATTCATTAAGGCAGTCCGCATAAGCATTATTGCTATTTATTGAAGCATTTAAGCTATTTTTTAAATCAGTAATAGCTTTAGTCTTACTATAATTTTCACTGAAAACTAATTTACAGAATTTATCTAAGGCTAGGTATGTATAAGCTGAATCTAAACTTACTCCCTCCCAGAAGATTATTTCTTCCCAAGAGCTGCTAGTTGGGGCATTTGCATCGTACATATTGTGCTTGGAGTTCCAGTTAACACTCATTAGAAAGGTTAACAGGTTGTAGATAGCTCTGAAAATGATCTCTCTGTTTTGTTCATTAAAATCCTCACTGTAGATAAATCCCCATTCTTCATGATGAATACCTGCTTCTATAGTTTCAAGAATATTTAATAAGAGTAGTGCTTGAGACTCTATACGACGAGGGTGTATCCATTTACCAAGTTCTATATTCTTAACTACTGGTGAGCCTAGGACACTAGTTTTAATAGAGTTTGGATCAAATATATGATAAATACCTCTATCTAAGCTTTCTTTATCTTCCTGAGCTTTTCTATACCAATCTGGATCTTTGGAAATATGTTCTATAGCAATATTAGCCTCATTTGTAGTCACTACAGCGGCATTGATAATTAAACTTTTTCGCCAACTGAAAGGATCATTTTCTTTTTGCCATAATCCAGCCATGCAGCTATCGGTAATCCACTGCCAATGCATATTTGGGTTAATAGTGTTAGAAGTTTCTATTAATCCTGTTTGAGCATTAGTTTTAAAATTAAATAATTTTTTTTCATTGAGATCATTTAATAGTTCTTCTATATCAAAAATCGCGTAATAGGGTTTCGGATCTTTAAAAAAATCATTGAAAACATTATAGTGAAAGCTGTAGTTTTTTAGGTCTAAGGTAACTTGTTCAGCTTTAAATTCTGTAGCAAATAATCTAGCTTGCAGACTTCTTAAAAGGCTGTCTATTAGTTTATTTCGCTCTACTGGTTCAAGTTTATTTAATGATTCAACAGATAAAAGGTCATCAACTTTTATATTGCTAATCTCACATTTGAAAGGGTACTGACCAGTAAACCCGTATAAATACTTAACTTTAGTAAAAATGCTTTGTTTGTTGCTATCAAGAACTAAAGATTGTTCTTTTAGAATCTCTTCTAATTCTAGGCAAATTTGTCTGACTATACTTTCTTTATCTTGAATTATTGCTGACATAGTACGAACTGAGTTTGCTTGTGTGCTTCGAACCTCTTCCTTAAGCTATTTACCCAAAATTTTACTATTTAAGCTTCTTATACCAAAATACCATTTTAATCTAAAAAAGACTTTTGTATGTCCCTTGTGCAGTCTTAGTCTCGGACTGCTTGTGACTCCAAAGAATTTTTCAGAATGGTATTATGAAGGAAAAATAATATGATGGTGTTTTTATTTTGATGTGATTTATTGTGAAGATAGGGTGCTTTGATTTCTTGTTTTATTAAATCAGGTATTTCTTTTTTTATTTTGGCTCTTTCTTGTTTATTTTTAAAGTAGCTTAAATTCCATTCTGGTTTTAAGATTTTGAGATTTGCATAAACCATTTGGTTATCGCATATGATTTCTTTGTCTTTTAAATTTAATTTTTCAAGTTTATTAATAACAGCTGTGTAATTAATGTTTATGGTGTTTACTTTGCTGAAAATACTAGGATGAAAAATCCATAAGTATTTAATCAAGAATAGAACAATAATAGAGGTGAAAGCTATTCGGTAAGAGAGTTTATAAAATCTAATGCGAGTGAATTTATGAAATAGTACGTAAAGTAAAATAGCTGTAATAAAATGACTGACTGAAAGCCAGCCACTGAGCAGTTTATTACTTTTACAGGATAAGAAAATTATTACAGGGATGAGATAGGAGAATATACTAATATAGCTAAGTAATCTAATATGGGCGTGTAGCGAAACTCCAATTTCTGCGTTTTCGTCGTCCTCATGATCCTCATGTACCCCTAGTAAGCGGAGCTTGTATTTCCGCTTGCTCGCATACGACACTGGTGTCGCATCCTCGGCATCGCTGGAAATTAAGCGGAGCTTGTATTTCCGCTTGCTCGCATACGACACTGGTGTCGCATCCTCGGCATCGCTGGAA
>JBJTTW010000273.1:0-1478 GCA_046080385.1 bacterium
AAATTAGACCCGAAAAGGTATAAAATGCTCTTATCTATTTTCATAAAACAAAAAAGAAAAATCGCTAAACTCACACAACTAGAACTCGCTGAGAAAGCTGGAGTGGGCTTAAGATTCCTTAGAGATTTAGAGCAGGGTAAAGAAACTTTAAGGTTAGATAAGGTAAATCAGGTACTGAGTTTATTTGGTTATGAAATGGGACCAGTTAGGTCTCAGCTAGGTGATAGTTAAAATGAGAAAAGCTGAGGTCTTAATGCACGAGGAACTTGCAGGCTGGCTAAGTCGAGATGAGCTGGGATATCACTTTCAGTATGCAGAAGAGTACCTTAAGTCAGAAAACCCACTACCAATAAGCCTTACACTACCTATTAAAAAAGAGGCATTTAACAGCTCTGTGTTATTTCCTTTTTTTGATGGGTTGATACCTGAAGGTTGGCTTTTAAATATAGCTGAAAAAAACTGGAAACTTAATCGTAGAGATCGCATGGGCTTATTAATGGCTTGCTGCCGAGATTGTATTGGGGCGGTGAGTATTAATCCATTAACAGAAGAATCATGAGTAATCGCTGTCTATACTGCTATTTAGCTTTAGCTGACGGTGAAATTGATTTTCATCCGAGCTGTAGTAAAAAAATATTTGGAACTACTGTTCCTCCTCTAATGCCTTATTCAGAAGAGAATCTAAATGAACTAGCTAAACAAATTATTAAGTCCCAGACCACTGTAAGCGGAGTTCAGCCGAAATTATCTCTACATTTAGCTTCAGCGGAGAAGCCTAATTTAGTAAAGCGTTTCACTATAGTAGGGATGTGGGGGAATTATATTTTAAAACCAGCATCAGCACACTATCCTGAATTAGCAGAGATAGAAGATTTGACTATGCACCTCGCCGAGATCGCCAAGATTAAAACAGTACCTCATAGCTTAATTCGCTTATCCTCAGGTAATCTTGCGTATATTACTAAAAGAATCGATAGATGGAAAGAGGGAAAGCTCCATATGGAAGATATGTGTCAGCTCACTGAAAGGCTTACAGAAGATAAATACCAAGGTTCTTACGAGCAGATCGCTAAAGCAATTTTAAAATATTCTGTAAATCCAGGACTTGATTTAGTTAATTTCGCTGAATTGGTTTTATTTTCATTTATAACTGGAAACGCTGATATGCACCTGAAAAATTTTTCTTTAATTTACCAAAGAGATACGGGGCCTGTGTTTTCACCAGCTTATGATTTACTCTCTACGGTCTTGGTAAATCCAGACGATGACGAAGACTTAGCTTTAACTCTTAGTGGCAAAAAGAAAAAAATCAATCGTGATGATTTCAATAAAGCCTTTAATACTATGGGCTTAGAGGAAAAACAACAGCAAAATATTTTTAAGAAAATGGAAAAAGCTTTACCTAAGTGGTGTGAATTTATAGAGCTGAGTTTTTTAAGTAAGGACATGAAAGACGCTTATGTAAAGCTCTTGGGGGA
>JBJTTW010000274.1:0-1691 GCA_046080385.1 bacterium
AAGTAACATCGCCTCTATCTTCTGACGCATTGCCTCTGTGATATGGTTATACTTGCTCATTGTTTTAGGTTACTTTTTGTTATTGAAACCTTTATACAATGAGCTTCTTTTTCTTAATTTAACTTCAGGCTAGATTCTAGGGTCATGGGAGAACAATTTAAGGGAACTTCTCAATCAAATCGTCCTAATACAATGCAAACAGAATATGCTGCTACAGGGCGCGAAATACTAAAATTATTAAATTCACCCGCTCTAGAAGAACCTACTGATCCAAACGCAACTGACCTTCAAATTCTTGATAGACTAACCAAACAACTAGAACCTACTTTCGACTACCTTGATTTATTAGCTCAAAATATAAGTGATTATATTAATGAGAAGAAAGTAAAGTCGAAATCAATTCAGGAGCTTCTTCAAGGAACCGTGCAAATAGAAAAATTCCTTAAAGAAAAATTAGCAGATGCTAGCAAGAACGTTACTAACCCCATAATTACTAATTTATTAAGATTAACAGCTCATGATGTAAGCTTATTTGGTAATTTTGGCAGAATTTCAACCATATTAAACTCTAAAATTAAAAATAAACACAAGGGTTGTGAAAAGGCTTGGAATAATAATCAAACAGGCGTCCTGAAAAGTCTTCTAGCGCAAAAAGAACTTCTTTCTTCTTGTTTTCGGAGAGTTAAAAACCTTAGCGAAGGTGGAATAGGACTTCATGAAGAAATCTCCCGAGAAAATTTTCTAAAAAATCTTGGTAAACTCTTCGATCAGATTCAACTAGATAACTGGAAATTAGAACCATCTATAACTACAAGGCTCACACTAAACAATCAAGCCATTACTCAATCAACAGACAAAACAGGAAATCCTTTTGATCAGACGTTTACTGAAGAAGATTTTCCAATAAAGCTTGATCAAGTATTATTAAACTCCATTCTTAGAAACATTATTAATAACGCTATAGAGAACAGTCCTTCAGATTCTAAATTAAACCTCGAAATAAATATCGTTAAAAAAACAGATACAGACAAGAAAAAACCTTACCTTCATATTAAATTAAGTAATCCCCTAGCAGATCCCATCGGATTTACAAAGAAGAATATTCTAAAAGCTTTACAGGATAATCAGCAAGTCACAACAAAACAAGATCCTACTGAAACCAATGGAACATTCCTTCAGACTCTAAATAATTTAATGCAGGAAAATGGTGGTTTATTAAAAATCCGCACTACGACAAAAGATCAAAGTCTAGAGAACCTAGAGAACTCTGATTTTAAAATAAAAATTCCCCTAACAGCAGTTCCTAGGTTAAAAGACTTATATCAATCCTTTTCGTTAAAGAATACTATTCACCTAGAAAATATTGAAAAAGACCATTCTCACAGACTAGTTAATATAAAAGATTTAATCATCAAAGCAAATCAGTCTAGATCAAGAGTTAAAAAAGATCTCATGAATCAATTTTTAAGTGAACACTCTAATGTAAGCCTAGGAAAAAAATCATCTCAAACACTCAAGACTTTAGAGTTTAACCTAGAACTAAAGTACCCACTTCACGGCAAATCCACTAATAATTAAGTAAAAATAAAGCAAGTAAATAAAAGCTATTCAAGGAGAGTTATTCATGAGGAAATAGATTCATGGATAGTAGTATTGTAAGTATAGAGAGTTTCAGGGAATTGGATCCAAGG
>JBJTTW010000275.1:0-19756 GCA_046080385.1 bacterium
GGATATTTGTACCTAAAACCCTCTCTCTTGCTCACTGATCAATAAAATATTAAATCTAACGAGCTGCAAACTCAATATTTGAAACCTTTTTCGTCATTTCTTCTTAGCTCCTTTATCGGATTTTGATTGAGCAACAGTGCCACTATAGAATTTATTCCAGTAGTGCAGCCGTCTCATCCCTTGATTAAGCGAAAAGCAAGGCTTGAAGATATTGAAAGTCATAATCAGATTATTCTTGATTCAGGTCATGATTACACTTCTGAAAAGAATAATCACTATAAAATGACTAATATCTGGAATGTGAGGGATTTTCAGACTAAAAAGCAGATGATATTAAGAGGTCTGGGCTGGGGATTCTTACCAGAATATGCGATCAGGAATGAACTTAAGACTGGTGAGTTGAAAAGAATTAAATATCTAGATGTTATGCAGGAAAATCTTTACTTAGTTTATCCTAAGGTGAAAGCTACAGGTCTTGCCTTTTCTTGCTTGAGAAAGGCTTTGCTAGCTTCAAATACCATGTTCAGTTCTTACCCAAGTGCCGACTGTGCGGCTAAATAAAATTTTTCTGTAAGTAATAATAATAATGGTAACCCAGATGCCAAAAAAGTAGAAATTTGTAATAAGGGAGTAAAGTACAGATTTAACTATAGAGTATTGTTTATAGATTCTTAGTCCATGAAATTGATTCATGAACATAATTAGACCGAGAGAAATGCTAAGTAGCATTAGAAAGCTAATATAAGTTTCTCGATGAGAAAAGTATCGAATAAATTCATAAATAATATCTAAGCTTACCCATAGAGGAATACTAAACTGGCAGAGAAAAACGAAAGTGTCGAATATTTGATTCAGCGTGAGATTACCAGGTTTTAGTAGTTGCAAGAAATAATTTAGATATCTTCGCATACTACCCTCTGCCCATCTGCGTCTTTGTTTTATAAGACCAGCCATAGTAGGTACACCTTCCTCATAGACTTTATTTTCAGGGCTAAAGCGTATATCCCAGCCATTGACATGTAAGCAGGTAGAGAGGTCTAAATCATCGGTTAAAGTATCTTCGTTCCATCCACCGACATGCTCCAAAGTTTCCCTTTTAATAAGTTGACCGTTGCCTCTTAATTCTACTGAGCCACGGATACTATCGCGTCCCATCTGTAAATAAGTATCCATCGCATATTCATGAAATTGACATTTCACAAGGAAATTTTTTTCGGGGTTGGATATGACTTTCTGGGATTGTACTGCACCTACTAGTGGATCATTTAAGTAAGGGACTATGTTTCGTAAAAAATCCTTTTCGACTCTAGCATCAGCATCAAAGACACAGATCACGGCAGAATTAGATATTCTTAGGGCATCATTTAAGGCTGCAGCCTTTCCTGGTACCGCATCAGTATGTCTGTCTAAAATGATTAATTTCTCTGGATATTTTGTCGCAACAGAACGCATTAGATCAATAGTCGAGTCATTGCTACGATCATTAATGGCATAGACTCTATAATCGTCATACTTCAAATCCATCATAAATTCTAATGTCTCTTTAATAACATTCTCCTCATTATGGGCTGAAATGAAGATATCTATCGATGGAAAGTACTGAGTATCTAGTTCTCTGGGTTTTTTACGTCTATGATATTGAGCTATAAAAAGAAAAACAGAATGAAAAAGCATACATAAAAGTAATAATGCAAGCAATGCTAGTGAAACATTACAGGGAAGCAGGTCTAAAAATTTTTGTGGTACAAATTCCTCTAAAGCTGTAATGAATAGCCAGATAGCGGCTATGATTCCAAAAAGTAGGAGCCTTTCTCTGTTATTACCCTTCCACCAAGTGAAAATTTTTAATTGTCTAAGTGCCATGAATTTAACTGGTTTGTTTGATATATTCTAACAGTCTGTTCATATCGGGGTAATCAATTTTCCAATATCCATCTTTAGCGAAGTCTCCAGGTAGTATGAAACTTTCAAAACTCTTGTCTGCAATTTTAACAAAAGATTTGGTGAGCTGAATAGTCTCCTCTTCTTTCAAATCAGTCAAGAAGAAATTATTAGACTGATCTAAGAGATAAGGTAATCTCACCAATATCTGCTTAAATTTAAGATTATGAATAAAAGCTCTGAAGAAGATTAGCTGCCTTTTAATCCTACCTATATCGCCATCATCGCTGTCGCGATAACGCAAAAATTCCATCATCTTTTCGGAATTCATTTTTTCTAAGCCTGGTTTGAAGTCTATACTCAGACCAGCTTTGTGATCCTCGTATTTCATGTTTTTAGGGACATAGATTTTCATGTCACCAAAGAGATTCATAATTTTTTTAAAGCCCTCTATATTAACTAAGAGGTAATTATCGATTTTTATTCCTAATAACTTCTCCACTGTGCTTTTTGCTGCATCGATACCACCAATACTGTTTGCAGAGTTAATTCTAGAGAAACCAAAAATTTCTTTATCTAGTTGAGTATCTCTTGGAATGCTTAAAGCTATTAATTTTTCTGACGTAGGATTTACAGAAAGTATCATCATAAAATCTGTGCGCCCCTGCCAAGCTGAAGAGTTCTTCGATTTATTTTCATCTACGCCAAGTAGCAGTATGTTGGTTGTGCCTTGGGCTTTTGCTGTAATGATTTTTTTAGAATTTTCAAGATTCTTTTTAGCTTCCATTGAATTAAAAAGAGAGGGATATGGTTGATGGAAGCCATATGCATTGTTATAAAATATAAAAAGAGTTAAAATGACGCAAAACAAAATCAGCGTTGAAACGTAAATGGATTTATTTTTGGTATGGATATCCACTAAGAGCAAGTATATAATTAAAGCTTAGTGAAGGAAAGTCGTATTTATCAGCGTTTATTAATCAGCTTTTTGCTATTTATAGTTAGCTCTTTGTCTATTTCTTGTGGTTTTTTTGATTCTAAGGAGAAAAATTTTAGGGAATCCATTCCAGTTGGGACTTTTATCGGTATTGGTATACCGATTGAGGAAGGTGCTGAGATTAAGCATAAGGAAACTGCTTTAGAAGAACCCGTTAAAGAGGTATCAGAGTCATCTACCACTCCATCAGTAGTTCCAGCTACTGCAGATAAAGCCTCAGAGGCTAAGCCTGTAGATAAATCTTCTCCTGCTACAGGAAGTCCGACCGAGGGAGAGTCTCCAGTGGTAGCAACAAGTCCTGAGCCGATTAAACCTAAGAGAGTCAAGTCAGTTTACAAAGGTCCTAAGGTAGATATATTAATTAATTTATTTCCTATGGATATCGCATATAAACAAGGGGTTGGTATTTTAAGGATAAACACTAGAAGCTATAAATTTAATTGGGAGAGTGATTCAATAAATAAAAATTCTGACGGAAATACTATTTGGAATATTTCTTTTAGCAAAGATAATAATATTTATGCTAATCTTGATGAGAATTTTAATTTTACGGGGATTTTAGAGCAGAAAGACACTGGCTTAGAACTATATGGTACTTTAAGTATGAAACCTACTAAGGCAGAGGAGATGTTCAACTATCATATACAGACTTACCAACATAAATCACCCATTATTAGTGCAAGTGGTGAGCTTTCTGTTAAAGCTGGTGAGAGTTTAACTTTAGAAGCGGAACAAAGTGGTTTTGATAAAACTATTATGCAAGCTTATGCTGAGAGTCTTGACGGTAAAAATAAAGTAGAATTAGTAATTAATAGTCTTGATAAACCAGAGAAAGGTAAGAAGAAGAATAAATTGGTTATAGCAACGGATGCGGCCATGGTTAAGGGTGACTATAACGTTTATATAATTAGAGATGAGGAATTCTCTAGCAATAGTATAAAGGTGACCATTCAATAGATGAAAATAGCGGTAATAGGCACTGGCAGTTGGGGGAAAAATTTAGTTCGTAATTTTTATGAATTAGGTGTTTTAAAGGTGGTCTGTGATCTAGAAGAAGATAATTTAATTAAAGCCAGAGAAAGATATCCAAATTTGCTTACGACTTCATCTTTGAAAGAGATCATTAATGATCAGGAGATTGACGGCATTGTTATTGCGACTCCAGCTCATACGCATTATGAGATTGCAAAACAGTCTTTAGAAGCGGGTCATAATGTTTATGTTGAAAAGCCTCTTGCTCAGAATGTTACTGAAGCTAAGGAATTGCATGCTATCGCAGAAAATAAGAATCTTACATTAATGGTGGGACACCTTCTTCTATATCATCCAGCAGTAAATAAACTTAAGCAGATCATCGCTTCAGGAGATTTAGGTACTGTGCAGTATGTAAATTCTGATCGTAGAAATTTTACAGCTAATCACAGGAAACACAGTAATGTTATGTGGGATTTAGCCCCCCATGATTTTTCAATGATGTGTTACATATTAAATACTGAACCAGAGAAGATAGTAAATGTAAGAACATGGGCTAGCTCTGGTGATTCTATAGACGTGGCTCATATAGATATTTTATTTCCAAATAATATAGGTGGGCATATACATAACAGCTGGTTAGATCCTCAGAAACAAGCTCTTTTAACGGTTAATGGTAGTAAGAAAACAGCTGTACTGAATGATACTTTTAAGGAGAATAAATTAGAAATATATAGTCGGCAGGAAGATGGTAGCCTGACTGTTGAAAAGCCTGTTTATTCTAATGATGAACCTTTAAGGCTTGAATGTAGACATTTCCTTGATTGCATAGAACATAAAAGGAAACCCACTAGTGATAGCGTTAATGGTTATCAGGTAGTTAAATATGTGGAAACGTGTCAGAACTTTATTCTTTAAGGAAGTATTGAATAATAAATTTTTTCAATATCTGTTCAATGGACAACTCTTTGAATATGGCTTTAATACTAGTAAAATTGCTAAGACTATTTTTGCTTTTATTTTTGTATTAAGCTTAACGATTTATCTCAGCAGAAAAGTCGAGGTAAATAAATACCAGATTAAGAAAATCAGTTCCAATAAATCCTGCACACTTCGAGTCAATATTAATTCTGCAAATGAGCAAGAACTCAATAATCTTCCTGGTATTGGTCCAAAACTAGCGAAGAGAATAATTGAGTATAGATTTATTCATGGCAGCTTTGAAAGCCTTGATGAAATTAGAGCAGTTAAGGGACTCGGAGCTAAGAAGTTTTCTCAGATTGAAAATTATTTAACAGTTGAACCTTAAAATTTTTTAAGTAGATTTCTCATTAAGCTTATTGATACCTTCTTGCCATCCACTTTTTAAGTCACTGAGGATTCTGACGCAAAAATCCATTTTTTCTTGATTTTTTTCTATGTTTGCTCTCATTAAATTAGATTTTAAAAATTCGTATAAATTAAATAATTGATCTGCAAACTGCTGATTAATATCGTGATTTAATGAATCCTGAAGATGTTCAATGATACTAACTGACATTTTCATTTGATGACTAAAATTTGTCCAATTAGGAACTCTCTCTTCTTTGTTTTTTTCTAATTCTTTTTTTGCCATTGCTAACCATTGCAAACAGCCATTGTATAAAATTACTATTAACTGTTCAGGGGAAGCACTATCCACCATGTTCTTAATAAATTTCTTTTGTTGTGGTATTACATTATTGGGATTATTAGTTTGTACTGGTTTTTTATTTAACATTTGCATTCTGCTTTCTCCTAAAGATTGTTACATCCACCTCTATCGGTAATCTTATTAATTTCTTGAGTTTTTTTTGAGATTTGTCTATTTTTGGTTTTTTTAGAGGATCACTTAGCGACATTACTCTATTGAGAATAGGTTAAGAAGATTAGCCACGATTTTATTGGGAAACAGTTAATTATGAGGAATAAGAATAGAAGATAGTTAATTTAACTATATTTCTGCCATGCCACCAGAATCAGACGAACAACCAATAATAGTAAAGAAGATTATCAAGAAAGGTGGACATGCTGGCCATCATGGTGGTGCATGGAAAGTAGCTTATGCAGATTTTGTTACAGCTATGATGTGTATGTTTCTTTTGTTATGGCTAGTTAATTCTGATCCAAGTACAAAAGCTGCTGTAGCAGAAGCTTTTAAGCAGCCTACTCAAACAGGGCCAATGCAAGGGAATGTATTTGTATTAGGTGGTGCTAAGAATCCAGGTGAGGAAGGGCAATTAGTAGGTGGTGCTAGTTTTTTACAATTTGAAAAACTTAAATTAACTGGTGAGAATAAAGAAAGAGTCAAACAAATCATTCAATCTGAATTTAAAGAAAGTCTGGAAATAAGCTTAGGCGAGGAAATGCTTGAGAATGTTAATTTTCACACTGTAGATAATGGAATATTAATAGAGATTCAAGAAACTAAGAATCATGCCTTATTTTCTAGTGGCTCAGCTGTACCTACGGACTATGTGAAAAAAATTGTGGATACTTTAGCTGCTATTTTAAGAAATAATGCAAGTTCAATGTTAGTGGCTGGACATACAGACTCTAATAATTATGGGGTAGGGTCATATGATAACTGGAATCTTTCTACTGACAGGGCTCAGATAGTACGAAAGCGATTAGAGTTTGATGGAATTAGCCCACAACGATTTATCAGGGTGGAGGGTTATGCTGATACCCAGCTGAAGTTTCCTTCAGACCCAAGTGCTTCAATGAATAGAAGAATAACGTTAACGTTATTACAAGAAGAGGTCTTAATTGAGATGAGAAAGCAGCAGAAAGATTTAGAGACCATGACTCCTTTAGTGAAAGCTGAGAAAAAGAAAGAGGAAGAGCTGAAGCGTAGTGGCACGAAGCCAGAAGATTTTAAGAAGTATTTAGAAAAAAGTGGCGGTAAGTCTGAGAAGCCTTTAGATTTAGATGATTTAGCTCAGAAGAAACGTAGGCAAGAATATTATGAAAAATATGCAGTAGAGAAATCCTCTTCTCATGGTGGTGGTGAAGCTAAAGAAGCTGCTCCAGCAGCCAAGCCTGCTGAAGGTCATGGAGGAGCTCACTAAATGGTTTTACGTAGCTTAGATACTTTCTTAAGAAAATCTCTTAAAATCAAGATAGATCTTTTAAGGAGAATTTACAACGCTGATAGACAACGATCAAAGGTTTTCATAAACTATCATCATGACCATGTTCGTGAATGGGTCGAGTGGATTAAACAGCAGAGTGATGATGTTCAAAACAGGGCATTTGCAAGGTTAATAGAACATCTAAAAAAACATCCTCGTACTTGGAATAAAATTACGATTGATGTTTTAACAGCGGTTTCTTATTTTAGATATCCAGAATCTATAGCACTTTTAAAGAATTTCATTATTACTGCTCATCGAATGTGTGATAATTACCCGATTTTATCAGAAGCGTACATATCTGCTATAAAAGGATTGATTCTAAATGATGAGAGTATAGCAAGAGATATTATTGATCAGCAGATTAATGTAGAACGTAATAAAAAAGAGGTTATGTCTCTAATCAGCACTTCCGTTGGTTTATTTACATTTGATGTAGATATTACTAATATTGCAGTTCATGTAATTGCTTATCCAGAATTGAGTTTCAAAGAGAGAGAAGCTATTATTACTAGTCTGGGAAACAAATCAGCAGATCAACTGGAAGAAATCTTTTTAAGGAGCGTTGATAAATTTATTGAAATAGATAAAAAAGTAGAGAGCTTTAGCAAAGATTGTCTCAAGGTTTTTTCTCTTGTTTTGGGCAAAGTCATTAATTTATTTAATGATGCAAAATTTTCAACTATAGAACAACTTTGTACGAGCAATCATTTAAATCTCAGTGTATTTGAAATTATTGGCAATGTCTTAGGTGAAAATCTGATTAGTTTAAATATAGAAAATACTTACAGGTTTTACTCTTTCGCTAACTCTGCTGAGGAGAAAAAGCTGGTACGAAAAGCCCTTGCTCAAAGAAACTCTCTTACTTATCAAGAATTAATGGTAACGCGTGCTTACGATTTAAGAGAAACATTTCCATTTGTTAGAAAACCATTATTTATTGAGAATAGTGTGGAGAAGATTCGTTTACCAGGAGATCTTGAAGAATTCTGCAATATCGTATCTGATTCTTTGTCACCACAAACTATTCAAAATGAAAATGGTGAAGAGGTACAGGGTGGAGGTATTTTACTTACCGGGGATGCTTTTTGGGAGAAACTTTACATTGGCAGGTCTCTTGCTGCTGAAAAAAAATGGAGATTTATTTTTATTGATTACCAATATTTTCTTGAAGAGAAAGACAATGAGCTTTTCAATGAGCTCAAAACGGAACTTTTGGGTAGCCACCATAACTTAATTCTTATAGAGAATATTCATTTTGCGAAGGAAGACAAGGATCGAGTACTTTTTGAAAAGCTAAGAAACTATGCTACAGAAGTAAACATTTATTACATAGGATCTATTCCTAAAGAGATTTCCATTAATGACCCTAGTATTAAAGCAGATCTCAAAACTTATTTACCAAGAGATTTGTTCCCGACCGTTAAGGACGTTCCTTACTGCACGCTTGAAAAGCAAGGTAAAATCTGGGAGAGGCTGTTATTTGAACTCACTAACAATCGAGCTAAAGAAACAGTCTCAGACTCAGAAGTACTTATTAGTTCATATGATATTTACTCTATAGAGTTTGACGTTTACATTAGAACATATTTTCATATTTGTCTGTTAATTTATGGCAAACTTATCAGCTTGGAAGATATGCAGAAAATAGGTGTATTCTAAATGGATAATAACGCTTTAAACATAATAATAACCATCGTAGTGGTCATTGCTTTTATATTCATTTATTTAAGGTTGTTTACAAGTTTTTTCCAAAATTTCTCAACAAGTAAGTATGAAAAATCAGTCGTTATTAAGAAACAATATACTCCAGAAACCCTCGGACTTCTAAAAAAGATCTGTTATCAATTTCGTCATAGATCCTTTGATGGTTGGTTAGCTTGGTTGAGAATACAAGAAACTGATATACAGAGTTTGGCTTTAAATAAGCTGATACAGCATTTGAATGCTGATGTAGTAGACTGGGACGAGTCTTTAACTCCCGATATAATAACAAGCTTAACAGTTTTTAAAGGCATAAAAAATTTATCATTTATTTTTCCTAACTTACTTCAGAAAATTAAAGGATCGACACACACTACATTAGTGAATCGCTTTCTATTCTATAAATCTACTTTCATACCTTTTGTGACTTTGTATCCGAGTTTGGCTTTGGAGTATTTAGAAATGGAGGTTGAGGAGTTAAGAGATCCAGATGAGCTTGGTTCGCTTGATAAGAAGAAATTTATCATTGATCAACTCAAGAGGATTAATAATTTTTTTAATGAAGGGAAAATTTATAATCAAACAATTATTGATATTCTCTTGGAGATTATTTGTAATCACGAAGAGGATTCAATGCTTCGCTGGGAAGCTTTTGAAGTTTTAATTGAATTTGACCCTCTAGAGATAAAACAAGCTTCAATTAAAATTCTACCTGCGATTATTGATCATAGTGAAACTATGGATGATATTGTGTCTCAAATTTTTAAAGGTTTGACTAAAGATCTAGTGTCTACAATTAATAAGCCCGAGATATTTGCTATCTATCAAAGTGCAATGCAGAAAAATAATTTAAGGCAGATTATAGTAGCCACTTTTGGTAATTTGTTAATGGGTCTAAATAGTATTTTTAATATTGAGCATCTATTTGCTATCAATAAGATGGATGACGAGCATGACCATGAATTGACGAATATTTTGTGCAAAAGGAATACTTTAAATGAATCAGAGATGGCCTATGTCTTGGAAAAAGTACCTAAATATCTTGATGTGAACGATTTGATGAAAGCAGAGGGATTATTTTTAGATGATCTACCAATACCAATTTTTCAGAAAGATTATTTTGATGCTTTACTAAAGAAAGTGGGCAGGGTTCCATTTGAAAAAAAAGAGATATCTGTTAATCAAAATGTTTATGAAAGTGCTTTATTAAGAGGTTTAAATAAATTCGATAAAATTTATGTTCTGCGTCTCTTTTGTATTTTGCGGAATATGGATTTTAAACATATAAATTTTGAAGATATTACTGTGAATAATAAAAATGATATGGGGACAGCTTTAGAGAATCGTCTAAAATATGAGCCGGAGGGCACTCTTCTTTATATAACAGGCATTGAGTACATATATGGCAAAGACCTTCATGATGATGAATATAAGAAAAATATTAAAAAAGTAAAACAGATATTAAAAGTTTTTTCTCAGAATCAAGATTATTTTTTAGTCGCAGCTTCTGAAGATACGTCATTATTACAGGAATCAGGGCCAGCTTTTGTAGATATTCAAACTGATAATATTTTTAAAAATATTTTAGATTTTGCATATCCTGGACAATATGACATGCTCAAGGTTTTAGAATCCATTGTTAACTTAATGAATAAAAAGCGCATTCGTGATGGTGAGACTATAGTAAATCAGATGCTTGATATTGCTAAGGGTAAATCTATAATTGAAGGTTACTATCTAGCTGGTAGAATGGTTAAATTAATGCTTATACTTTTTCAAGAATACGAAAGCTTAGAGCCTGTTTGTAACTTAGAAGAGAAATATGAATTCTTAATTAATGAGGCTAAGAAAAAAGCTGCTATTCAACAGAAATCTAAATAGCCGAATTCTAAAACACTGTTACCAAAAGTATCTTTAGAATTTATTTCTAATTTTTTCTCTGTGTCATTTTGTACTAGTTTTGCAAAATAGCTCAATTCATCTCCAGGGCTAACTGGTTTTGAGAAACGTGCTTTAAAGCTTTTAATAGAAGCTGCTCCAAAGAAATGTACGCCGAGATTAGCTGCTAGAGCCATAGTTGCCATGCCGTGTAAAATATAACCACCTAAGCCAGAGTTTTTCCCAAGTGTATCATCTAGATGAATAGCGTTAAAATCGCCACTCGCCCCAGCATATCTCTGCGGCATATATTTATCAATCAAGACATTCATTTGGTATTCTGTTTCAGATGTCTGTAAATATACTGGCAGTGATTCTTCTGTGGGAATTAGTTTTTCGATAGGGTTAAGCTTGGCTGCAATACCAGCTAATTTTAAAGCTAGTTTTTCACTTATTGAAAAATCTTTATCATTACCACCACGAACGACGAAGGTCATTTTTTGGGTGCAAATGAGCTCCTGGTACTCATTATAAGACTCCACTTTAAAAACTACAAAATCATGTCCTTTTTTTGCAAAAATATTTTCGATAAACCCACGGCTAGTCAGGATCTCACCAATTTTAGCTGTTTGATGATAGATGAATTCTTGGTCTCCGTGTACTAATTTTTTTAGGTTTAAATTTAAGTCTGGATCATAGAGAACAGCTTCTAGTAAAGCAGAGGCATAAACTACGGGGAAAGTTAGGGGAAGTACTTCTGTATACAGAAGTTGTTCACCTTTAGTCGCTCTGATAAATTCTTTAACCTTTTCTCTACTGATTTCGTAGTGGGTTTCAGGATATATTTTACCGATAAACTTAGTATCAATACTCATGATTTAATAATACAGGACATCCCTTTGTTTTATGATTAAATCCTATGGTAGTACAGAGTAAAGAGATAGTAATTTATACATGGGATCATTGTCCTTATTGTCAGAAAGCTTTAGCCTTGCTTAGGGCTAAAGAATTAGAGTTTAAGCAGGTTCGCATAGATGGTGATGAAGCAGCTAGAGAAGAGCTTTCTCAAAGAACTAAAGGGAATCGTAAGTCTGTACCGCAAGTTTTTATAGGTGGTGTATCCATTGGTGGTTGTGATGATTTACATGCCCTCGAAGCAAGTGGTGAATTACAGAAAATACTTGCATAATGGTAGAGTCACGAGATTATTCGAGTTTAGCTGAAAGAGCTAGTAGATATAGAAAACAAAAATCGTTAGGGCAGTGCTTTTTAATAGATGAATCTATTCATGAACAAATTATTCAAGCCGCTAATTTAGATAAGGATAATGATGTTGTTTTAGAAATAGGTGCTGGTATAGGTTTTCTGACTGAAAGATTAATACCTTTAGCTAAGGAGGTCTACGCTGTTGAGTTAGATAGCTCTGCTTGTTTTCACTTAGATCTATTATCACGATTAAATAAAAATTTTAAATTTTTCAATCAGGATTTTTTACAGTTTAAGCTCCCAGAGCTTATTCCTAACGCGAAAAAAATTAAAATAGTCGCTAATATTCCTTATCAGATTACCACTAAGATAATTTTGCATTTACTTGGTGAAATTGGTTTCCCTAGTGAGAATCAGGCTCAACTTGATGAAGTTTATATTTTAGTGCAGAAGGAGTATGCAGAGAGGCTTATAGCAAATCTTGGTACTAAACAGTATTCTGCTTTAACTCATTTTGTGAGCTATTGGGCTGAAACTGAGTATCTATTTACAGTGGAGCCGAAGTGTTTTCAGCCAGCTCCTAAAGTTACCTCAGCCTTTATTAAAATTAAGCTTAGAGATAAGCCTTTAGTTGAAACAGAAAATCCTAAACAGTTAAGAAAGTTTATTAAGGCTATTTTTGCAAATCGCCGCAAGGTGCTTTCTAATGCTTTAAAAGCTGCTGGATATACAGAAGCTGAGATTAAATCTCTAAATTTAGATCCCAAACTGAGAGGCGAAACTTTATCTTTAGCTGAAATTAATTTCTTAGTCTCAAAACTTATTAATACAAGAGAATCGTGAACTTAGTGATGCAGCCTTATAATATAAGCGAAGTCCTTGGGGAATTTTGATATGGTATTTTAGTATAAAATGGTTTTATATAATGTACGCTAACATCGCTAGTGCTAAAGATCGCTTAACGGCTTTTTATTTTAATTTTTTGCTTTTTGGGGGCTTGGTTTTTCTTTTATCTAACGGCTTTGCTGCTTTAGCGAAACAGTTTTTAGGTAAAACTTCGATTAAGGACTGTATCATAACGGCAGTAGTTCTTGTTTTGTTAGCTAATACTTTATTAGTTTTAAAAACACGTAATGATTTTGGTAAGTGGGTTCTAGGTCTTGAGATTAAAAATTTACATGATGATAAGGCTGTGAGCTGGTATCAGATCCTTGTTAGAGCCTTACTTTCCTATGTTTCGGTTTTGATTCTTGGTTTAGGTTCTATCGCGATGATATTTAATTCAGAAAGACTTACACTGCAAGATCTCTGTGCGAATACCTTAGTGGTAGAGAATCCTAATTATAATCGTCAGTTTTTTTTAATTAAAATATTTCGTTTTATTTCGCTGTTAATAGGATCACTAGCGAGCTTAGCTATTTTTACTATTCTGATTTGCTCACCTGTACCACTTTTAAGTAATTATTTATATGAAACTAACATTACTGGTTATGACTCAGCGGCTTTCTCTAAACCAGCTTCTGATTTAGAGCCAGAGCTTGTTAAAGAAGAGCTTAGAATACCAGTATCTAATGGTCAAGTTTATGCTTTGATAAGCCTGAAGGATAATGCGGAGTATTTAGATTTTCAGCTTGATGCGAATAGTCAAAATAATTATATTAATCAACAAACCTTGAATAAGTTAGGTATACCCCAGACCAAGATATCTAGATACTTTCAGCGAGGCGAGCAACTTTGGACTTTTACTATATTGCCGTATGTAGATTTCCATCACATATCTTTAAAAGATATAGATTCAGTGGACATTAATATTCATAATCAGATTTTTCATCTACATACTGGTGAAAACAAGTTGGGTAGAGACTTTCTTGGATTATTTGATTATGCTATAGATACAGAAGCTTCTCAGTTGGTTTTAAAGCCTTATGAATATGATGCTGCCTTATTTCAAGAAAAGTTAAAACCTAAATCTAAGATTATTCTAAGTCAAATTTATCGTAAACTACATGCCGATTGGGCTACTAAATTAAAATCTCGTGCTAATCCTGCGGTGACTGAACAGAAGCTGAATTATGATATAGTCTTAGACTCTACTTCGGGTCATATTGTCGAGCTGACTCTTTTAGAGCCGAAGATTGACCAGCCATTAGTGCTGCAAGCAGAGAAGTTTCTTAAAGACTATATTGTGATAACTAAATTAAATAAAGAATTGAGAAAGCAGTCTAAAATTAAACTGAAACTAAGTTTAAGGGCTTAATTTTAGGTAGCTTTCATGAAATATGCAGCGGACTCTTAATAGCCTAAGGTAAATTTTTCCTTCTCCAAGAGGATTTCCACTTGATTTATTTTTTTATTCTTCGATAATTTCTCATTTTCACCAAAGCCTA
This sequence comes from bacterium, assembly GCA_046080385.1. Lineage (GTDB taxonomy): Bacteria > Cyanobacteriota > Vampirovibrionia > LMEP-6097 > LMEP-6097 > LMEP-6097. The sequence goes on from JBJTTW010000275.1 coordinate 14,178, forward strand.
ATCTTGCAGATATAGTATCTAAGCGGTTTTTAACTTCTTTAAGTTTAAAGCTATGTGATTCCGTATCTATCATGCGGAAAGGATAGTTTAGTGAGACACTTAGCGAGTGGTCTTCCTTCTGTTCGATGAGAATTAAAATTTTCAAAGGTCTTTCTACTACGTCGTGATTAATTTCATCTATAAGCTGTATAAGCTCGTTCAGTGAACGGAATATATGAATTTTGTAAGAAAAATCCATATCTAGGGATTTAATTTTAGTTTCTACTTTAAGCTTTAAGCGACCTGAAGACAGGTAGTTATGTTTATCTACTAATAAATCTAAACTATCTAGAAAGCCTTTCTCTCCCTCGAAATTCAGTGGTGCTAACTGAAATAACCAGTTATCTAAAACATCTAAGGTGCTATTAAAATCAGAACGACACATGAAAAGCAGATTAGAAGCAGAGTGTAAAGTTAAATCATCGAGATTCGTGTTTAGTTTTCCTTGGATATCACTTAAGTTCTGCAAGACTTTATCCTGAAAATCCACTAATAAACCTTCTAATCTATCTTCCATTTTTAGATAGTACTTAGCCTTCAGCTCTCTTTCTATAAATGCTCTTTGTGAATTATCTACTGGAATATCCGTACTGACACTTAATTCATGCTTTTTATGATCATAGAGATCTATGCCGATGTTCTTCTTAGGAAGTTTATTAAATGCTTGAAACCAGTTTACATAGTCTAAATCTACGTCGAGAAGAGTCGTAAAAAAGAAAACTAATATCGAAGAAAGTATCAGTTTGATAACGTAAATGTTTATATCAAACATAAAAAATATTACTTGGCTAAAAACTATTAATCCTAAAAATATAAAGCAGAGAACGAAAGATCTAGCCCAAGGTTTTAAAAAAAGTAAGAAAATAGATATTCCGACCAGAAAAAGTAAAAAAGTAATGGTGTGAATATCTAAGTTAATGACTAAATCTGAGTTATACAGGGTGTCCTGTAATAGCATTTTCTTAAAAGCGACACGGCCCAATATAAGCCTTTGCTCAAGGCTCGCGAAAATGTTCTGATCTACTAAAGTAAAACTGACGAAAGATAGTATACCTACCATTAAGCCAGTTAAATAGGATCTGCGGGTCACCTACAATATTCTAAACCTTTTTCGGTTACAACTCTGCCCCTTTGTGTTCTTAAAAGTAAACCAGACTGAATTAAGAAGGGTTCGTAGTAATCTTCAACAGTATTTTTATCCTCACCAATCAAGCCAGCTATGGTTTCTAAGCCCGCAGGTCCACCTTTATAATGTTGTATTAAAACTTCTAGAATTTTTTTATCCATTTTATCTAGACCATATTTATCGATCTGATAGAGGTCGAGTGCCTTATGTGCTATCTGCTCATTAATTAAATCAGCTTCTAAATGATCAGCATAATCACGGACTAATCTCAGTAATCGATTAGCGATTCTTGGTGTGCCTCTGCTTCTGCTGGCTATCTCCATAAGACCAGAAGAGTTTATATTAACTAAAAGCTTTTTAGCGTTTTTAGAAATAATCTCAGCGAGCTCCTCGTGAGTGTAATACTGCATGCGGTGAACATGTAAAAATCTATCTCTGAGTGGAGCACTAATGTAGCCTAATTTAGTAGTGGCTCCTACTAAAATAAATTTATTAATTTTAAGGCGCATAATGCGAGAAGAACTATCTTTTCCAGAATTTAAATCCACCTCGAAATCCTCTAAGGCAGGGTAAAGTAGCTCTTCAGTAACTTTATTTAAACGATGAATTTCATCTATAAAAAGCACATCTCCAGTATTTAAAGACATGAGTATGCCGATAATATCTTTAGGTCTATCTAAAGCTGGTGCAGAGAAGGTTTTAATCGAAGTGCCAAGCTCTTTAGCTATTAAATATGCGCAGCTAGTTTTACCTAGACCAGGTGGACCATAAAGCATTACGTGTCCCATACTGGCTATATCCTGCCTTTTACGAGCTGCATCCATAGAGATTTTTAGGGCTGATTTTAATTTTTCTTGACCGATATATTCATCGAAGTTATCTGGTCTTAATGATTCTCGTGCAGTTCCTTGTTCTAGACTGGGATTGGCTTCTGAAGCTATATCCCCTTGATTTAAATTAGGGTCTAGGTTTGAATGCTGTATTTTAAGGTCCGCCTTTTCAGTAATTACAGGCATTGCTCTTGCAGATTCAGCTATCTGAGAGGGCTTTGGCTCAGAGGAATTTTCATCTTGGCTATAAGAGGATAAGATAACCATTACTTACATTCGTAAGTCTAACATGGAAATTAAGGAAATGGTTTGTTGTTGATTGAGTGAATTTTTAATTAAATCCCTCTATTGCTGACCTCAAGGCTTTAATTGGATCTAAAAGACTCTTAGCGATTGATGAGGCTCAGAAGATTGATGATATAGGGCTGATTCTTAAGATTTTAATTGATAGTAGTATAGGAGGGGGGTCTTAAGCTTGAATCAGAAAAGGCATTTTTAACTTACTGGTTTATTTCTTGATTTTCGATCTTGAAGAGTTTGTCATCTTCTGAGAGTTTTAATATAATATACTCATTTCTATTAAGTTCCTCTGGTAGCTTGTCTTGAAGGATTGATGCTATGAATTGTATATTTTTATTGTTTGCAAGATTGGCAATTTTAACTAGTTGCTTATCATCCATTAATTCTTTTTTATCATTAAGAATAAAATGCATACAAGGTATGTTTTCTACGTCTGCAAATAGAATATAAGCAATATCAAATGAAGAAATTTCACCCTGTTTTTTTCCTGATGCAGTATTCGGTCCTTCTGGTACAAAGGTGCTGAATTTATAAGAGTTATGTCCATCTCTATGTGGCTCTACATCACACTTTAATGCGTATCTTGTACCGTAAAGTTCTTCAGAGATAGCCGCAAAGTGCTTAGTAAATTTCTCGACTTGTGAGGTAATGATTTTTTTAAACTCTTCAGAAAATTGTTCTTTTTCAATATCCCCAAGTTGTACACGATATTCTTTAAGATTAGAATCAGCTTCATTTAACTGTTTGAGAAGGTTCTCATACTCACCCTTTTGTCTATATTTTTCACCGAGTTCTTGAACTAGCTCTTCGAGTTGTTCATAGGTGTCGCTTCTTCGGATAAGTGCCGCAAGGGAAGCCTCTTCTAAGAGTAGTGATTTTAGATTACTTTCTTGTTTTTGAATTATCTCCTCTAAAGATGGTAATTCTTTTCTAATAAAAAGAACTTTCTCTGATAGCATGGTGTTGTGATAGTTTACTAAATCTTCAAAAGACTTTTGTAATCCACTAAAGTTTTTCTTCGTCTGATTATAAATTGCTTTTAATTGCTGTAGGTCATTAATGAAGCGATCTTGATCTAAATCTCTCTCTGCTTCTAATATGAGACTTTTTCTGATTTGATTTTGATTTATTTTTGAACTCAGACCATTTATTCTATATTGAAGTTGATTCAGAGCATTTAAATCTTTTTCAAAGTTTTCATTGATATTTAGACAGTTCCTTTTATGATCAAGTTTACGAATATCATCATTAACTAAAGATAAACTTATTTCAATCTCTGATTTAGTTCTATTTTCTTCCAGTCGTTTTTTGAATTTTTCCTCTTGTTTAATTTTTTCAGTAATATTTTGCTTATTTATACTGTCAGCGACATTACAACCAAATAGGAAAAGATGTAATGCTTCATACTCCTGATCACTTGTGTGTGGGTCAAGTGTTTTTAAAGTATTGTTTAGGCTCATGTCTTTATAGCGAATGCTATGAGAAATGATTTGCCTAAAAGTCGGCTTGTCTTGATAAGCTTTAGGGAAGAAAACCTTCATGAGAGCTTGTTTAAATGAATCCTCTGTTATGTAATTAGTTCCGTTGACTCTATTCAAGGATTTGTTTCTAAGACTAAAATTGCGTTCTATAAGAATTTCATTAGATTTATCTTTCTCATCAAGATTATCAGTTAAGCAGAGACTAATTAAGATTTCTTTTTCTGAGTTAGTTAAATAATTTTTCACAAGATCGTGAGTTTGTTTTTTATTCTCAGGATTTTCCCAGAAAATGTTTTTTTTAGCACCAAAGCAAAAGTCTATTAGTTTAAGAACTGTCGTTTTACCAACACCATTACCAGTAATTTTCTTATTACTTTCATCTATGATTAAATTAATACCTTTTCTAAAGCGAATATCACGAATTACAGCAGCTCCTCTTTGAATTTTTAGATATTTTAGGAACATAATTCTATTCTCCCATCTTTCCTGAGTTTGGCTATATCAGTTAAATACAGCCAATCAACACATAAAATAAACAGAGAAAAAGACATGGATTGAGATTCTTGAACTTTCTGATAAAGATCAATTAAATCAGGCGTTTCTACTTGGTTAATGGCCTCAATCAAAAATGAACTATTATAGTAGACAGTATTTTCAGGATGAATATTGTCAGGTAGAAGCATTGAGATTCTCCTGCGGATTTTCAAAAATTTTACAGCGGATAAATGCATCAACAAGAAGGATGTCAAGACAAAGATCTAATTCTTCTGATGCCATAGCTTCATAATTCCCACTATTAATAACAGTTTCTCTAAGATTATTACGAACTTTATCAAAAAGCTCATCAGGATTGTCTTTCTTCGATTTAATGTATTCACGATTAATACGACTCAAGACAGAAACGCTTTTGTTCAAACCTTCTCTATCAAAGGTCTCATAAATTTTTTTTATAGTCGAGTGATAGACTGTATAGTTATCTATCATTGATTTTGATGAATTAAGCTGATTATATGTTATTTTTTCTTTGATGGCAAAAGGAATAACTGTTGGAGAAGTTTCTGATAAGTCTTCTTGTGCTAAAAGATTTATTATTTTTGTTAAATTAGAATAATCAAGATTTTTATTTTTGTTTTCATGACCAAGCTCTTCCTCAATAAATTTAAATATGGACTCCATTTCTTCAAGACCCAAATTCTTTACATCACGAAGAATTGACGTGAGAGTTATTATGTCTGATTTGGGGTCAAATTTAATTTGAAGGGGGTTTTTGTAGGTCTTGTCTTTTAATTTATCGTCATCAATTGATATTGAGATAAATTTAAAAGTAAAGTTAGAATGATTTTTTAGCACTTCCTTTGCTAACGTAGATTCTATTTTTGTTGTGCTAGCAGTTGCAGAGATCTGTATATAGATTTTATTTTTTTTATCAATTAAATCAATCGCTTCATAATTCGATTTCTCACTACTATTTAAATTCTGGAGCTGATATCCATATAATAAATTTAAAAAATGAGAATAAAAATCTTCGCAGTGAATGTGTAAGTCTAAAATATTAAGCTTTCCTCTACTCTTAATCCTTATGGCTAGAGTAGCTAATCTTTCTTCAATATAGTTAAAATATTTTTGTCGATTCATGACTACTTATTCTGCTCTGGCAACAACGAAACCACAAACAAATAAGCATAACAAGCAAAAGCCACTATAAAACCTATATTCCAGTTAGGTACTTCAAGTGAGCCTTGAGCTAATTCAGCTACCCTCGCGATTAGAGGACCTATAAAGGCTCCACCAATAATCGCAGTG
>JBJTTW010000276.1:0-12275 GCA_046080385.1 bacterium
ATTCTCAGTTAATGCCTCAATGACTTCTTCCTTCATGCCTACCCCCTATACTTCCCAGCAATCTTAGAAATATTCCCAGCCCCCACAAAGAAAACCTTTTTATAATCCCCAGCCTCTAAATGCCTGTCTATAAGGGGCTTTAAAGTCTCTACTATATCTTTAAAATTCCCCTGCACATCCGCCGCCTTAGCCTCTGCTGCTAACAGGTTTTCATTAGGGTCTAAATAACTTACATTCTCTAAAGCTATTTCCGCTACCATTCTTCGAGTATTCACTCCCTCTATATGCTGGCTGCGAGCGACATAGATATCTAGCAGTAAAACATCTATATTTAAAGGAAACTCTTTAAATACCTGAACGAAGTCTGCCCAAAACTGCTGTGTACGCTCAGGATGATGAGGTTGGTAAATAAATAAAGCCTTCTCTTCACTATTAATCATGGTTTTCACTGATTCTAATAAAGCTCTAATTTCACTAGGATGATGAGCATAATCATCGTATATGCCTAAATCTTTATTAATGAGTTCCATTCTTCTTTCTGTACCCTGAAAGTCTCTAAGCAGCGGTATTAGAGTGCTTAGGTGCTCAGATGCTGTCACAGAGTCACTAGAAGGATTTGAAGAAAATAGGTTTTCTTTTAATAAAATTATTAAAGCTACAAGCAAGCTTGCAGAAGCATTTAACAGATTGAATTTACCAGAAATTTTTAAATCTAATTTAAAAGAAATCATCTTAAAAGTGATTTCTGTTTTTTCTAAATCTACGAAAATATCTGCATCTTGATGAATGCTACTGTAGCTAAGAACTTTTAGCTGTGCAGCTTTTTTATTTCTATGTTCATCAGCATAGGCTTTCAGAAAAGAATTATTAGTACAAACTATTTTATACTCAGCACTGTCTAAAAATTTCCTAAAACAATCCTGAATCTCATTAAGCCCGCCTGGATAATTCTCCAAATGATCGGCTTCGACATCAGTCACCACTGCTATATGGGGATTGGTTTTCATAAAACTTTTGTCAGACTCATCGCCTTCCATCACGAAATAACTTTCAGGAAAAGCCGCTTTACCATTAGCTGGAAAATCTTTTAACACACCACCTACCGCAAAGCCAGAGCTAGGACGGATTTGGTTTAGTAGATAAGCAGTAAGTGCTGAAGTACTGGTTTTACCATGAGTGCCAGAAATTACTATCTGTAAAGCCTCTTCACTAAGAAGGTTTAACATATCAGAGCGGTGTATTACTGGTATATTATGCTCCTGCATAAAAAGCATATCAGGGTCATCTGCCTTTACAGCAGTACTTCTGACAGCTAAATCTATACTTTCATCTAGGGGATCATTAGCCTTATACGAAAGGTCGCTTTTAGAAATTCTAAACTCTGAGCTTAATTCACCTTGTTTGATTTTATCTTCGAGAATAGCGATTAAAGCTCTCATGCCTATGCCTTCAGCTCCTAGAAAGCGAATATGTTTAAAGTCAGTTAGATTCATGGTTTTAGTCTGGTTCATAAGAGTAGTTACTATATCTTACTTAGCTTCTTAGAAAATTTCTAGAGACTAGCTAATGGGCTTAAAGAAATCTTGCGGGTATCTGAATTATTTTCTCTGAAACCATAGTTAGCCTATCAGCATTATTAATCAAAATGCCATACTTACAGTTATATTCTTCAATAAAGCTTTTCAAATGATTTAGCCTTTTAATATCAATCACTGAGCCAGATTTAATCTCTATTGGAACTATCCCGTCGGCGGCTTCAATAATTAAATCGACTTCTAAGTAATTTTTAGTTCGGTAATAGTAAGCATCAAAATTTGTATGATGTCTTGGCATAGTTTTTAGAATCTGCTCTAGCACAAAGCCTTCCCAAATATAGCCAAAATTAGGATGACTTAATAACTGCTCTTTGGTCTCTATTTTAAGAAAATAATTAATTAGTCCAGTGTCTCTCAAGTAGCTTTTAGCAGATTTTATTAGAGATTTCTTTTTATTAGAGCAGTATGGATTTAATCTTCTCCACAAGAAGGTTCCTTCTGCTATCTCTAAATAGTTTTTTATTGTTGGTTCTGAGACATCTAAAGCTGATGCTAACTTCGCGTTATTTAATATTTCTCCCGAAGAAAAAGCTAACATCGAAATAAAGCGCCTGTAAGCATCTAATTTTAAAGTGGGAAATAAAGCTCGAATGTCTCTTTCTAAATAGGTTTTAATATAGTTTTCATACCAAGTCTGATAAACAAATTTATTTTTTCTCTCTAGGAAAGGCTCTGGGTAAGTTCCTTTTAAACAAAGCTCTAAAAGATTTTCTGAGGAAAGTTCTGATTTTAATTTCTCTAATTTTTCTAACTTAAAAATATTTTTTACAAAATCAGCTTCTTTAAGATTAAAAGCTTCCTCCCAGTCTAAATTAGGTATCTCTACTATGGCTACTCTACCAGCTAAAGACTCGCTAATATTTTTAAGTAGATGGGGCGAACTAGAACCACTTAATAAAAAAGAGCCTTTAGATGAACGATTTTCATCTATGCTAACTCGAAGAGCATTAAAGAGTTTAGGCTCTAACTGTGCTTCATCAATAATTAAAGGTTTAGGGGTAGATTTTAAAAAATATTCTAAATCAGCCGACACTAATCTTCTATCAGATTCTTTTTCTAAATCATAATAGTTAGCAGCGGGTAGAACTTGTTTCAGTAAAGTAGTTTTCCCTACTTGCCTTGCACCAATCAAAACCACACAAGGAAAGCTTTTTAAAAGTGCTTTTATTTTACGATTTATAGCCCTGATAATCGCAGCCATTACTAAAGTCTAACATTAGTTTTAGCTGCCTTGTGATGGTGTGATGAATTTGTCAAATAATCAAGATTTTGAACTTTGTACTAAGAAATAACAGGAGGGCATTATAAAATGCTTGGGGTAAGCCACGGAGCGACTCGAATTGATACAGACTTAGGTACTGCTTTTGATACGAGAATGCCAAAATTATTAAAATATTTAGACGGACTAATTCAGCGAGTGATTTTATCTCCAGATCAAAAGGAAAAGAACGAATTAATAAATCGCTTTGAATCCTCTGAATATCTTGGAAATATTAAATTAGCCCTGATAAATTTTACGGAGCAGCAGATTAATCCTCAAAACTTTAATGTGAAAGCAAAAGAAAGCGTTACTAAAATCAATCAAGAACTAGATAAGCTGCTTAATAACTTAGAAAAAGATCTTAAAACGAGTTTCAATATATCAGATCAAAAGGCTTCTGCCATTATCAAAAATATGAGTAATGGATTTAAACTAGATACTTTATCAAATTTAATCAGCTTGAAAGAACTAGGAGTAAAGAACCTTAGTGGTCAAGACTTCTCTAATCAAGACCTAAGACACTGGTCTCTTTTAGATCTCAGCGGCGTTAATTTTACTAATACTAATTTTTCTAATTCAGATCTTAGATGTCTAAACTTTGATAGAAATACGATGACTGGAGCTAATTTTACGAATGCAAAGCTCCAAGGAACTTCACTCAGAGAGGCAGATTTGACTAATGCTACTTTAGAGGGTGCAGATTTATCAGTTAATCTGGAGACAGAATATATTTTCAATGCTCGTGGATATATGAGTATGAAATCTGATGCAGAGGAATCCAGAGAATTTGTTGAAGTTGGTAAACCAGAAATGCAAAATAACTTACTTCAAGGAGTAATTTTAAATGGAGCCAATCTTAGTCAGGCTAACTTTATAGGTGCAGATTTGGAAAATGCTTCATTAAAAGACGTAAATGCTATTGGTACAAAATTTACAGGTACTAATTTATCAGAAGCACATCTATCTGGAAACTTTAACGAAGCGGATTTTACTAACGCTTTTCTCATAATGGCTGAGTTTGAACCTAAGACATGGAATACGATAATTTTTAATAACACAGATTTACGTGCAGCTGTTTTACCAGAAGCCTTGCAGCAATTTCTCAAAGATGAAAAACACGAACAGGTTTATTTAGAGTCTTTAGAAAAACGTTCCCCAGAAATAGAAGCGAAAATTCAGCATCTAAGAGATAATCTCAGTGAGAGTTCTAATGCTCAAGAACCTCTATTAAAATTTATTACTAATACTTGGGAGCATTTTTCTGGACTAGCTATAGGAGAAAATCACGAAGATATTAAACATCGTGAAGAAATAGCTAGGTTAATGCCAGATTTAAAAAGGGCTGGACTGAGTTTTATCGCACTAGAAATTAATCATAGATTTCAAAAAGACCTAGATTCTTTTATGAACGAAAAAGATCCAGAGGAAGCAGATAAAAATCTAAATGCATTTTTAAATAGTTTCTTTGGAAACAGTCCCACTAGAGACTCTTGGGAAACTTTACTAAAAGCTGCTAAAAATAATCAAGTAGCTATTATCTGTGCAGATTCCGATAATAACTCAACACCTAAAGGAATTTATGACGATGGCAATAATCAAATTAACCTAAGATATACTGCAAACCAAGCTCAATGGTGTGGTCCAATTAGGCAAGGGGAATCAGAACCTTTTATTGTGGAAAAAATCCAAGAAGCAATAAAAGCTAGTACAGAAAATGATCCTAAATATCTGATGATATATGGCTCAGGGCATGTATGCCCAGACCCTCGCAGAACTGATGCTAAAACAGAGAAAGCTTATTCACAGCTGGAGTTACCGACTTTAGGAATTCGCTCTGATAAAACGAATCCAGGAGATGAAACAAATCAAAGATTAGAAATCGCAGGTGAAAAAGCTAATCGCAAGACTAAAGAAATGTATAAGACACATGATTTTCTTGCATTCATTTAAAAAATTTCCAAATTCTCTAAATTATTAATCCTCAATTCCTTTAACTGATAAGTCTCTGTACCAGTATAGATAAGCTCTTCTCTAGTAAGTTCCTCACCTAAAATCTTTTTTAGATACTTAAGACTATGCTGAAACTCACTAATGTAGGTACTCGCTGACTTGATTTCTAGAGCAGCATAGCCCCCCTTTTTCGTTTTATAAATCAGATCTACTTCATGCTGACGATCTTTATAGAAAAAAATATTTGGTCTTAAATGCTGATTTAGATTCCTTTTTAAAATTTCTATGACTATAAGATTCTCAAAGATATTACCCCTTAAACTATGCATGAATAAATCTTCTGGTTTATTAATATTCAAACTAAAAGGCTGCAAGAAATAGATGATATAGCTAGCCTCTAAGACACTCAGCCACTCCTTTAGAGTCGTAGATGATACTTCTAAATCAGAAGAGATATTAGTTAAATTTAAAGGCTGTCCTATAAACATCAGCTTATCAATATTTAATTTCTCGTTTACAGAAGCTATTTGCTTTTTACTAGTTTTAGCTTTAAATTCTTTATGATATTTAGAATCTTTTATTTCCTCATAACTAAAAGGTAATAACTCAAAAATAGCTGTCCGACCAGCTAAAGACTGGTTTACTGACTCTATTAGAGAAAAATTCTGACTACCAGTAAGTATAAACATCGCATCTTTTTTTCTCTCATCAACTATGACCTGAATTTCTACAGCGTAAAACACTATATTAAAATCATCTCAGTCTAATTTAGATTATGATTTTTGGTGGAGCTAATTTATGAGCCTACCTAAAATTATTGATAATAAAAGAAAAATTCTAGCTGACGTTTTAAAGCAGTTAGTAAGTGAATATGATGAAATATCCATAGCGACTGGCTACTGGGATATACATGGCATTAAGGAATTTTTAGATAGTTTTAAAACTTATAAAAAAATACGACTCTTAATAGGACGTGAGTTATTGATTCCTAGACATAAGTTAAATAGACCTGAGCCAGATTACCCTGATAGAGATATTTTCCAAGATCTTGAAGCCTTAAGTCCCGATAAAGAACTCATAAACAGTATTAAGGCTATTAAAGCATTAATTGAGAAAGATATCTTAGAGGTAAGAGTTTATAGACGATCTTTTCTGCATGCTAAATCTTATATATTCGGTAATTTCGAGTCCTCGAAAGCCATAGGTATTATAGGTTCATCTAACTTTACAGGTAATGGCTTGAACTCTAATACAGAATTAAACGCTCTAGAAGCAGATGAGCGAGTGGTGCTATATGAGCCGAAAAACCAAGCACAAGAAACAGGTCATCTATTCTGGTTTAATGAATTATGGGAAGATGAAAAAACAGAGAATTGGACTGGACGCTTCACTGAGCTTCTAGAACAGTCTCCCGTCGGTGATGTACTTTTCAGTCCCTATGAGACTTATATTAAAACACTCTATGAACTATATGAAGAAGAGCTAAGAGATGAACCGATTTCAGATTCTAAAAATGCTGCTTATGAGCTTCTTGAGTTTCAGAAAAAAAATATACAGCAGCTTCTTAGAAAATTAAAAAAACATCGAACCGCTATGCTATCAGACTCAGTAGGTTTAGGTAAAACCATCACTGCGATAGGTGTTATTCAAGAATATATTAATAGCCCAGATGGGCGTAAAAGAGTAGTAATAGTCGCACCGAAATCTTTAAAAGAACAGTGGGGGAAAGAAACTCTTAAACAAGGCCTGCAAATACAGAGCATTATTACACTTCAGAATTTAAATGAAATAGAAGCAGAGATGCGTTTAGATAATATAGCTGAAGTCTCTTTATTCGTCATAGATGAGTCTCATAATCTTAGAAAGACTAATGGAGCGAGGTATCAGAAGTTACTTGAATGGATTAGAAATAATAAAAAAGCACATGTACTTTTACTTACAGCTACCCCTATTAATAATGAGTTACAGGATATTACTAATCAAATCCTGTTAGGGACTCGAGGGGATACTGGCTCTATTTACATAAATATTATAGACAGTGAAACTGGAAATAGCATTACTAAAGATTTCGTCTCAGCGGTAGAAGACTTACAGAAGAAAATAAAGAAGTGCATTAATAAAGATGAACCAGAAAAAATAGATTACTCAGAAATTAAAAGCGTTATGAGTAAAGTAATTAGAGAAGTGGTCGTAAGAAGAACTAGACAGGGAATCGAAAAAGAATACGGGAAATTAATGATTCATGGTGAATTAAAAGGTTTTCCTAAATCTTCACCAGCGAATCTTGCTTATAAAACACCTATAGAATTAAATAAACAGATACTTGAAATAACGAGTCAGAGAATAGCATTGAGTGATATTTATAGAAAAGATACTGATGAAATTATAGAGAAATGTGAACTCTTAAAACACCCTTTAGATCAGCTCGATCTTTTAATTCGAGAAAAAAGTCTAGAAAGCTTACAGGATTTAGCACCTACGCATTTTGTTTTTCAGTTAATTTTACTATTAGGCTTCGTACCTTACAGATGGAAAATTTACCAAACCAAATACTATGGTAAAACCCCAGCACAAATTAAAGAAATGAAACTCAATGGTGATGAAAGTCGTGAATTGCAGCAACAAAGGGGAATCTATGGAATATTTAGAACCATGTTTTTAAAGCGACTAGAATCTTCTATAAGAGCAATTAAAAACTCTATCAAGCACTATAAAGAAAAGTTATTAATATTCAAAGAAGGAATTAATAATAATCATATAGTGTCACTGAAAAACTCCGATCTCTATTTCGATCTTCTAAATAACAGTGATGAAAGCACTTATGAAGATTATGAAATCTCTGAAAGTGTCTTAGATACTATAGATCCTCATAGATACAGGGTTAATGCTTTAAAAGAGGATATAGACAAGGAATTAGAATTAATAGAAGTAATATCTAGAATTTTAGATATTTTAGAAAAAGATGATTCTAAAATCACAGCCTTAATTAAAAAGTTCCAAGAACTAGGCTCTGAAAAGGTTTTAATCTTTTCATATTTCGCAGATACCATAGAATATCTTCGAGAAGTAGTGGAAAATAAAGTAAATGAAAAGAAGTTCACTCATATTAAGCCTGCTGAAATAGCTTTTCTCTCATCTCGTAATCGAAGTGAAGCCGAGTTACTAGCTAGTAGATTCTCGCCTCAGTCGAAAAACCATGTATTTAAAGATGAGGAAAGTGAATTAAAATATTTATTTTCTACTGACATTCTTTCAGAGGGGCAGAATTTGCAGGATGCGGGAATTATTATTAATTATGATCTACACTGGAACCCAGTAAGGATGATTCAGCGTAACGGTAGAATAAATCGTTTAGGTTCTAAATATGATGAGGTTTTCATCTATAATATGCACCCAGAGAAGAATATAGAATCTTACCTAAAATTAGTAAAACGCTTAGAAGGTAAAATTAATATCATCAATCAAACCATCGGCAATGACCAGTCTGTATTAGGTGAAGTGGCAAATCCTGTAGAATACACTGAGACACTAGAAAATATTTACAGTCGTGATGAGAAAGCGAGAATAGAGGCGATGCTACAGAGTGAAAAAGCTGCTGACTTTCTTTTAGCTGAAGATGAATTTATTATAGATCTAAAACGCTTTCATAAAGAGGAAGATGAAGAGTATAAAAAACTTATTTATGGCATAGCTAATGGTAAGTGGGGCTTAATGCCTAAGAAGGAGATTAATAAAACAGCAGAGCTAATAGTTTTTAGTAAACTACTACACGAAGAGAAGCTGATCAGTAAAGGCTTTCTAAAGATGAATAGAAATTATGAAGAAATTGGATTAATGAATAATCTTGAGGCACTGCACTATTTAAGGACGACTAAAGAAGAATCAGAGAGAGATTTAGATAAAATAAGCCTTAATCGAAAAGAACTTAAAGATATAGCTAGTGAGCGAAAACACCATCTCTTAAGCTCAGAGACGGAGAGCCTGCCATTTAAAGGTCAAGAGCAGGAAATTTTAAAATTAATGATTAGGCTACATTATAGTGAGGAAGACTTAAAGACAGTAAAAGAAGCTTTTAAAACTACTAATCATCTGATTAAAAAAGAGCTGTCGAGTTTATTAAGGCAGATTCTTAAATTACAGCGAGATAATAAAGCTTTTTATAATGAGCTAGATAAACTGCTTAAAATAGCTCGTGAATCAAGCTATGATAAAAGGGAGACTATACAGCCCGATAAAATAATTCCTATACTTTTCTATGCTAAGCAAAACAAATAACAATATCAGCATTCAAGAAATATTTGCGAGTATAGATATTAGCCTGAAAGAAGCTGCTGAGATTAAAAGCTTCGAGAGCTGTCAGTTAATCGCAGAGAGATTAGTAGCCTTATTAAAAATACCAGATGAGATAAATAGGACAGAATCACTTGTTTCAAATAAAGTCTTACAGAAACGAGATAATGATGCGTGGACGCATAAAGCACCTAAATACAGCGATAGAAAAGCCTATTATCAATTAGCTAAAGAAAATCAGCGTGATATAGATTTTAAACTTTTCTGGGCTAAGAAAAGCAATCGTAGAAATATTTCTAATCTAGTACACCGTGTCACCTCTAATTATGAAGATGATGAGCTTATATACGCTGATGAGAACTTAGGTATAGATTTTATAGTGCCAGATAAAGCTGATCGGCTGATTATCGCACTTAGTAGTAATTATAAAATCAGGACTTTAGAATTACATAAAGCTCTTACTAATACTCAGAAGCAAATCTTTGAAAAATGGTATAGCAGCCCAGAAGACACTAATAAAAAGACTTTACATCAAATACTCTGGGATAGCTTCGATATACATCCTTTAAATAAAGAGTTTTATCGTAATATCGCAGAACTCTTTACTAGAGAGGTACAGCATTTAGTCACTAATAAGATTTTAGATGAATATACCGCAAAACAATTCACGACAAGATTAATAGGGCGAATTATCTTTTGTTGGTTTTTAAGAAAAAAAAATATCATCGCAGAAGAATTTAATTACTTTGAGGCTAAAAGCTTTACAGCCACAGAGTTTTATCATAAAAAATTAGAGATTCTTTTTTTCGATGTACTAAATACCCCACAGAATGAGAGAAATAATCTAGATCGTAAGACCCCATTTTTAAATGGCGGTTTATTCGAGCCGAGAAAGCATGATTACTACAGGGAGAAAAAAGTATCTTTTCCTGATGATTATTTTATAGACTTTTTCTATGATTTTTTAGATAAGTATAATTTCACTACTGATGAGAGTAGTAGTGATTTCCAGCAGGTGGCTATAGACCCCGAGATGTTAGGGCGTATCTTCGAAAATCTTCTCGCTGAGCAGTCTAATGAGACAGGATAGCAGGCTAGAAAAGCTAAAGGTGCTTTCTATACACCTCGTGAAATCGTAGACTATATGTGCAGAGAGAGTCTTAGACTTTATCTCGCTGAGAAGCTCGGAGAAGATAGCAGAAAAGAAAAGATTTTAAATTTACTATTAGATAAAAAAGAACATGAATTTGATTATAAAAATGATAGAGCTGAGTTAAATCCTTATAAAGCTCGTCTAATCGAGGCTTTAGATAATTTAAAAATCATCGACCCAGCCTGCGGCTCTGGAGCCTTTCCCATGGGGATTTTACAGATTTTAGTCAGTACCTACGCTAGATTAGATGGCAGATTAGATAGCTATAAAACTAAAAAAGGGATAATATCTGAAAATATTTATGGTGTAGATATAGAACCCACTGCTATAGAGATATCTAGGCTAAGAATATGGTTAAGCCTAGTCGTAGATATAGAATTAAAAAACTCAGCTGATAATTCTGGTATAGAACCTTTACCTAATTTGGATTTTAAATTTATCTGTGCTAATAGTTTAATTCCTTTAAAAGAAATCTCTCAGTTAAGTCGTTTTGATGCTAGAGAATTTGAAAAATCCTTGAAATCACTTCAGGAACAATATTTTACTAGTAGACCTTCTAAAAAGAAGGAATTACAAGGGGAATTTCAGAAGTTACTTGGTAGAAATATTTTTAATAGTAATCGTACAGGTATTTCAGAGAGGCAGCAGCAGTTAGAGAGTTATCAGCCCTTCGACTCTGAAAGCGTTTGCAGTTTTTTTGATACTCATTTTATGTTTACTTTAGATGGTTTTGATATAGTGATTGGGAATCCGCCGTATTTAGAATCAAGACATAAAAACTTTAGTCAAAACCTAAAGCAATCACTAAGTGAAGCCATACAGATAAGGTGGGGTAAGCAAAGCTCTCAATTAATACAAAGAGGATCAGATTTATTAATTTATTTTTTTGAATTATCTTGTAGTTTGATTAGAGAAGCTGGAACAATAGTCTTTATAACCCAGAATTCATGGCTTGATACTGATTATGGGAAACTCTTTCAGCAATTTTTAATATCTAAAACTAATGTCCTTGGGGTTATTGATAGTGACTTCAAATATTTTGATACAGCTAACACCAACACCGTTATAACCTTATTTCAGGGTAATAAAGTGTCTCAGAAAAATGAGATTGTTTTTAGAAATTACCATCAACCATTTGACAAAGAACCCTTTCAAAAATATCATGCGTCTAATGACATAGCTTATAAAAAAGGACTTTTTACAGAATCTATTTTTAAGCAACACGATGATGAAATAAAAAACTATAAATGGGGAGTTTTACTATCAAGTGGTCAAGATTTCATTGAACTAATTAAATTATTATCAGGAAAAGGTTTCAAGCTTAATGAATTGAGTGATGATTTACAGTGCAGTATAGGACAGGGTTTAAATATAGATAAAGATTATATAATTGATGAGAGTAAAATGTCGGAGTTATCATTAGATCACGCAGAACTTTTACCATTCTTTACCAATGATGACGGAGCCCCTTTCATAATTACACAAACTAAAAACTATTTATATAAGTACTCTTCTATTGATGATAATATACGCAAAAAACTGGAAAATAATAATTTAAAGATATACGAACCTAGCAAAACTAGACAAAAAGCAGCATTAATAATGCCAAGGGGAATTAATAGATACTATTGTGCCATCAATGAATGCAATGCTTTTAGTTCAAGCTTTGTCGAAATCTACACAGATGCTAAAAATGACAAAGTAATTTTAAATTTATGGTTATTCCTTAATTCATCAATAGGTTGGCTGATTAGAGAAATTAGTGGTCGGAAAAATCTAGGAGGAGGTCTACTGAAATCAGAGGCCTCTGATTTGAAAAATTTTCCAATATACTTCGATTTTAAGGAAGATAAATTAATCAAAAATCTTGTCAGTAAGCTCTCTAAAAGAGAAGCTCAGTCACCCTTAGAAGAAATTTATAGTCCAGAACATCAACTCATAGATTCAATAGTTTTTAGTTATTTACAGATTGATGAAATTAATCAAAAGAAATATATTGACTATCTTTATAATAAAATCTCACAGC
>JBJTTW010000277.1:0-20915 GCA_046080385.1 bacterium
AAAAGCTTTGAATGGAAATCTAATTGAAGAGACTCGTTAGTAAACATATCTTCTTATATCCTATCATTAAAACCTAGTCCCGAAAAGGCTCTTGATCTGAATACTTGTCGGTATTTACTTGTTGGGATTGGCAACAGTCCCCTTAGAGAATTCAACAATTTAGATATTGAAGCTTTTACATTGTTATTAGCTGATCCAGAAGTAATGCACTTTTCGATGAGTGGAATAATGACCAGAGAAGAGAGTCAAAAACGGCTTGAAAGTTATATAGAGAATTATAAGGCTGGCATTCATTCTCCTTGGGCAATTATCTACGAGAATAATTTTATTGGTTTTGCAGGATTTGATTTACACACAGTTGAAAACGAAGAAAAAGTACAAATTGCATTTCGTCTGATGCGTAATCAATGGGGGAAAGGGTTTGCAACAGAAGTATCTAAAGCACTTATAGAATATGCTTTTGATACTTTAAAATTAAAAGAAATTATTGCAATCGTTGATCCTAAAAACATATCTTCGATAAATACTTTGAGAAAGATTAGAATGGCATATCAAAAAACAGTTAATTATCAAGGCTTGGAGTTAGATGTTTACAATATTTTGCAAGTATAAATCTGAATTTAAAACTCTTGGTAATTATATAATGAGCCCGTTAAGCATTTAAGACTTTAGCTCTGATACTTAATTTAATATTTGAGTATTTAGGATTTACATAAGTACCTAAACTTTGATAACCAAGTTTATCATGAACATGAGCAGAAGCCATATTGTCAGCCTCATGTGTAATGATTAAAACAATCCTAGCCGCTGGATCTTGTCGTGTTACCTTTTCAAGAATAAATTCCTCTGTTGCTTTTTCCATTCTCCCAGCCAAACCTAAGCCCCTATATTTTTCATCAACACAAAGCATTGTATTTAGATAGACACGAGTTCTAGAATCTTGCAGAGCTTCTTTTAGACCTGGCTCAATCTCTAAAGCTAGCTTGTTAGAATTTAATATTTTATTTGAGACCATTCTATTAACTGGTATAGGAGAGCCAAAAAAACCGACAATCTTATTTTCAGAATTTATTGCAAGCTGTAAATCTGTAGGATCATAAATCACCCAAGCATCCCACAACTTCTGCAAAGGAAGCATTCTAAGAGTTCCTTTCTTTAAATCTTCTAATGGTATTTCCTTAGAAACAGGAATACTATTACTGCCAGCAAGATTGCGCAATTGTTCTAAGATCGGTCGAGGAAGAGTCTTAATATACGGGATTCCAAACCATTTTTTCACAGGAATTCCTAAATCTACCGGGGTCCCAATTTTAATTTGCTGTTTTTCACACTCCTGCCCCGAGAATTGAGCTGTAATTGGCTTACCTATGGTTTGCTTAGCATCAGGAAAAGCCACAGGAGGATTTAAAACAGTATCTGCTGTGACTGTTTTATTAGGAGGCTGAACTTTAGTGTCTCTATGCAGGAAGGAATAAAAAACAGTCCTAAATCCCATAATAGAAGTATAAAGTCAGAATGAGTAAGAATTCAACAGAAGTTACGAAAAATCCCTCTAGTCATGTATCTCAATAGCATTTTAAGGCTGCGTCCTTTACGGAAATTTATATCGCTAAACTGGATCATTAATGCGCTGTTAAGTGGGTAATTAATTCGCCACTCAGTGGGTAATTAAACCGCCGTTATGCAAACGGCTCTTCTAGAAATCATTCATGATGAATTTCCAGACTTTTTTCGTCATTTCTTCTTAGCTCCTTTATCGGATTTTGATTGAGCAACAGTGCCATGCAGTAGTTGATGCCTTTATAGCTTTGGATTATAAAAATTTAGAACCGTTAGTGATGTACCCAAATCATGAAGGGAACCAAGGATCTACAAAGAATTTACTTAGATATCCAGAGGAAATTTTATGCTATCCGTATGACAGTCCTAGTAATACAAGTAAATATTTAAAAAAAAATCCTAAAAATATGCAAACGCAGGTTGCTGATCCATTTGACTTAGCGATTATGAAGGAAATTACTTATGATAATGTTGCAGGGTTTTTAGACAGGCATAAACCTCCTGAATTCAATGGATAAACTCCTGCTATTATTTAGACACAATTTCTTCAAGCTTCTTCCTGATCTTAACTAAATTCGCTATTTCTCCAGCTGTTAATTTAGCTTTATAATCAGTGTCATTAAATAATCTATCTACATAAAAAGTCGCCCTAGCTAAAGATGCAAAGCTGTAATTATAATCAGCAGCGAGATATAAAGCTTTTACGTTAAAAGGATTTATTCTTAGACAGTAATTTATATACTCTAAAAACTTATTATCATCCTTCATTAAAAGCTTTATCTGAGCTAAATATAAATAAGCCTGATCCAAATTAGGATCTATTTTCAATGCTGCCCTAAAATTCTTTTCAGCCTCATCATAAAAACCTTGCTCAAAATTCTTAACCCCAATTCCTAAAAGACTCTTATAATTCTTCTCATCAGCAGATGAAATATTTAGTGGTTTATGTACTATTTCAAGATCTTGAACTTCGGTATCTTCCTCTGCCTCAAGCTCTTCCTTTTTCTTCTTCTCTTCTTCTGATAGAATAGATTTTTCCTCTTTCAACTTATACTCAGCATCAGCTTCTGAAGCAGTTTTTAAAACCAAAGTATCTTCCAGCTCATCTTCTTCACTCAGCATCGCCAAAGGCGTCCCCCAAGAGCTTAAAGACTGCACATAAAGCTTATTCTTATAAAAAGAAGCCCGCGTTTTTAAAGACTGTCCAGATAAACTCTTTTGGTAATTAGCTCTTAAAGCCTGAACTAAAGCTGCTTTCTCAGACTCAGAATTATATTTAGCTAAAGATAAAATATGTTCAAAAGATACGTAGGAAGCCAATGCTTGTAAATTTTGATTAATAGTCTCTGTAAATTTATAAAAATTTTCCGCTGTGTGAAACTCCAGTAAAGAGTTATTAAAATTATTTAAAACTGGTACAGGCAAATCCATACGAGGAACTTCAGCTACTAATAAATTTTTCACATCTTTCGGCGCAAGCATAATATTTGCCATAAAATCTGCTGAATTATGTATAGAAACTCGATTTAAAGTGGTTTTCAAATGAGGATAATTATCTACATTAAAATCCCTGAAACGAAAATCCTTATCACTAGCGAGTATGATAATCTCAGCAGTACGTGGCGGATGAATTACTAGTAGATGTTTAAAATTATGCTTCAGAGTATTTAGTGTCAGTAGAAGATATTTAGGCTCTAAAGAATAAAGCTGTAGCCACTGCACAAAAATTCCATCTTCAGAAAGCTTACTATGAGCTAATTTCCAAAATTCATCAGTAAACATATCTGCTGATAGCCAAGGATCTGAAGGCTGAGAAACGATTAAATCATATTTTTCTTTAGATGATTTAATCAGCGAACGAGCATTACCATGATATCTGGTAATTTTCTTGTCTGGAATAGCTTGCCAAGACTGGGAAAAGAATTTATCAGCAGCCTTAAAGACAAGATCCTCTATCTCTGCCACACATAGCTTAGCATCACCACTAATCATCGCAAGTGAGTCTAAAGTAATCCCAGAACCCATTCCAATCAGCAAAATATTATTAAACTGATCTTTAAAATACTTAGGAGCGACACCTAATAAAACTTGCGTCTGCATATCAGCAGCGGAGAAGATTCCATCCTCAATAGGAATACCAGCTTCAACCTTTGCATTATTTTTCAGATAAATAGTGTTAGCGAAACTATCTTTAAGAACAGTTACCGTCGAATAAAGGCCATCTTGATGAAACAAAACCTCTTCCAGTGTATCATCTACATAATATCCTTGCTCGCCTCTATACTTTAATGCATAATAGAGCTCTGCTCCACTAGCCGTTCTAGCTGTAATAAAATTAGGCTTTAAAAGAACTAAAGCTATAAAACACAAAGCTGCAACAAAAAATAAAAAATACTGTTTCTCTTTAGAAAAACTAAGAGTAATCGCTAAAGTAAGTAAAGCTATTAAATTAAATATCAGCAAACACTGATTAAGACCACCTTCTAGCGAAGGAATGAAAAAGAAAACTGTAAGCAAAGAACCAAGAATAGCTCCAAGAGTATTAATAGAAAAAACTTTACCGATATTAGCACCAGCGTAAAGCACTCTAGATCTATCATTTAGATAATCACTATAGGTAAATATCTGTAATAAATAAGTACTAGCAAAAGCTATAGTCGCGGCAACGGGTAGCACCACTATGCCAGCGAGTATAAATTTCATAAAACTTAAGGCAATTTTATACAAATCTTCTCGATGAAAATCATTCAATAAAAACTCAACTGAATCTATTAAATATAAATAAGTACCTGTAAGGGATTTAAAACTAAAAGAGCTGATAAAAATTAATGCTGCCAAAAGCATTATAAGCCAGTTAATATGTCCTATATCATCTTCAAAACTATTTCTCTGACTAAGCTTAAGAGGTTTAGCTACTAAATAAAATATTAAAGTTCCTAAAGCAAGACCAAATATAACTGCCGCAAGAACCATAGCAAAAGAGTAAACTGAACTAGCTAGAATAAGGCTAAAAGCTCTCATCCAGACAAGCTCAAGCCCCAATAAAATAAAACCAAAAGCAAAGCTAATCCACAGCAATACTTTAGATCCTTGAGCATCAATATTCAAAGGAGTTCCATCTTCCAAGTTATCGTCATCAAAAGCTTTTGATAATTGATTTTTTGGACTATGCAAACTAAGATTCAAAGTAAATATTTTAATTGACTCAAAAATCTCAACGACTACAGCTTTGATATTAAATAGAGATGGCAAAAAGCTGAGAATAAATATAGAAAGATGCAAGATAGCAAGGTTATGCAGAGTAAGCTTCAAACCAAGCTGTTTAAAAGCAAAGAAAATTATAAAAACGATAGCAAGCAATCCAGCAAAGGTATTTATGAAATATACCTTAGAGACAGTGTTAGATTTTTCAGTATGGGCGTGTAGCGAAACTCCAGTATTATTCTCACGATACGCAACGTAAAAATTACTCAATAATGGAAACAAGCTACCCAAGAGTATGGAAATAGGGGCTAACATTAATGAAGAAAATAAATGTTCTGGATTAAAGAAATTACCAGTTAAATAGGTTAAAAAAGCTAAAACTAAATTAAGAATACTAAATACAAACAAAGAAGCATAGGAACTCTTAGCTGGATAAAAGAATTTACTTAAAGCAGCTGCAAAATAAGAACCTAAAGCGATGCCACCAAAAAAGATTATTAAAACTAAAGCCGTGCTTAATGATTCAGAAATAAAGACTTGCTTTAGAATACGCGCCCAAGAAAGCTCATGTACCAATGCAGCAAAGCCACTTAAAAAAAAACAAAGATAGGCTATTAGCTTAATTATCATAAATCGCCTCTAACGCTGATATAAATTTTACTCCAGCTAGCTCTAAGGGATTATTAATTGAAAAATTAGCCCAAGAATTTACTTGCCGTGGCGTCCAAGTTTTACTAGCTAAACTCGCAGATTTTCTCTGATTACATTCTCTACAACTAGCAAAAAGATTACGAGAATCTAAATTTAAAACCGCAAATTTAGAAGCTGGTAAATGATGATCAAAGGAAGCTTTATGTGATTCAATTAGATGCTCACTCACTATTTCATTGCGTGTATTAAGCCAAGAAACTGACTTAGATTCAGCTCTCAGTAAAGCCTGCTTCACCACCTTCGGATGAATAAGTGCTTTAGCACAGTATACACAGGAATAATTATCTCTAGCCCAAATCTCTTCAAGCTGTCCTAAAGGAGGTTTTATACTAGGTCTTGAAAGCTTAGTCACCAGTTTCTTTTTAGACAGTAGTTTAGTTCCAACTCGTTTATCTAGAGAAATACCTTCTGTCATGACGGCTAACTCCTGTAAAGAATCAGATTCAGCATTCAGTAAACTATCTTCAGATTTAGTCTCTAAAAGCTTCTTCGTAAAAATTTCTAAAGAGTCTAAATATAGACCCTGTATACTTTCATCCATTGGAAATAATTTACCCGTAACTAAAAATCCAAAAGACTGATCAGCACTAGCACTAAAGATTTTAAAACTCTCATGCTGCTCATCCATGCTAATACCTTCAAGGTAATCTGAAAGATCTCCTTCTATGAGATTCACCTCAATGGACGGGAACCTTGTCAGGAAGGATAAAGTCTTATCACGACACTGTTGCCAAACTCCAATTTCTGCGTTTTCGCCCGCTTCATGATCATGTAAGCCTGATGAATTAAGCTTGTATTTCTGCTTGCTCGGATATGAACTTGTTTGTTTGGCAACAGTGCCATCACGTATACCTAATACACTGTGGTCATACGTACTCCCCAATCTTAAGCTTGCAGACTCGGCAACAGTGCCGTGAGGCTCTAAATCTGCAAGCACTGGGTTGAAAATCTCTAGCTGTTTATATTCTGAACATTTATAAAAATACTCGGATAAATTAGTAGAAATCGCGGTAACCAAAGTTCTATAAACTTCATTAGCATGTAAATATTTAACTTCTTGCTTACGTGGATGCACATTAACATCAACTTCTGAGCTTGGTAATTCTAAGTTAATAATAACAAGAGGATATTTCTTAGCAGGTAATAAATCTTTATAAACCTTATCTACAGCAGATCTTATCGTATTACACTTAAGAATACGCTTATTTACAGCGGTGAAGTAATATCTTTTATCACTGCGATTCAACTCTGGAGCTGCTATATAGCCAGAAACTTTAATAGCTCCAGTATTATACTCGAAATTAATTAAATGCTCGAAAGCAGATTTACCGAACAGTTCACGTGCAGTAACTTTAAAAGGTTGATCTTTTAAAACCTTAAACTGAGTTTTTCCATCAATTAAGAGTTCAAAAGAAATACCTGGATTGAATATAGAAAAGGCTTTTAATAGATCTATAATATTCTGCTTCTCTTTTAGAGAAGATTTCATAAACTTTAAGCGAGCTGGAGTATTATAAAAAAGATCATCTACCTCTATACTAGTACCGAATCCAGCACCGACAGAGGATAGCTCTTCTCGGTCAGCATCTATATAAAATTTCGCAGCGTGGGCGTGTAGCGAAACTCCAATTTCTGCGTTTTCGTCGTCCTCATGATCCTCATGCACACCTAGTGCACTGCGGTCATTCGTCCTCCTCAGCCTTGAACTTGTTCGTTTGGCTACACGCCCAGCATGGCACTGTTGCAGCGTCGAGCTTGCATGTTTGGCAACAGTGCCATCGGGAGACTGATCGTGAACTCCAATTTCTGCGTTTTCAACAGCAGTCTTATCAATTTTAGGTCTAACTTTACTAATACAAGTAACTTTACTTACAGAAGCTATGCTCGCTAAAGCCTCTCCCCTAAAACCATTCGAGTTTATAGAAAATAAATCCTCTATTTCTGTAATTTTACTAGTCGCATGGCGAGTAAAAGCTAAATGTAATTCATCAGATGGAATTCCAGAACCATTATCAGAGACTTTAATACATCTAAGCTGCTTACTCAACTCCACAGAGATTGAGTTAGCCCCAGCATCTATACTGTTCTCCACTAATTCCTTAATAACGGATAAGGGTCCTTCTACTACCTCACCAGCAGCTATTTGATTGGCGATTAAGTCAGATAGTATTCTTATTGGCATTAAAATAAATGCCCCAACTTATTTTTCTTAGTCTCTAAATATTTTTCATTATGCTTGCATGCTTCATAATGCAGCGGTACTCTTTCCGTGATTTTCAGACCATAGCCCTCTATGCCATAGATCTTTTTCGGATTATTAGTAAGTAATTTAATTTCCTTTAATCCTAAATCAGAGAGTATCTGTGCTCCTACGCCGAAAGTCCTTAAATCAGCAGGGAAACCTAACTGCAAATTAGCAGAAACCGTATCATGACCTTCATCTTGTAATTCATAAGCCTTTAATTTATTTAAAAGACCTATACCTCTACCTTCCTGCCTTAAATATACTAAAACGCCCAAACCAGCTTCACGAATCTGTTTAATCGCTCCATCTAACTGAGTTCCACAATCGCAGCGCAAACTACCAAATAAATCTCCAGTTAAACATTCACTATGCACCCTCACTAAAACTGGCTTAGAATCTTTAACAGCTTTCTCTAAATCACCTAAAACTAAAGCTACATGCTCTTTATCCGAAAGAGAATCTTTATAACCATAAATTCTAAAATCTTCTGAATACTTATTAGGCAAAGCTACATCTACGATACGGTGTACAAAACGTTCTTTTTTAAGTCTATAAGCCACTAAATCAGCAATAGTAATAAATTTCAGCCCAAACTCTTTAGCATATTTAAAAAGATCATCACGCCTTGCCATCTCACCATTATCTTTAAGAATTTCACAGATAACTCCAGATGGCTTAAGACCAGCTAAACGAGCGAGATCCACGGAAGCTTCAGTATGCCCAACCCTCTTTAGAACACCACCTTCTACAGATTTAAGAGGAAAGATATGCCCTGGTCTTCTTAAATCATTAGCTACGGCATCATTCGCTAAAGCTACTTCTATAGTCTTCGCTCGATCAAAGGCACTGATACCAGTAGTCACCCCAAAACGTGGATCAGCATCAATACTAATAGTAAAAGCTGTCTTATTAGCATCAGTATTTTCTCTCACCATATCATCTAGATTGAGCTTCTTTACAGTCGCCGAATCTAAAGTTAAGCAAATCAAACCACGAGCATGCTTGCTCATAAAATTAATAATCTCTGGGCTTACTTTCTCTGCTGCACAGATTAAATCACCTTCATTTTCTCGATTATCATCATCCGCAACAATAATCATCTTGCCGTTACGAATATCTTCTATAGCTGATTCTACGGTATCAAAATCGGATGAAGTCATTAAACTTAAGTATAACTTAGTAGAATGACTTCATTCATAATCAAAAATAATAGAAAATAAATTTTAATTCCACTCAGCCTTAACTAGGCGTTAATCTACAAATGTTTTTCTCTGCTTATGGATCATTTCAACGATTTCGATAAAAACTCATTTGCCTCATCAGAAGTAGCCCAGAAAGAACTGGTACTATCATTCTTCTCTTCACGAGAAGTTGAGACTTACAGTCTCTATCAATCCTTAGCCTTGGATCTTTATAGATCTATTACTTTCTTCAGAACTTACGGAAAGGTAGAGAAGTTCATCACTGCGCATCAAGATTTTGCAGACTATAAAGAAGATATAGAAGAACTTTGGATTGAATTCGAACATATGAGTGAAGAAGAACTTGCAGAGGTATCTCTAAGAATACTTACAGATCTATAAGATCAAAAATTTCCTAAAATCTCGTGATTTTTAGAATGAGACAGCCCTGGCTTAAATTATTAAAAATTTAACTTCAGATCTGAACTCAGGAAAGTCTAGTGCACCATATACTGTGAAATTTTTTAATTCTTCGTTATTAGTATTTTGGATGACGTGAATAAACTTACCTTGAACATCAGCACTCTTTAAAGATCTAAATTCAGCGTTCTTCTCTATCTAGGAGCTACATTCATGGGCTATTTGAGATTGAATTAATTCATTTCTGAGTTTTATTTCATACTCGTTACCAGCGATTTGTTTTTCTCGATTAAGTCTATTTATGTAAAATTCTCGAATTTCTTTTTTTTTCGGTAAAAGTAGGTTCTAGAAAGAGAAATCGAAAACTATTAGTGTTTTTAAGTGTATATTGTCCACTCATAAATTTTATCAATAAACCACCATCCCATAATAAGCTAAAATCATAAACACCCACTCATTAAAACCACAGCTTAAAACCACCTGAGTGTCCTTCCGTCCATGCCCAGCACCGAAAAATTCCATGTGCCACTGCACCTTCATACTGAATTTTCACTCCTAGACGGGGCTAGTAAGATTTCACATATCTGTAAAAAGGCTAAAGAGCATAATATGCCAGCTTTAGCTATAACCGACCATGGAACTATGTTCGGGGTTTATACCTTTTACCATGAGGCTAAGAAGCAGGGTATTAAGCCGATTATTGGCTGTGAAGTTTATATCGTTAATGGCGATCATCGTGAAAAAGGTAAACGCAGTAAATTATTTCATTTAGTGCTTCTAGCTAAAAATGATTTAGGCTATAAAAATCTAATTAAGATCTGTTCAGAGGGCTGTATTAATGGTTTTTATTATAAGCCACGTATTTCTAAAGCTTATTTAGAGGAGCATGCAGAAGGGATTATCGCTCTATCAGCCTGTCTAGGTGGGGAGGTTAATAATAATGTATTAGCTGGGAATTTAGATGCTGCTCGCACTGCGGCACTAGAATATCAGGAGATTTTTAAAGATGATTTTTATTTGGAGATTCAGGATCACCTTTATCCCGAGGATAGAAAAGTAAATCCTTTAATGATAGAACTCGCTCAGGATATAGGGGTGAAGATAGTCGCTACTAATGATAGTCATTATACGAACAAAGAAGATGCTCGCGCGCATGATGCTTTGCTCTGTTTGCAGATGCAGAAATTCGTTTCTGATTTTCCGCGTATGCGTTTTTCTAGTCATGAATATTTAAAGACTGGAGAAGAGATGTTTTCTCTATTCAGAGATCATCTGCCTGAAGATCTAATCACAGAAGTAGTTTATGACAATACCATGGAGATTTATGAAAAAGTCTCTGATTATGAGTCTTTTGCTCAGCCTGGTATGCATTTGCCAGACCCTGAACTTCCATCAGGACATAGTTTTGAAACTTATTTAAAGGAAATTTCTTATGCTGGTGCAGTTGAGCGTTTTGGGGAAATTAGTGAAGAAGTCAGTTCTAGGCTGGATTTAGAGCTGCAAGTTATGGCAGACTCGGGCTTCGCTTCTTATTTTATAGTAGTCTGGGATTTTATTCGCTGGGCAAGAGAAAGAAAAATTCCAGTAGGCCCTGGGCGTGGTTCTGCTGCGGGTTCTCTTGTGGCTTATGCTTTGGGAATCACGAATATAGACCCACTTAAGTATGGTTTACTTTTTGAAAGATTTTTAAACCCTGAAAGAAAGTCTATGCCCGATATTGATACGGATTTCTGTATAGATAGGCGTGAAGAAGTTATTAGCTATGTGCGTGAAAAATATGGTGAGGATTGCGTTTGTCAGATTATTACTTTTAACCGTTTAACCTCCCGCTCTGTAATTAAAGATATGGCTAGGGTTTTAGAATATCCTTATGCTAAAGCTGAGGATTTAGCGAAGATGATACCTGTAGTTAGAGGTAAGCCTCGAACTATAGAGTGGATGCTTGCTAACCACGGGGATTTTAAAAAATATTATGATTCAGATCCTGAAGCTAAGCAGGTTATAGAGCTAGCTTTAAAAAATGAAGGCTTAAATAAAACCTACGGTGTTCACGCTGCTGGGGTTATCATCGCAAATAAACCTATTACAGAAGTCATCCCTACTGCTAGATCTAATGACGGGAGTATCATCACGCAGTTTGCGATGGAAGAAGCCGCTAATATGGGTCTTCTGAAGATGGACTTTTTAGGTTTAAGAAACCTTACCATGATTAATAAGGCTCTTGAAATTATCCAAGAAACTAATCCAGATCAGCCTTTAATTGATATAGATAAAGTCAGCATGGATGATGAAGCGACTTTTGATACTATCTGTTCGGGGCATCTTTCAGGTATATTTCAGTTAGAGACTTCTGCTGGAATGAAGCAGGTAGCTAGAGATTTAGCGCCACGTAATATAGAAGATATTTCTGCACTTATCGCTCTTTATCGTCCAGGCCCTTTAGATACTGGGATGATAGATGATTTTATTAATCGTAAATCTGGTAAGCAGGAGATTAAATATGACCATCCATTACTAGAACCTTTACTCAGAAATACTTACGCTACTATCGTTTATCAAGAGCAGATTATGCAGATTACGCAGGTGCTTGGTGGTTTTTCCCTTGGAGAAGCAGATCTTTTAAGAAGAGCGATGGGTAAGAAAAAACCAGAGGTTATTCTCCCTTATAAAGATCGTTTTGTGCAGGGCTGTTTACAGAATAAGCATCCTGAACCGATTAGTCAGGAACTTGCTGATAAGCTATTTGAGCAGATGCTGGCCTTTGCTGAGTACTGCTTTAATAAATCTCATTCGACAGCCTATGGTTTTATTACTTATCAGACGGCTTACCTTAAAACACACTATCCGATTGAGTATTTAACCGCCTTGTTTATTTCCTGTGATGGTGATACGGATAAAATTAAATTTTATATAAAAGAGGCTCAGCGATTAGATATTAAAATAGAAGCCCTAGATATTAATAAATCGAGTCTGGATTTCAAAGCTGATTTAGAAAATAGATCTATAGTTTTCGGGCTGAAAGCCGTTAAAGGAGTGGGTACTGTACCTGCTGAAGATTTAATTAGGGAGCGTAATGAAAACGGTCCTTTTAAAGATTTTTATGATTTTACTAAACGCATAAACCATAAATCAGTTAATAAAAAGACTATAGAGTCTTTGATTTGCTGCGGGGCTTTAGATTCGTTAAAAGCAGGCAGAAAGGCGATGATAGAGAATGTCGAAGCCTTTATCGATAATGCTAAAAAAAACCAATCTAAGCAGAATGCAGGGCAGCTCAGTCTTTTTAGTAATAGTAAGGTGGAAATTAATCTAGCACCTAGTTATATAAATGGTGAACAAGATGAGTATCCAGAGCGTGATTTACAGGCGATGGAATATGAATTACTGGGACTCTTCGTTAATAATCATCCGATGCAGGCTATACAATCATTATGTAAGATGATTACGAATCATACACTCTCTTCAGTGAAGGATTTAAAGGATAAGGCTAAAGTTAAAGTCCCAGTACTGCTGATAGACTTTGTTAAGAAAATCACTAAATCTAAGAAAATAATCTGCATCGCTCAGTTAGAGGATTTAGATGACAGAATCGAAGGAGTAATATTTAGTTCTAAATTAGGACCAGTAGAGCATCTTTTAATTAAAGGGAAACGGCTTTTAGTTACAGGTACGCTTTCTAAAGCCTCTGAAGGTAACGCTAGCATTATGATTGATAGCCTTGAAGATTTAGACGATAAGACTATAGTAGAGTTCGAGGTAGATTTAGATGGTATTAAAGATTACTTTACTTTTTTTCAGTCGCTAAAATCTTTTTTAACTATGGAGCAGAACCGTGGTGAAAGTATGGTGGTTTTAAATTTAAAATTTGGTGGCAGTTATAGAAAGATGTCTTTAGGGGCTACTTGTAAAATTATGAATACTGATAAATTAAAGGAAAGTATTTATAGGTTTATTAGTGATTTTAAAGTTTTGAATTTAATTTAATGTCAAAAAAAACTCATATATATATATATGAGTTTTAAGAAAGAAATACTAGTAAATGCAATTTTAGGAAACACTCAAGCTCGTATTAAAGTACAAGGTTCTCAGTATGGTTATGTTATGTGCGGTACATCAAAGGATTCTGAGCCAAATGATAGAGGATTGGGAGTAAACGACGCCAATGAAACTTGTAGTAAACTCGGCGTTGTGGTTTTAGAAGCTCAGGAAACAAATCACTGGGGTTTTTGGAATAGACGACAAACAAGCATTTTGCAAAAAGATGGAAGCGTTCATGTATGGAACGATGGGGCTGGTCCAAGTGGGGCAACAAAAAAAAGCTATAAATCACTTGATGCATGGATACAAGCAACTGGCAAAAAACTCAGCGAAAATCAACACTCTGAAATAAAGAGAATACAGTCTGGATCTTGATAAAAAATTATCTCTTAGAAAACTGGAATCTCTTACGAGCTTTCTTGCGGCCATATTTCTTAGATTCTTTAATTAAAGAGTTTCTAGTGAGTAGACCAGCAGCTTTAAGGGCTTTTTTATTAGCTTCATTAACAGTAGCTAGCACTTTAGCCACAGCGTGCATAATAGCATCAGCTTGACCAACTATTCCACCACCAGCAACATCTGCGACTACATCATAGCTATTAGCGATACCACAAAGCTCAAATGGAGAAAGGATTTTCTTTTCTATTAAAAGCCTATGACCAAAATAATCTTTAATGCTCTTAGCATTAACAGTTATATTACCAGTTCCAGTAGCCATCCTAACTTTAGCGATAGCTCTTTTTCTTTTGCCAGTGTTATTTAAATCTAATTTGCCTTTCTTAGCTTCTTTCATTTATAAACTTACCTTATTTCAATTGTGCTTGTTGTTCGTGCTCTGCACCTGCGTATAACTTTAATTTAGTGATTAATCTATCACTCAATCTATTATGAGGAAGCATACCTTTAACGGCTCTTCTAAGAACCTCTAAAGGTCTTCTTTTTAACAAGCCTTCTAATGTTTCTTCTTTAAAACCACCTGGGGTACCACTATGTCTTTGGTAAAGCTTCTGTTTAGGTTTTTTACCAGTAACTTTAATCTCTGCACAATTAACTACGACTACAAAGTCACCACAGTCTTGGTTTGGCGTAAATTCTGCTTTGTTCTTTCCTCTAAGTATGGCAGCTATTTCTGTAGCCAATCTACCAAGAGTTTTATCCTTAGCATCAATTAACACCCATTTCCTTTGAACGGTGTCTTTAGTAAAAAATTTAGTAGTCCCTTGATTAGACATGCAAATTGATTCTAGCAAATAAGATATTATTTTTTTTCAAAAAAATGCGTTTTAATTGTAATTTTAGATTTGAGCGTTTAAAGGTACTTTTGCCAAAAACGCAGGAATTGGAGTTCAGTAACGCCGCCCTAAACGAATTAAGTGAAAATAAGCTATAATGTTAAACCTTTGCTTTTATTATGAGGGGATCACATGCTATTTTCGATTTCTATCAAGCTGAGCAAGCTAAGCTTGAACAGGCTGATAGGTTAAAAGCTTCTCTGGAAAAAGTTTTCAGTGAAGCTACTTTTGTTATAGAAAAAGATATGTATCATCAATTTGAACCCCATGGTGTTACAGCTTCTTTGATTAGTAAAAATTGTCAGCTTAGTATTCACACTTGGCCTGAACATCACTCATTTACCGTGGATTTTTATTCATCTTTAGATAAATTAGAAATGCTTAAATTCTGTGAAATTATTAAAACTGAGTTTTCGGCTCGGGAGTATGACATGAGAATTATTCGTTCAGAGTTAGGCTTAGCTGCGACGCATAAAAAAGATATAGAGCTTCATGTAGATGAAAATGGAACAGTGCCATGTTCTGAAGGATTATAAAAAAAGAGACGGGATTTTAGTTCCGTCTCTTTTTTTAGTTTTGTTTCAAAATTTGAAGCATACTCAAATACGCTGAGAATGATTTTCTATAAATTTAGAAAACCTTAGCTATAGCTCTAAACGGATAGGTTATTACTCTCCAAACTTTAGAGAAAAATCCACGTTTTTTCTTAGGCTTAACTGCTTTATCTTCTACTCCAGCAGCAGCTTTCTCTGCTTGGAACTTTTCATTTAGAAGGTTTATTTCTTGGTCTCTAATACTCTGAGCTTTTTTAAGTATCTCTGCTTCTTTTATTTGAGCTTCAGCTTCTTTGGAAAGCTTTTCTTGGGCAGTTTTTTGGGCCAAAGAATCTTGTATAGATTTTTCCTCTGGACTTACATCTTCTGAGTCAAAATACTGATCTGGCGTAACATTTACTTGCTTAAGTTTATTATAAACTCCTGAATGCACAGCGAGACCTCCAGCTTGTGAAGCTAGGACTAGAACTAGGATTGGTAAACTAAGTTTTTTCATATTTCCTAAAAAGATTATATCAGAAGAATTAAATCCTTTACAGCGGGGCGTTTTTTTATATAATCTACTAGAGATTATTTTATGGTTATAGAGAAAGTTTTAATAGCGAACCGTGGTGAAATAGCCTTGAGAGTAATTCGTGCTTGTAAAGAATTAGGAATCAAGACAGTAGCCGTTTATTCAGAGGCAGATGAGGACAGTATGCATGTCACTATGGCAGATGAGGCTTTCTGTATAGGACCAGCTCCATCTTCTAAGAGTTACTTAAATGTTCCTTCAATAATTAGTGCTGCTTTGGTTTCTGGCGCTGATGCCATACATCCTGGCTATGGCTTCCTTTCAGAGAATGCGAGCTTCGTAAAAGTTTGTGAAGAACACGGTATTAAATTTATAGGACCTAGTGCTGACGCTATTAGGAAAATGGGGGATAAAGCTACTGCTCGTAAAACAGTTATGACGGCTAATGTTCCAGTAGTTCCAGGTTCTGACGGCTTAGTAAATGATGTAGAGCAGGCGGTTAAGCTGGTTGAAGAAAAAATTTCTTATCCTGTAATGATAAAAGCTACTGCTGGTGGCGGTGGAAGGGGTATGCGTGTCGCTTATAATCAAGATGAGCTTAAAAGGAATTTTTTAGCTGCCCAAGCTGAAGCTCAAAATGCTTTTGGTAATTCTGGACTATATTTAGAAAAATTTATTACCAGAATGAAACACATAGAGGTGCAGATACTTGCTGATTCGCATGGCAATTGTGTTCATTTGGGTGAGCGTGATTGTTCAGTGCAGAGGCGTCATCAGAAGCTGATAGAAGAATCACCTTCACCAGTTATTGATGAAGAAACTAGAGAGAAGATGGGAACGGCAGCTGTGAGGGCCGCTAAATCTGTTAATTATGAGGGAGCTGGAACTCTTGAATTTATTTATGTTCCAGAGATAAATGATTTTTACTTTATTGAGATGAATACGCGTATTCAAGTTGAGCATCCTGTTACAGAGATGGTAACGGGGATAGATTTGGTTCAGTGGCAGTTACGTATCGCTAATGGTGAGGCTTTAGATTTTACTCAAGATGAAATTAAGCTTAGGGGACATTCTATTGAATGCAGGATTAATGCAGAGGATTCAGGGAAAGGCTTTATGCCTTGCCCTGGTCATATAACAGGCTTTATGCCACCAGGTGGCTTAGGTGTTAGAGTTGATACCCACTGTTACACTGATTATTTTATGCCTCCTAACTATGATTCATTGATGGGTAAGCTGATAGTCTGGGCTAGAACTAGGGATCAGGCTATTAAAAGAATGAATAGGTGTTTAGAAGAGTTCACTATTACTGGAATCCAGTCCACTATTCCTTTTCATCAAAAAGTTATGGCGAACGAAGTTTTCAAAAATGGTGTAGTCTGTACCGATTTTATTGAAAAAAATCTAGGTTAATCGAGTATTTAACGGTAATAATCCCCTAACTTAAAAGCTTCTCTGCATGCTTGTTTCCAAGCTTTGCACTTAAACTTAAATGCTCTTTGGCTTTATCGAAGTCCTTAGCATTTTTATAGGCCAGTCCAAGTCTGTAATGAATCTCTGCTTCAAAGCTTTCATCCTTAAGTTGAATAGCAAGCTTCTGAGCTTTTTCTAAGTATTTTATGGCTCTAGCTGAGCTGTCGTCTTCTTTTAAGTAGGCTTCTACTTCGAGTAATCTTCTTATTAAATGACTCTTTAAATGATTTACTGCTATTTGGTCATGGTGAAGATATTTTATGCCGAGTTCTATAATGGAGCTTTCGTCAATTATAGATTTTTTCTGCTCACTTATATTTATAAAAAAATCTTTGCTAAGATTCAGTTCCTGAGATTTTTTCAGTAGTTCATGAACCATATGATCTTCACCTTGCAAGTTAAGTTTATTTATGATTTTTTGAAAATAAATCATCTCGTCTAAGCTGATTTTGTCTAAATTATGTAACAGATTTTGAGCTTTATTGAATTTATTTCCTTCAACATAAGCATAGAAAAGTAGAAAATTTAACTCTGGATTTTTATTCTTCACCTGAAGTTTGACGTTTTCTAGTAAGGCAGTAGCCTTTGAGGCTTTATGATCTCTAAGTAATTTTTTTGCGGTGTTAAGTGATCTCAGCTCATAAGTATTGGTGTATAGAAGGAAAGTACTGATTATCGCAGCGCCCAAAAAAAGACCAATGATTAAGAGGTAGTTAGGGCTTGAGTTTTCGGGTTTATTTTTTTTATTCATTTATTAGGCTCGCTTAAAAATAAAATTTTACGATTCTTCTTTTAAGGATACTCTGAAAAATGTAAAATTTACCGTTTAAACCCTGTTAAAATGAGCTAAATATGAATTTTGTTGTTAAAGTTCCAGCTAGTACTTCTAATTTAGGTCCTGGCTTTGATTCGATTGGACTTGCCCTGAATATATTTAATGAATATCATTTTAGTACTGAGTTTGAATCTGTTTCTTCTGTAGATGATTTCGTATATACTTCATCTGCTAGTCTGTTAGATGATTTACCCGCGAATAAAGGTAATCTAGTTTATCGTTCTTTTGATCATGTCTTTAAAAAGGCTGGTGAAAAGACACCTAAAATCAAAATTCATTTTCAAGCAGGAATTCCTTTAACGGGTGGTTTTGGTTCTAGTAGTACTGCGATATTAGCTGGAATAATGGCTGCTAATAAAATATTAGGTTATCCCTATGATCAAAATCAAATTCTTCGCATAGGTACTCAGTTAGATGGTCACCCTGACAACATTACACCAGCTTTACTTGGTGGTTTTATTGTTTGTGTTTATGCAGATTCTGAGCATAATTATATAAAGCTTCCTTGGAATAAAGATCTCTTTTTTGTAGCTATTACCCCAGATTTTAAAGTGCCGACTGCTAAAGCTAGAGCAGTTTTGCCAGCTCAGATTAATTACCAAGATGCAGTATTTAACATAGGTTATAGCAGTCTTTTGGTTGCAGCTGTTGCTTCTAAAAACACTGAAGTATTGAAAAAAGCTTTTAAAGATAGAATGCATCAAAGCTATAGAGCAAGTTTAGTTCCAGGGATGAGTTATGTTTTAGATATTGGTCTTGAGTCTGGAGCTGTGGGTACTATGCTATCTGGAGCTGGTTCTGCTTTGATAGCAGTGGTGGATTCGATGGAAGTCGCTAAGACTGTGGCTTTGGCTATGCAATCAGCTTGGTTGCAGAGTGGTATTAAGGCTGAATATCGTTTCCTTGAGGCTGTAGATGAAGGGGCGATTATAGAAGATTTAGTTAAAGTCTGATTTTAAAAAGAGTTTAGATGTCTTATGAATATATCAGTGAAATCTAAAAAGCTCATAAACTTGGAATCTTCTTGGTTACAGCATTTGGAGCAAGAGTTTTCGGAAGATTACATGCAAAATTTGCTTAGCTTTTTAGTAGAAGAAAAATCCTTGTATAAAATTTATCCTCCTTTGTTTGAAATTTTTAATGCTTTTAATTTAACACCATTTGATAAAGTGAAGGTCGTGATTATTGGTCAAGATCCTTATCATGCTGCTGCTCAGGCACATGGCTTATGTTTTTCTGTTCGTGATGGCGTGAAATTCCCTCCATCTTTAGTAAATATATTTAAGGAACTAGAGAGAAGTATAGAAGGATTTAAAATTCCTAAAAGTGGAAATTTATCTAGTTGGGCAAAGCAAGGGGTTTTTCTTTTAAACACTAGTCTTACAGTGAGAGAGAATAAGGCAAATTCCCATGCAGGTAAAGGCTGGGAGATCTTTACTGATAAAATTATAGAAATTTTAAATGTTAAAAAAAACAACCTAGTCTTTATGTTGTGGGGTTCACATGCTAAAAATAAGGGTAGATTCATAGATGGGAATAAGCATTTGATTCTAGAAGCGGTTCATCCATCTCCACTTTCAGCTTATAGGGGCTTTATTGGCTGTGATCATTTCTTGAAAGCTAATTGCTATCTTGATCAGCATGGATTGGAAGCTATAGACTGGTGTCTAATTTAACTTTATGATAGACCTGCAGCTTATTTTTATACTTTGTGCATTAGTGGTGGTCTTGGTTTTAGCTAGGTATCTTCAGATGTTTTTTGAGGAATTAACTAAAGAAAAAAAAATCAAGATTTTAAAACAGAAGTCTGAAAACGATAAAAAAACTTCCGTTGATAAGGAACAAGGAGTAGAAGCCTCAGTGGATCTATCTTCAAATGGTTCTGAAAATTCATTTTCAAATGAGTCCTCTAGCTTAGATAAAAATCTTGGTTCTACTTTGAGCTTTGCACTTTTGCACATTTTGAAAAACATAGTGATTTTAGAAGCTCAACATAAAAAGCTTGTGGATACTGGAATTTTTGATAAAAAACTACATAGTTCTAATTTAATTAGTCGTGTGAAAATAGATTATGAGTTAATTAATAATGACTTGCGCGACATTATGAATCAGGAAGCTGGAATGAACTTAGCTAAAGATTTTCAGATAATGGTAGAGCATGTTAAGTATATAGATTTTACTTTTCAAGAATCTGGATTAGTCAGAGATTATGTTATAGATAAATCAGATCTAATGGATATGAGGTTTCTTGAGCTAAGATCGCTGGCTAATTTACTGTTTTTAAAAAGCTTGAAACTGAATCCTCAGATTGTAAATAATGATGAGATGAAGGTATTTATGAAAAAATACCCAGCTTATTTTACAATCAAAGTTTGAGTAACCCAAACGATCGCTAGTTTCAACTAGAGGAAAGTCCGGGCACCGTAGGATCTAGGTAGCTGGTTAATGGCCAGTGCGTGTGAGCGTGAGGATAGTGCCACAGAAATATACCGCCATGCTTGTTATGGTAAGGGTGCAAAGGTGTGGTAAGAGCACACCAGCTATATTCGTGAGAATGTAGGCTCGGTAAACCCCACTGAAGGTGCAAGGTAAGAGCTGTTAGGAGGAGATTCATGGATTCTAAGCCTTCTCTAGCTTGATCCCGCTTGAGCTTATGAGTAATTATAAGTCTAGATAGATGATCGTTTTAAATACAAAACCCGGCTTATGGGTTACTCTTTTATTTTTTAATTTATTTTATTTTTTAAGGCTCTTCTCCAATTTGAGTGGATAGCGTAAATACGGCATGGTAAGATTTTTAAATGACAGAGATTTTATGGGCTTTCAATTTTAATGGTTTATTCAAGTCTGCTTGCGTAGGGGAGGTTGATGAAGAAAGTAAGACAGCC
>JBJTTW010000278.1:0-3156 GCA_046080385.1 bacterium
ACTAAATATTCAGCAGCATCAGTCGCATTCACAAAGCTCTTAGTGAGAGCGGCGTACATCTTTTCTTTATTCGCTTTTATATTACTTAAAAAATCCACAGTAATAGTAAGACAGTCTCTAACTGTGTCATTTGCCATAAAGAGTAATTCTTTATCTTCCTGTAAATCTTTATTATAAGTCAGCGGCAAAGCTTTAAGCGTTAATATTAAGGCATTCATAACCCCTATCACCCTTCCAGCCTTACCCCTAAGCAGTTCTGGAATATCTGGATTCTTCTTCTGTGGCATCATACTGCTACCTGTAGCGAAGGCATCTGATATTTCTATAAATGAAAATTCTTGAGTATTCCAGAGTATCATCTCCTCAGCAAACTGGCTTAAATGCAGCATTATCACAGATAAAACAAATTCATATTCTAAAAGAAAATCCCTGTCTGAGACTGCATCTAAACTATTTACAGATGTCTTCGCGAAGCCCAATTCAGCAGTGGTGAAATGCCTATCTATATTAAAAGTAGAACCAGCTAAGGCACCTGAACCCAGTGGATTTACATCTATACGTTTAAGAACGTCACTAAGCCTTTCTAGATTGCGAGCGAAGCGAGCTTCATGAGCTAGCCAAAAGTGTCCCAAAGAAATAGCCTGAGCCTGCTGCATATGAGTATAACCGGGCATTAAAATATCTATATCCTGCTCCGCTCTTAAAACGAAAGCCTTTCTTAAAGCGAGAAGTAATGAAGACAGTTCAGAGACTTGCTTTTTAAGCCATAGCCTAAGATCAGTAATCACTTGATCATTACGGCTTCTTGCTGTATGTAATTTACGCGCTGGCTCACCGATAATCTCAGTCAGCCTTCTTTCCACCGCCATGTGTATATCTTCATCAGCAAAACGAGTCTCCATCCAAGAACGTGGATCTAAAGCTATCTCCGCTTTAATCTGCTTTAATCCCGCCTCTATACTCTTTGCATCAGCCTCTGGGATAATGTCCTGCACTGCTAACATCTTTACGTGAGCGAGACTTGCCTGAATATCCTCTTCATAAAGCTTATAATCAAAGCCTATACTAGCGTTAAAAGCCTCAAGAATAGCTGCGGACTTCTGTTTAAAACGAGCTCCCCATAACTTTAAATCTGGACTATCTTCTTGCAAATTCATACTGAAATATCATTTTACCTATAATTTCATTATCGTTCACGATATTGTAAAGCCTCTGCGACATGCTCCTCCTTTATGTTTTCGCTTTCATCAAGATTTGCAATAGTCCTTGCAATAGAAATAATTTTCTGATGTGAGCGTGAGGATAAATCAAACCTCATCACTGCAGCATTTAATAGATCCTGGCTAACTTTATCTAAGACTCGATTAGCACCATAAAGTCTTGAAAAAACTTTAGCCTGCTTAATTCTTTGTTTTACTAAATCAGTATCCGCATTACTCACTGTATTATTTCTTGGCTGCAAATCACCAGATAAAGCACGCATCTCAGCTTCACTTAAACGCGAGAGGGTCACAGATAAATCTATACGATCAAGTATCGGTCCTGATATCTTAGATTGATACCTCTGTATCTGTGCTGGTGAGCAGGTACAGATTTTCTTTACATCACCTAAATAACCACAGGGACAAGGATTGCTCGCTGCTATTAAAAGAAAATCCGCAGGAAAAACTATCTTCTGATTCCCTTTATTTAAAAAGACTTTCGAGTTATCTAATACCGTGCGAAGCTGATCTATAGTAAATCTATCGAACTCTGCAAGCTCATCTAAAAAAAGAATACCATTATGTGCAAGTGAAACCTCGCCTGGAAAGATAGGTACGCCTCCTCCTATCATAGACACTGCTGTAGATGAGCTATGTGGTGATCTAAAAGGCACATAAGATTCATGGGGCACCGTCAAGGATATTCGCGCCAAGTCACTAAGCATACGAGTTTCTAATTTCTGCTTAAAACTCAAATCATCTAGAAGACTTAAAATCGATTTAGCTAGCATCGATTTACCACAGCCAGGTGGTCCTATCATTAGCAGATGATGTTTACCAGCTAAAGCAATTTCAATAGCTCTTTTAGCAAGAGACTGCCCCACCACGTCGCTGAAATGCACATTAGAAGAGCTCTGCAAGAATGAATCTCTAGGATTTTCATCATTCTTGTATACACCCTGCTCTTTAGCTAGATTAGAATT
Source organism: bacterium (assembly GCA_046080385.1). GTDB lineage: Bacteria > Cyanobacteriota > Vampirovibrionia > LMEP-6097 > LMEP-6097 > LMEP-6097. Next base: position 2,186 of record JBJTTW010000278.1, read on the forward strand.
ATTTATCTTTCTTGATCTTGAGACCAAATGCTCAGCAGCAGCATTTTTCATTACTAAATTTTCAAGCTCATACTCAGAATTTATTAATTCAGATTTCAAACTCTCTTCATGATTACTAAGATTACTAGCCTGTAGAGAATCAAAAAGCTTTTTAAAATTCTGTAAATCCTCTAGCAGATAGACTTTAGTGCCTTTAGTAAATTCTTTATCTTCACATAAGATAGAAAGCTCTTCTAGTGCTTCTGCAGCAGTAAAAACCTGTTTAATACCCTTCTCCACAGCAGAACTAATAAGAGCAAGCGTCCCGCGAACTGCTTTAAACTTACCTGTAATAGAGAGCTCTGCGATGAAACATGAGTCTGCCATAAATTTAGCGTTAGGGTTAATATAGCCAAGGCTGTGCATTAAACCTGCTGCTATCGCCAAATCAAACTGCGGGCCATCTTTCTTTAAATCTGCTGGACTTAAATTTACCAAAAGCCGCTTTGGTGGAATTGGAAATTCACAAGCCATCATCGCGGAGCTAACTCTTTCTTTCGCTTCGACTATAGCTTTACTAGCTAAGCCTATAATAATAAAATTTGGAATCCCTTTAGATATCTGCACTTCAACGCTAATTAAATCAGCATCTAGACCGAAAAGCATAGCCGACTGTGTTTTAGAATACATAGCTTTATATTTTCATATAAAGCTATATTAAAATTTAAGGGGTCATTTTTCCCCTACGAGAAAATTTTACGCACCTAGATATGCTATTATCTTAAACACCATGGATGCTCAGCAGGGCTGTCTCATTCTAAAACAGTTCAAAAATTCATACAGATGTAAGCCTGGCCAAATCTGTAAAGTCATGTCTCAATAGAGGAATGGTAAAAGAGATAGAGGATATAGGAATAGTCGAATGTTTTGAGGATTTGGAAGATCCGAGACGTTCACAGGGTCAGCGTTTTAAGCTTACTGAATTGATAGTA
>JBJTTW010000279.1:0-4320 GCA_046080385.1 bacterium
TAAAATCCAAGCGAATATCTTTGTTTCATATTCTGGCTTTTCAGAAATTTTATTAAAGATAGTGAGGACTTTACTTAAATCTCTATCTTCACTTTTTAATATATTTCTAAAGGCACTTATATAGTCGATAAATTCATAAGCTAGTTGCTTACGTAAATTACTATCAGGGCTGATATTGCTGTCGAAATTAATCCTGTTCCAAATCTGCTTACCAACGAGGTTCCCGATAATACGGTATAAGGATCTGATCGCAGGTTGAATTGCCATTATTCCAGTATAACCTGCAATTCAAATAGAAGAACGCCCTCGGGGTACTGCTCGCAAACGTAGAAACTGAAGATTGCGAGCAGTACCGTTAAAGTGGTGAAAAACTTTGTTTTCCCTCAAGGACTGTCAGGTTACTTTTAGCGTCTGAGATTCGTAATTTGTAGATTAGGTAAGAATTTTTCTTTATTCTTTTTAGCCTTTCTTTTTGCTTGCACATCGTCTCCTTTCGGATAACTATATGAACCTAAGCTCACAGTTTTTGTAGTTACTGGGGTGAAATTTGCATCATAGGTCTTAATATCGGCAGATATATTAACAGTAACTTCAGAATTCGTCTCAGTACTATTTTCTTTGTAATCATAGAGAACTAATCCGTAAGAGTTAACTGTGCCATAGTCAAAATCAGGATTTAAAATTAATTCTTTGCCAGTTGCCGTTAAGCTTGGGAACTGATACTGCACTAGAACTTTATCCGAATTACGTGTTTCTACACTATAGGCTTTATTCTCATCAACTTCAATGCCATTACTCCATGGACCAATATAAGTTTGAGCATTAGCTACAGGGCAGATTAGAAAAGCGAAAAGACCAGTTAGTAATATTTTTTTCATGTAAATTTCTCCTTTATCACACAATTAAGTTCTTCCTAAAATTAAAGCAAAGAAATAACCATCGTTAGAACTATATTTAAATAAGATTATACTCTTTTATACTGAAGAGAGTATAAGTCACTGGCTTTGAAAAATATAAAGGGAGAGACCCACCTTGTTTTGAAATAGCTAGACAGGGAGATGATGAAGGGGAGATATTAAGCATGAGGGATTGAGCTGTTTTCATCAAGGTAGGTCTCTGTTATATCGGGGAGATATTATGTCTATACAAGGCAAGGTCGAGAAATTTTTTATATATTTTTAAAAATAAATCTTTCAGACCACTGCACAACGTGCAGTGGTCTGAAAGATTTTACGCTAAAGGTTGTGAATCTACATTCGCAAAGCCATGCTGGTCTAATTCTGACCTTGCAATAACCTTATCTTCAGCTATGTCTACAAAAAGCTGACCATTGAGGTGATCTATTTCATGCTGAATGCACCTACAGAAAAGGTCTTCTTCTGCACTCATCTCGTGTTCTACGCCTTTTAGATCTTGAAATTTAAATTTAATTTTTTTTGCTCTAGTAACATTAAAGAAGACTTCTGGAAAACTCAAACAGCCTTCAAAACTCTCCATTTCACCTTCCATGTGGGTGATCTCTGGATTGATTATCACAAGAGGATTTCGGGCTTTGGCTGGCTTTTCATTTTCGTATCTTTCAGAATTATATTCAGTATCTACTACGATAATTCTCTGATTAACACCGATTTGGGGTGCCGCTAATCCTACGCCATTTGCTGAATACATAGTCTGAATCATATCTTCAGCTAACTTAGCGATGCGCTTGTCAAACTTTTTAATAGGAGTGGATTTCCTTCTTAAAACCTCTGAGCCATATTTGAAAATTTTCTTTTTTGTCATAGTGAATTAAAATTTCGATATATAAATATTTGAAAACTAGACTCTAATTAGGCTCCTGCCTAATTTAATACCACGTTTAGAATTTTTTAAAAAGTCGATTAAGTATTTAATTTCATCAAGAGGATTCAGCTCGGTTTCAAGCTTTTCAATAATTTGTGGTAAAGATACACCGCTCTTATAGATTAATTTAAATGCTCTAAAAATTTCATTAATAGCTTCAGTACTAAAGTTATGTTTTTTTAAACCATATCTATTGACGGCAGCGGCGATAGCTGGTGTGAGACCATACATAAAATAAGGTGGTAAATCTTTACCACTAGCTGACATCCCCGAGATCATAGAATATTGACCCACTCTGCATCCTTGATGTATAGCAGCTAGACCACCTATGGTTACGAAATCTTCTATTATTGAGTGACCTGCGATTTGTACTGAATTCGCTATGGTTACGTAATTCCCGACAGCAGCATTGTGCGCGATATGACTGTAAGTCATTATGTAGTTATTATTACCAATGACAGTCTTAGCTCCCTCACCGACAGCTTTATTAATGGTTACGAATTCACGAAGAGTATTATTGTTGCCGATTTCAATAAAACTAGCTTCACCTTTAAAACTGTAGTCTTGTGGAGGCTCACCTATAACAGCATAGGGGAATATTTTACAGTTAGAACCGATTTTAACTCCATCGCGAATGATAACTCCTTCACCAATCTCGGTGCCTTCACCGATTTCTACTGACTTACCTATCACGGCAGATTTGGCAACGATAATAGTACTAGCTGTCATGGATTAAATCTCTTCCTTGCTAATGTTTTATTTTAAGGTAAGTGACTGAACTTTTTCAGCTAATTGTCCAGAGCTTATATAGCCGACTCTATTTTCTATAGATTTTTTGTCTTGGCTTACGAAATAAGTAATCGGGATTAATCCGATTTTAAGCTCTTTAATTAAAGCAGAGTATTCTTTTTGATCTACGTTAACCTCATAAAAGTCTACATTTGCATCTTCTAACGACGCTTTTGCGGCAGTGTACTGTGGTTGATAATCTCTACAAGTGCCGCACCAATCAGCGTAAAACTTAATCACAGCGACTCTTTTTGAACCTTTAGAATCTAGGAATTTCTGTAATTCAGTCTTGGAATGCTTTTCTTCGGAGAGAGCGGTGCTAGTTTCAGAGCTTTTACTTTCTAGAGAAGAGCATCCATTTAATGTGAAACTCAAGAAAGAAAAACTTAAAAGCAAAAAACAAGATAAAAACTTTTTCATAGTAATTTTTAATTATAATAGACTTCACCACTATGCTACGCAGCAGTATTTTTATTTTAGTTTTGTTAATCACTCAATCGCTGATTCTTGCAGCCTCCGCTGAAGAAATAGTTCAGATTATGAATAAGAAATCCTGTGCTTTAAGTAGATCACTGAGTCTTTCTGAAGTAAAGGATCATGCAGGCATTATCTTTTCTGGCAGGTTTCTTAATTCGGAGATAGTCGAGGATAGTGGTCCTCTGAAGCGAATCGCTCTTAAGTTTACAGTTAAAGAATCGATTAAGGGGCTTAATTCTTCCGTGACGGAGCTAACTCTTTATCAGTGGGCTAATTTAGAGAATCATTTTCTCGAACTTGATAAGAATAAAGATTATACTTTTTGTTTTTACGCTCCTAGTCCTAATTCTGGGCTTTCTTCGTTGGTTGGTGGAAAGCAGGGAATACTTCCGTAAAATGTAAAAACTTGGAGTTTGGTAACAGTGCCCTGAAATCAGCTACAATAGTAAGCCTATGGCAACAGAAGTTAATGATGTTAATTTTGATACAGAGGTAATCAATTCTGATTTACCAGTATTGGTAGATTTTTGGGCTCCTTGGTGCGGTCCTTGTAGAGCTTTAGCTCCAGTTATAGACCAGCTAGCAGAGGAATACTCTGGTAAAGCTAAGATAGTAAAACTTAATACTGATGATAATCCTAATATTGCTGTTCAGTTTAGAATTAACAGTATTCCGACTATGATTCTTTTTAAAGATAAAAAGCCAGTAGATATGCTTGTAGGAGCATTATCTAAGGAAAAAATCCAAGAAGCTATTGATAAGTTAATTTAAGGAAGTGATGAAAAATTTCATTTTTCATCACGGACTGTCAGGTAAAGAGATTAAGGATTCGCTCCCCGAGCTAGGTTTTATGGCACTGTTGCTCAATCAAAATCCGACAAAGGAGCTAAGAAGAAATGACGAAAAAGGTTTCAAATATTGAGTTTGCAGCTCGTTAGATTTAATATTTTATTAATCAGTGAGTAAGAGAGAGGGTTTTAGGTACAAATATCCCAAATTAGGATACACGTATCCCTAGGAAGCTGAGATGGTGGTAGATATTCACAAGGATTTTAAGGTTTTGGGATATAGCTCACATTCCGCACCCTCCAAATAAAAACCCCAAAAAGCTTTCAGTGAGTGGTTTCAATGGCAGTTGGTGCGATTTCAAAATATTAAATTTCTGTTAAACAGTGGGTTTTAATACAGTAATACATATGGCCAAATCCGTAA
>JBJTTW010000280.1:0-2698 GCA_046080385.1 bacterium
AAGCTTAAAACGCTGACCCTGTGAACGTCTCGGATCTTCCAAATCCTCAAAACATTCGACTATTCCTATATCCTCTATCTCTTTTACCATTCCTCTATTGAGACATGACTTTACAGATTTGGTCAGACTTACATCTGTATGGGTTTTTGAACTGTTTTAGAATGAGACAGCCCTGAGAGATAATCACCCCCTGATTGGAGATATCGTCTCTTGCAATATTTCTGAGATACCAAAGCACGATGTTCTACTTGCAGGATTCCCCTGTCAACCTTTTTCCATAGCTGGTGTAAGTAAGAAAAATTCATTAGGTAAGCCACATGGTTTTGAATGTACAACACAAGGCACTCTTTTTTTTGATGTAGCAAGAATAATTGCAGCGAGACGACCAAAGGCTTTTTTACTTGAGAATGTGAAGAACTTATGCTCTCACGATAAAGGGAACACGTTTCGCACTATATTAGAAACACTTAAAAATGATCTTGGATACCAAGTTCAATGGAAAATAATTAATGGTAGCCATTTTGTACCACAACATCGTGAAAGAATAATTATTGTAGGATTCAGCGAACCAAATCAATTCGATTTCTCTTCCTTAGCTTTACCTAATATACATACATCACCAAAATTGTCTTCAATACTACACAAACAAAACGGAGATGAAGTCGATGTAGATGGCGGTCGTTATATCAACTCTAAAGGAAAAGTACATGACAAATATACGCTAACACCTCGATTATGGGAATATTTGCAGCAACATGCAGAAAAACATAGAGCTAGAGGGAATGGATTTGGATTTGGCTTATTCTCTGAAAATGATACGGCAAGAACACTCTCGGCTCGGTACTACAAAGATGGTAGCGAAATTTTAATTAAGCAAAAAAATTCTGAAACACCACGCAGGTTAACTCCAAGTGTCAACTCCCCATTTTATGAATTAACTTTTTAAAGTTTCACAATGTCATAGAATTCTCCTTTTATGACTGTGATTTTTTTCGTTAGAAAAAGTTCGCAGTAGTTAAGCAGCTTTAGCTGCTTAACTCATTTCTAAGCTGTTCTGTCGGAATACAGAGAAAGAAACTTGCAGGGACTGGTTTTAAGCGCAGTGTGCATTCTCTCCATATTGTAGTAATTAATGGTTTCTCGAATTCTAGAAACAACTTCTCCAATGCTCTTGCAGTGAGATATATCTCCCAAATCTTCTTTGAACCCTCTATAGAATGACTCTTGAAAACCATTTCTCCAAGGGCATCCTTTGGGACTCATTGATTGAGAAATTTGATGATACTTCAATATTGACGTGAATTTCTCACTGCGATATTCACTCCCTTGGTCTGAATGAATGATATATGGTACAGTCTTCTCTTTGACGGCACCTAGGTAAAAGGCTTTTAATATTAGTTCTGTGTCATGCTTGTCTGAAACATTGAATCCAACTATTTTTCTAGAAAAAATATCAATGAATGTCGCTACATACAAAAAACTATTTTCATATTTCAAATACGTAAAATCACTTGCCCAAGCGGTATTTGGAGAAATTACTTTTAAATTCTCTAGCAAATTAGAGACTTTAGCATCTGGCTTGCCCTTGTCTTCTGGCTTAAAAGGCTTTATTCGTTTGCGATTTAGCTGCATCCCATATTTGCCTAAAACCCTAAAAACTCTGTTCCTTCCGACCTTAAGCTCTGGAAAAATTCTATCTCCTCCATAATTACGATGCTTCTTCCTTAAGTCCAGAATCTCGCCTCTCAGCTTCTTATCACGGATCTCTATCTTCGATTCTCGCTCCTCTAGCGTTGCTGTGTTCATCTTTAAAAACTTAAGAACGTGGCTCTTTTTCAAACCTCTTTCTAGTAAGTTTTTCGCAACTTTTCTTTTTTTTCGCTATTAAGCTCTAACAGTATCTCTGCTAAAACGATCTTCATTTCCTCTATATCTTTCATTAATTTTCGATTATGAATAAGTAATTTACGAGGACTGCTTACATTCCCCATACGGCTATATACTGCCTGTGTTGTAATACCAAACCTTGAAGCTATATCTCCTGCACTTGATCCAGAATGGAGCATCTTCTCCATCTCTACTAAATCTTCTTTATTTAAAAGACCCATCTTTTTCCTCCTCTAAAACTTTACTTTCTTATTCATTTTATCGGGTAGGCCTCAAAGAGAATGTGCTCGCCTGATGGGCTTCCCTGATACTTTTTGCATTCCAGTTAGCGATACACAAGCTTATCGGCAATTTGGAAATTCTGTCGTTGTGCCTTTAATAGAATCAGTTGCCTTTTATATGAAACCCTTTATCCTAAATGATAGTATTAATCACAATTATGATCTAGATTTAATGCCAATGGCAGCATAAGGTGAAAAAAGGTTACTTATCAGAATACTTTACTGGATTCGGTCTTAAGCGTTTAAGTGCTGTCGAAATAGATTCAACGCGATCAAATCAACATGGCACTGTTGCTCAATCAAAATCCAATAAAGGAGCTAAGAAGAAATGACGAAAAAGGTTTCAAATATTGAGTTTGCAGCTCATTAGATTTAATAATTTATTGATAAGTGAGTAAGAGAGAGGGTTTTAGGTACAAATATCCCAAATTAGGATACACGTATCCCTAGGAAGCTGAGATGGTGGTAGATATTCACAAGGGTTTTAAGGTTTTGGGATATAGCATCAAGTGTTTGGTGAAAGGTAACTT
>JBJTTW010000281.1:0-29390 GCA_046080385.1 bacterium
GCTTTGAATGGAAATCTAATTGAAGAGACTCGTTAGTAAACATATCTTCTTATATCCTATCATTAAAACCTAGTCCCGAAAAGGCTCTTGATCTGAATACTTGTCGGTATTTACTTGTTGGGATTGGCAACAGTCCCTTGAAGTATGATTTTGGGGAAGATGTACCTTCTCTTGAATTAATTAATGAAGTAGTAGATCTAAAAAAGAAAGGTGTAAATATTCAAAGCTTCAATCTCTCCAGCTCAAACAAATTGACAGTTACACAGTTAAAAAAAGCTTTAGAAAAAGATGGAATAGTAGAAGCTGATGAAATCAGAGATGATGGTTCAAATCTTGTTAACTATAAATCTCAGATAAGAGATTGGCTACTGAACGGCAAGAAGGGAGTCTATGGTCCAGTAATGCCTGGTCTAGAGCAGCTCAAGCAGCTAGGGGTGCGTGAGAGGATAACGGCTTTTGACAAATTAGCTGCTAATTCCATAAATTTCGTCAATGCAGCTGGGAATAAAGTACCTAGCGCTATTAACTTTGTTAACCTTTATAGCTTTGTTCAAGATGCAAGTCCAGTGGGAGCCTTAAACTCCAGTGGGCAGGTAGCTGTTTATACATCTGAAACACCCTTAAACCAAGAGCATGCCGTAGTAAAAGGAAATCACATCAGGATATATGAACAAGGCTCAGGTAAGATAAGGCACGATTATGACGGAGATTGGGTTTATGACGAAGATCTTCCATTAGCCTATAATCCATATAATATAGACCAGCAAGAATCTCTATCCAATTTAGATACGCTCAAACTTGCAGATAAAAAAGTCGTTCAGGATCTTCAGGCTTGTCTTACTAGATTAGCTACAGATAATATTAATCCAATACAACCTGTTGGGTTTGATTTTGAAGGTTATGTATTTAAGAAAGAGGATCTTGAATTAATAAAACAGGATATTGAATCAATAAAACAGAAAAACAATCATAATCCTAAAGTGAGTAAATACCTTACGAGGGAAATCAACACTGCTCAAAAGAAGTTTTCTGGAGATTTAAGTTTGTTTATGGGGAATGAGAATTTACCTGACTTCTATCATTTTAATGAAATTCAAGTTAACCCAGATAATGGAAAATTACAATTCATCTACAAATCAGAAACACAGGGAACATCATTCGCAGCACCTCAGATTGCGGTAGCAAAAGCGCATCAGTCCCCTCTAACTCACTAACTTAAAATACATCTTAGAAATAGTAGAGAGCAGTTTATCAAAGTCCATCTCAATTCGATGTGGGTTATTTAAGTTTAACCACTCTTCAGCAGTGCTTTCTATCATCCCAGAAATAGCTACAGCTGCTATCTTAGAATCCACGTGTTTTTGTAAAGGACTTCTGTCTATAATCCTTTCAGTGCGTTCGATTAAGCGCAAGCGAATATTATAATATTTTTCTGCGAACTGTGGGTCTAAGGAAGCCAGCTCTTTACTTAAGCGAATAATATCGTAATTACGCTTAAAACTTTCAAAAAGTGCAGCAATATCTTTTCTTAAAGCACGATAGGTACTTAAACCCTCTTTATATTCAGCGTCTATATCTACACCACCCTGAAAAGCAGTATAGAGGTCATCTTCGACTTGTTCTAATAATTTATAAAAAACATCTTTCTTGTCTGAGAAATATAAATAAAAAGTACCATGCCCTAAACCAGCATGAGCAGCAATATCTTTAACTGTAACCTGATTGAAGCCTTTCTCTATAAAAACAGTCTTAGCAGAGTCTAAAATATTCTTGCAAGTTTTACGAGCCTTTTCTGTTTTTAATTCAGAATCCATAAGTTCAGCACGAACCTCCATCAGCAATAAGAACATTATCCAAGCTTACTGAACTATAGTGAGTGATGAAATAATGCTCTTCACTGCTGTATAATATCAAAAAGCGTGATTAAATTCAAAAATGTCAGTAAATTTTATGGACCTATTAAGGCGTTAGATAATATTAACTTTGAGATTGAAGCAGGAGAAATGGTTTTCATCGTAGGTCCCAGTGGAGCTGGTAAATCTACTTTAATGAAATTACTTTATCGTGAAGAAAAGAATACTCATGGTCAGATTTTAATAAATAATATAGATGTTAGCTCGCTGTCTGAAGATAAAATCCCTTACCTAAGACGCCGTATGGGTATAATTTTTCAAGATTTTAAATTATTACCAAATAAAAGTATTTTTGATAATATCGCTTATGGTTTAAGAGGTTTAGGCGTTTCTGAATTTGAGATTCAAAAAAGAGTGGCTGGGGCTTTAAATTTAGTCGGTTTATTAGAAAGAGCGGAAGCTTTCCCGGAGGAGCTTTCAGGTGGTGAACAGCAACGTGTTGGTATCGCTAGAGCGATAGTACAAGGACCTCCATTAGTAATAGCCGATGAACCTACTGGAAATTTAGATCCCAAAACATCTATAGAAATTTTTAATTTATTGAAAAGTGTCTCCCTGAGAGGAACTACCGTCATAGTTAGCACGCATAATCATAAAATAGTTAAAGAGTTTAAAGAAAGAGTTCTAGTGCTTGAAGATGGTAAACTTGTTAATGACACTCTTTTGAGTGCAGTGTCTAATCCTTATGCGTAGTATTAGAATCATTTGGCGTATCCTGAAAGAGACCTATCAGAGCATAAAATTCTCTGGAATGTCTAATTTCATGGTGATCAGTATCTTAACAGTAACCCTAGCTTTGTTTGGTGGTGTACTTCAGTTCAATTCATCAATTAAGCAGATTTATCAAAATTTAGATAATCAGCTGGAATTCTCTATTTATCTTATTGAAGGAGCTGAGACTAAAGCTATAGCTCAAAAAATTAGCCAGATTGAGGCAGTAAAGAAAGTAGATATCATTCCTAAAGATATAGCTTGGAGAACTTTTAGGGATAAATTTGGATTCAGTGAAGATTCTAGTAACCCACTTCCAGATACACTTCATGTAAATGTAAAGCGTGCTCAAGATCTTAATCCAGTTATAGAGAAGATTAAAAACTATTCAGGTATAGAGCAAATCAGCTATGCGCCTCAGTTATTCCAAGGTCTCAGGAGAGTCAGATCAATTTTATTTTCATTTGGTCTTTTTATCACTTTAATCCTTGCGATAAGTACTATAACTATCATTTCTAATACGATTCAGCTTATAGTAAAATCGCGTTCACTGGAAATTAAAATACTTCGTTTAGTCGGTGTCGATGATTGGTATATTAGAGGACCTTTTATTACCCATGGTATCTTTTATGGTTTGGTGTCATCCTTAATAGCGATAATTCCTTTGCTTATATTTCAAAACTTCGTCTGGAACTCATTTCAGGCTTCATTTAAAACTATCATGCCGCTTACATTTAGTTTTGATTCTGGTAATGAGCTTGGCTTGATCTTTGTAATTATGTTTTTAACAGGAATTATAGTCTGTGGTACTAGTAGCTATATGGTTACCAACAGATACATTAAAGTCTGAGGGGCGTGTAGATGAATCTTAATGCAGATAAAGCGAATATTTATAAATATAAGGCTTCTCTTATAATTCCTGTTTATAACGAGGAAGAGAACTTGGAATTACTGCAAGAAGAAATAGAAAAATCTTTAAATGGAAAAATTAGCTATGAAGTAGTTTATGTTGATGATGGCAGTAAAGACACTAGTTATGAGGTATTAGAAAAGATATCCCAAGGCAAAGATTACGTAAAAGTTATTAAACTGAGGCGTAATTATGGTCAAACTGCTGCTATGCAAGCTGGTATAGAAAATTCTTCTGGTGAAATTTTAATTCCTTTAGATTCAGATTTACAGAATGATCCTAGTGATATTCCTGAACTAATTAATAAAATAGAAGAGGGCTACGATGTAGTCAGTGGCTGGAGAAAAAACAGACAAGATACTTTTATTAATCGTAAACTACCATCAGTAATAGCTAATAGCATTATTTCTTGGATCTCTGGAGTTAAACTACATGATTATGGCTGTAGTTTAAAAGCTTATAAAGCTGATGTACTACAGTACGTAAAACTTTACGGTGAATTGCATCGTTTTATCCCTGTCTGTGCGAGCTGGTATGGGGCTAAAGTTACAGAAATGCCTGTAAAGCACCATGCAAGACGTTTTGGTAAATCAAAATATGGAATTAACCGTACTATTAAGGTTATTTTAGATTTAATAGTAATTAAATTTTTGACTAATTACGCTACTAGACCTATTTATGTCTTCGGTGGGATTTCATTTGTGAGTATGTTACTTTTTATAGGAGCTAGTATCTGGGCTTTAATTTTAAAATTCAATGAAGGCGTAGATTTAGATTCAACGCCTCTTCCAGTTATAGCTGCCATGTTTTTCACTGTCTCTGTGCAGATTGCGATGATGGGTTTACTTGCTGATATGCTAATGCGTACCTATTATGAATCCCAAGATAAAAAGATATATACTGTAGAAAAGCGATTGAATTTTAATCAAGCACAGTATGCGAGTCTTTAAATTTAAAATTAAATTAATCTCAACCTTATTAACACTACTCGTAATTAATCCATTGCCTGCTGTAATAGCAAGATCTAAAATAAAGGATAGTAAAAACACACAAGATGGCACTATAGAGAGATCTCTAAAAGCTCATATAGAATATAAATTAGAATATGATGAAGAAATTCCTTTGCGAGTAACTCAAATCCCAACTGATTTTGGCATGATTGAGAAGGATATGGAGGGTAAACTTATACCTTTAAATACTAATGCTGAAATAGTTTTAGAAAATATTTACGACATTCGATTATCCGAAAATTCTAGCTTTGATAATCAGCAAGGAAGTATCAGTAAAATTTTATTACCCAAAGGAAGTAAATTCTACGCAAAAGTTAAAAGCAGTGAGCTCGCTAAATCCTTTAATAGAGATGGATTCGTAGCTTTAGAGTTTTATAAGATAGAAGTAAGTAATTCAACAAGTAAATCTCAATCCATATCAATCCCACAAGGGGTTTTAAAAGCAGATAATATGGAAATGCGTGAAAGCTTTTCTAATAAAGCAAGTAAAGTAGGAAAAGCTCTCGGTTACACATTGGGAGGAGCTTTAATTGCTCCTTTAGTTAGCTATCAAATAGCTGGAGTTTTAGCTTTCAGTAATCCTTATGTCACAGGTGCTACTGCCACGACTGGAGCTGCAATTGGGCTTGCTTGCGGTATAACTAGTAAAGGTAAAAATTTCAATTTAGAACCTGGATCTGAGATTAAATTAAAGCTAAATAATGACTGGCTTTTAAGTGAACTTGACTCTAAAAGCTCTATCAGTACTAAGGCTCAAGAGAATATAAAAGAGCCCACGAGGATAGAACCCAAAACAGAATTAGCCCCAAAAGCTCTACTTAAAATTAATAAGATAAAAAAAACAGATTCTAATTTCAATCAAAAATGTCTAAAAATCAACCTTGATTATGAAAACAAAAGCACAGAAACTATTCGCTTCCTGTCTTTTAGATTAGTAGACAGTATGAATAAAGAATATTTTCCTGATGGCGATAGCTTTAAAGGTGGACAACTTGCAGAATTACCACGAGGGGCGAATCTTGATCTCACCTACTGTGTAGATTTTTCTAAAGCTATTTATAATCTTGAACTTAGGGGCGTGAATAATTATGAGCTTTTAGCAAGTGAAAGGGTGGTTTTGTATTAAGCCAAAACGTGCTCTAACGCTGGAAATTGAATAGACTTAACCTCTGAGACATAAGTGCTAAAAGCACTTAACATATCCTCATACTGATGAGCATATCTTTTAACAAATTTTGGTTTAAATAAATTAAATCTACCTAGAAGATCGTCTGTGACCAAGACTTGACCTGTAGTATAAGAGCCTGCACCTATACCTATGGTAAAAGGCTTAATCGTATCTGTGATTAATTTGGCAATAGCCTCTGGAACCATCTCTAGCACTAGCCCTGTAACCCCAACATCCTCTAAAGCCTTAGCCTCGCTCAGTAAAAGCTCTGCATCTGTTATCAGTTTATTTTGTGTTGAAAACTTCTCTAGACTCTGTGGTGTATAACCTATATGTCCCAGAATCTTGTAACCAGCATTTACTAACTTAGAAATAAGCTCTAAACTCTCTGGCTGAGCGTTTTCTATTTTTAAAGCATAAACACCAGCTTCGAAAAATTTTAAAGAATCTTCATAAGCCCCATTAATTCCTTTAGATACTGAAACGTAAGGCAGATCACCTAGTACCTTCGTATTAGGCGCACCTCGCTTCACCGCACGTGTACACATTAACATTTCATCTAAGCTAACTTCTTGGGTAGTCTTATAACCAAGAAAGACATTTGCTAGGCTATCTCCGACAAGAATATAATCTAGACCAGACTCCTCAAGTGCCTTTGCTGTATTAAAGTCGTAGGCAGTAAGCATTGTAAGCTTAGACATAAAGACAATTATACTAAATTAAACTGCTCCATTAATTTCTCCTAAAAGTCAAACCTAAATCACTAACAGTAAAGCACTCTATATCCATCAGCATTTCTTTGATTTTTTCTTTTAAAAAAGGGGGGGGCAGTTTAAAATTCACTTCACTCCTTGCAACATTTGCAATAAGTCTTCATAACTAGTATAGTCTTCCGTTTTCTGTCTAAGAATATTATTAATTTTATCTATCGCTGCCACAGCTTTATCTATAGCTGGGTTATTGCCTCGTTGATAAGCCCCAATGTTAATAAGGTCTTTAGCATCTTCATAGCTTGCCATATAGGTGCGAAGAAGGCTAGCTGCTTCTTTATGTTCTGGTGTAACTATACTACCCATAACCCTGCTTACAGACTGGAGTACATCTATAGCTGGAAAGTGGTTTTTGTGAGCCAACTTTCGTGATAGCACGATGTGACCATCAAGTACACCTCTAGCAAGGTCACTGATAGGTTCATTCATATCATCACCCTCTACAAGAACTGTATAAAGAGCTGTGATGCTGCCCTTTTCACCAGTGCCACTTCTTTCTAATAATCTTGGAATTAATGAAAATACGCTAGGTGTGTAACCTCTAGTCGCAGGTGGTTCGCCTACTGCTAGTCCTATTTCTCGCTGAGCTAAAGCTACACGTGTAACACTGTCTAACATTAGTAAAACATTTTTACCTTCCACATCTCTAAAATACTCTGCTATAGAATGAGCGAATAGAGCAGCTTTAACTCTAATTAAGCTAGGCTGGTCTCCTGTAGCCACTACTACTACTGATTTTTTTAAACCTTCTTCACCTAAACTCTCTTCGATAAACTCTCTTACTTCTCTACCTCGCTCACCAATAAGAGCAATAACGTTAATATCAGCATCTGCGTTTTTAGCAATCATGCCCATTAGAGTACTTTTCCCCACGCCAGAACCAGCAAAGATTCCCATGCGTTGACCTTTTCCACAGGATAAAAAACCATCTAAAGCTCTAACTCCAAAGAACATCTGTTCCTCTATGCGGCTCTTTTTCAGAGGGTTTAAAGTTTTAGCTGGCCATTGCGTAGCAGTGTGTTCGGCTCTAAGTTTAACTCCCTCGTCGAGTGGTTCGCCAAAAGCATCTAAGATTCTGCCTTTTAGTCGAGGTCCTACTTTAATAGAAACTTGTTTTCCTGTAGGTAATACTTCCGCTCCCATTTTAAGTTCTTGAATTTCACCAAGTGGCATTAATAGGGTGTAATTGTCTCTGAAACCGACTACTTCAGTTTTCAGATAATTATTTCTTGATTTAATTAGGCATAATTCGCCGAGCTCCACTATTAGGCCATCTGCTTCGATAGTTAAGCCTATAATTTTAGAAACCTTTCCTAGTGTGCGAACTTGAGAGCAGTCTTTTAAATTATCTTTTAATTCAGAAAAATTTAGTTTCATATTATTATTCTTTTCTCTGATTAAGGTTTTTCAGATTAAATGTCCTCTGCATCTGTTGTAATTTTTAATTCTTCTGCTTGAAAAATACGCTTCTGTTTTAAATTCTCAGCAAGAGCATCCATTTGAGCTGCTAATCTAAAATCTAATCTTTCTTTTTTACTTTCAACAATCAAATCACCATCTTTAAGAGTAGGGTCTGCTACGATAATCAAATTTTCTAGATCGGGGAATTCATTAAGAATAGTTTTTTTCACCTTATTTAAATGTAGAGCAGTTTGTGAAGGGAGAAAAAGGCTGACATCTTGCTTGTAGTTTAGCTCAGAGATAGCAGTTTTTACCATACCTAGCATAGACTCTTTATCAAGAAAGAGTTCTTTGCCGATGATTTTCTGAGCTAACATGAAGATGAAGTCTAGGATGCTGTTTTCTTCATCTTCTAAGGCTTCACGCTTTTCTTGCTCTAAAGAGTTTAGAATATTTGCACTGTTTGAAAGAATAGTACTAAATTTTTCTTGTATAGCATCCGCAGCATCTTGCTCACCTTTTTCAAATCCCTCATTATAAGCAGTCTCCCGTATGGACTGTTCTTCTTCTCTTGCACGAGTAATGATGGCTTCTGCTTCTGCGTCTGCTTTTTCGGTAGCTTGTTGTAAATATCTCCTAACCTTAATCTCAGCTTCAGTGATTCTTTCCCTTAAAATCTGCTCTTTAGTTGGCAGATCTTTAATCTCATCATCACTGACACCACCGATAATAATTGGCTTGGACTGAGATTCTAGCTTATTAGAAAAAACTTTTCTTCTTTTATCGTTTAAATTCAATTAATTTAAGTTCCTACTTCATTTATGTAACTTTCCAAACTCTTCGCTACAGCTTTAGGATTCTCTTCGATGGTTTTTTGCAGTTCATCTTTCATCTTAGCAATCGTTTTATTACCATCTAAGCTAATTTTCTTACTATAAGCGAGTTCAGCCTCTTCGATTTTATCATCAATATCGCTCAAAATAGCTACCTCATCTTCATCTAATAATTTATCTAATTCTTCTGTGTTATCAGAATTAATGCTGCGTTTCATTAGCGATAGCATAATTGGTGTCATTATTCCACCCACAACAAGGGTTATAAGCAAGAATGAGAATTTTTTGATTGTTGCTTTGCGTTTTAGATTTTGCTCAGTTTTCTCTCTTTCTAGTGACTCAATATCTACATATCTTGATGTAGAGAATTTAATACCAGTAATGATAACTTGATCGCCCCTTTCTGTATCTATACCAGAGGCTACGGTTACAGTCTGTCTCAGTACAGCTCTTTCCTGTGGTGATAAATCCTTATTAACTACTACTGCAACAGAAATTTTCCTAATAACACCAGTTGCTTTTTTAACTTTTTCTACCATGCGGCTGACTTCATAATTAATGGTTTTATCTTCTTTAACGTAATCCTTTCTAGGACCTATATCCTGAATGCCTTCTACATCTACTCCAGTAAATGTTGGAACATTATTTTTATTTCCTGGAATGCCACGCACTATTTCATTAGAATTCTTTTCATATTTTTCTGTAACTAGTTTCTCACTTCTAACCACGGGATCGTGTTTAGTACCAGCTTCGTCTGTAGGAGCATAGGTCTCAATATTCATCTCTTTTTCATCAAAATTCAATTCAGCTTTAACATTAACGAGCACATTACCTTCACCTAAAATAGGACTTAAAAGCCCTTGGAGATCTTTCTCTAGACGTTTTTCAAAGTCTCTCTGTCTTTGTTCATTCATTTCTAATTTATTTGCAAAAAGAGCTTGTTCAGTAGTAAAGGTGACCAAAGATTTTCCAGTATGGTCTGTAATCTGGACCTTATCTGGTTGTAAGCCTTGTATAGAGCTTGCGACTAAATGTTGAATACCCTTAACTTGATCTTGAGTAAGATCTTTGCCATACATAGTCGTTATAACAACAGAAGCACTCGCTGCTTCCTCTTTATTTGCAAAAACACTTTTCTTTGGTATAACCAAGTGTACTCTTGCCATTTTTATAGTTTCTAATGAAGAAATAGTCCGAGCTAGTTCGCCTTCAAGTGCACGATGATATTTTAATTTTTCACCAAAGTCCGTTACCGTAAGATCTTTTTTATCAAAAAGCTCAAAACCCACTCCTGTTCCCTTAGGCATTCCTTTCCCAGCAATATCTAAACGTAATTTAGGTACAGAAGTTCCAGCCACAAGTATGGTATCACCATCACCTTCTATTTTAAATTTAATATTTTCTTTTTTTAGATAAGAACTTATTGCAGCAGCATCAGAAGTATCTAATCCTGAGAAAAGCACTGTATACTTGGGTTTGAAAATAAAATAAGCAGCTATGCCTGTTGCTATAACTAACAAAGATATACTAATAATAAGAATTAAATTAGGTCCCTTCTTTTTTGCTCTAGGCGCAACATCATCCGATCCATCCTCAACTAAATCACCTTGTTTTTCTTCTACTTCAGCCATTTATTTTCAATCACCCTTTTGTTTAAAATTATTCTTTATTAATTACACTTGAATATTGTTAAGTTCTCTATAGCCCTCTAACAACCTGTTTCTGACTTGAATAGCCAGATTCGTAGCCATGCCAGATTTTTCCATGCTAAGCATTACCGAGCTTGCATCCACATTTTTGCCAGAGATATAATCTTCCATTGCATTTGCAGATTTAGTAGATAAATCTTTAAGTGTTGATATTGATTTTTCTAGAGTCTCTTGAAAAGTCTCTACTGAACCACTTTTTAACTTATCATAATAGGTAGTGCTTGCCTGTAATAGAGGTGTTTCCACGGAAGTGTTAAAAAGTTTTAAGTTGGTTATTGCATCCATAATTTATTTCCTCTGAGTTTTAAATCTCTAATCCCGCGCTGAACATCTCTTTGAAGGTTTGAATAGTAGTTATATTAGCTTGATAAGCTGACTTAGAACTAATTAAATCAGTCATTTCTTCTTCTACAGAGATGTTTGGATAATAGACGTAACCTTTATTATCAGCATCGGGGTGACTAGGATCATAGACTGTATTCAAAGCTTCTACGTCATTTATGATGCTATCTGCGGCAACCCCTTTTACTATGCCAGTTTGTTCATCCATAATAGTTTTAAAAGATACTAATTTTCTTAAATACGGCTGAACAGTACCATCTGCGGCATGGGTAGTATTCATATTTGCAATATTACCTGCGATAACATCCATTCTCAGCCTTTCAGCTCTGAGTGCACTACCTGCGATATCCATTAAGTCATAATTTTGCATAATTTATCTTATCCCCTTATGATATTCGTCAAGCCATCGAAAAACTTTCTACCCATAGTCGCTACAGCACGATATTTCATGGCTGTTTTCCCTAAGGTCAGCATCTCTCTTTCAAGATCTACTGTGTTATTTGTAGTCATAAAATCTCTATCAGGTTCTGTAATTTCTACTTCGGTTTCGTAGATACTATTTGCAGTAATATGAAAATGACCATTATCGGTTTGAGCCAGTTCAGGCTCATTGTTATAACGTAATCTATCTTGTATTTTTCTTAGATCATTTTCAAAGCTAACTTCTTTAGCTAAATAATTGGGCGTACCAGCGTTAGCAATATTTCCAGCTGTTGTATTATATCTCTCCATCAGTGCATTAATGCCGACTTCGATACTAGCTATAGAAGAGTGTTTAGCGAATGCGTCTAACATAATTAAAGAAGCCTTGAACAAACTTAGTTTATTGCATGGCGGCTAGAATCATATATTCACGTGGTCTAGTTAATTCTGCATAGTTCAACTAGATGATTTTCTCGCAAAGGCTACCGCATTATGTGCATGAAGACTCTCTAAATGCTGTACTTTAATACTAAAATCTGATAGATTTTCTAAACTTTCACAGAAGAATTTTAATTTTCTAGCGGCGTCTTCACTAAACATAAAATTTCTGCCATTAAGCCTCGCAAATTCCTGTTCGTCTTCTCTTTTTACAGCTGCCTGTACTGGTGTTGCTATCGCCTTTTCTAAACCATCTATCATCTCATCTAAATTGAGGGACTGTTGCCAAACTCCAATTTCAGCATTTTCATGAAGCTTAGACTCTTCAGTATGCATAAAATCTATATCAGCATAGCTTCTTTGACTATGAGGAGTCGCCACTTGGCTTTCTTCTCTACCTAACCAGTTATATATATCAGTAACACTAGGAGCTTTATCGCTAAATATTTTTAAAAATTCTTCTTGTATAAGCTGTCTTGATAACGCTGCTGAGCAAGGGCAAGTACTAGAATAAGTTATTCGAATGCTGGTCGTAAAGGATATTTCATCTAGGTGGTTTATTTCAGCTTTTAAAACCACTGGGTAAGACCTCCAAGCATCGTTATTGCTCACTAGGGCTGGTCTACGTAGCATATAATCAAACTGGATTTCAACAAAAGCACTTAAACTCATGTCTGCTTGAGACTCTTTCAATTTTCTAACTAAATTACCAAGAGATTTATAACTTAAAATTTCTTCATCAAAAATCTTATGCGCTTGCAATAAGAGCCTAGACATATGTATTCCTTTTTTATGAGGATCATCTAGACTGACATAGAGGTTAGCAAAAGCTGGAATTTGAGTGATTTCTCCATCACCAGATTGAAGCTTAATAGCAAGCTCAACTTTTTCCATCCCAACTTTTTCTAAAGTACCAGTAATTATTGCCCTAGTTTCTATAGCAATATCTGGAAATATAGATAGTTTAATTTCTTCTTTAGTCAAAAGTTTTGCTTTCATATATATTTATTACCTAATTTTAGCACTTCAACTATAATGCAGTTTTGAATCTTGAGTCTTTCATGAAGATTAATCATTAAGGAAGTGATGAAAAATACTACTGATTCTAAACGCTATGCTCAAAAAACAGTCTAAATGGGACCAAAATTATTCAAATTATTTAAAAAATACTTGACTTCTAAGACGATTGCTTAAAGAGCCTAATACCGTTTTCTGTAATTATTCCACTAATTAATGAATTTGGCGTGACGTCGAATCCAGGGTTAAGGAACTTGACCTCAGTGACGGAATTTAAGTCTCGGCACTGCTCGCCAACTCCAATTTCTGCGTTTTCGTCGTCCTCATGATCCTCATGTACACTTGGTACACTGCGGTCATTCGTCCTCCTCGGCCTTGAACTTGCACGTTCGGCAACAGTGCCGTTCTGAGACTGCTCGCCAACTCCAATTTCTGCGTTTTCGTTAATAAAAGTGCAGGCTTTGCCATTTATATGACTGAGTTCCTCTGTATTACGATATTCTATCTCTATTTCATGGCCAGTCTTCAAATTCAAATCTATAGTGCTTTCTGGAGCAAGGACATAGAAAGGTATTTGATGATACTTTGCCAGAATAGCTACTTGGTAAGTACCTATTTTATTTGCAACATCACCATTTGCGGTAATTCGGTCACTGCCTACTACTACTAAATCTATCATCCCTTTATTCATCATAAAACCCGCCATAGTATCACAGATCATAGTAACGGGAATGCCTTCCTGTGCTAATTCCCAAGCGGTGAGGCGGGAACCTTGCTGGCGAGGACGAGTCTCATCAGAATAAACCATATTAAGCAAGCCTTCACGATGTAAACTTCTGACTAAACCTAAAGCAGTGCCGTAGCCGCCTGTAGCTAAAGCGCCAGCATTACAATGAGTGAGAACATTTAATTTACCTGTTTGTCCGATAATAGTGTCATCTTGCGTTTTAATTTTTTTAGCTAAATCTTTTTTCACTAAATCTAAAGCATGCTCAGACATTACTTTACAGCGATTGCAATCATCCTCTTGAATCCAGAGTGCTTTATTTAAAAGCGTTTGGTGTAATTTTTGCAAGTAAGCATTTTGCTCAAGTGGTACCTGTAGTGCTTTATTTTCTAAATTTCTGCCATATTCTTGAATAGTGGCTATCATTTCCCCCAATGCCCACGCTAAATTTACCGCAGTTGGGCGTGTTGAAAGCAGCCTTACTGAAGCTTCATTAAGAAAATTATTTAATCTATCTTCTAAAGAGTGCTTCGAAGCGTTATTCTGTATAAATTCCTGTAAAGCAAGTACCATGCCATATGCAGCAGCGATGCCGATTAATGGTGCTCCACGTAAAAGCATTTTTTCGATGGCGACTGCCATTTCTTCATGCTTTTTAATTTCTACCCACTTTAATTCATAGGGTAAAAGGGTTTGGTCGATGATAGATACAGACCTGCTTTCATGATTCCAGTGAATGGGAATAATTTCCTGCGCTAAAGCTTGCATTTAGCTCATTTTAGCTTAATGTATAATAACTTTTATCCATGCATAAGTCATTAAAGCTAAATGGCACTATTGCCGAACTCCAATGTCTGCGTTCTCGTCGTTATTGGTCTCCTGCGTTGAGTTGTATACTTTGCCTGTTTATAGCTTTCATCTTAAATAATTTTTCGAGGCCTCTTCATGCTGAAACCTTAAAAACCTATGATATAAATTTTTATAATGTCACAGTGAAAGGCATTGAGCCGCAGGAACTGAATCTTAAATGGAAATTTTTCTTACTAGATAATGATCAGATTCTTTTTAACAAGCCTACAGATAAACATCGAAATGATCAGTTTTGCAGTTATACTTTTGAGATAGATGAGTCTGGCAGAGTGATAGAATCCTCTATAAAATTAGTCGAACATCGTAAAAATTACGCCTATAATTTAAAGGCTTTTGAGTTTTTGAAGGATTTTGATTTTGAGCTTAAGGCGGCGAAGCCTGAGAAACTAAAAAAACATAAGAATACAGGAACCAATCCTAGAGTTGATTTCATCTATCTAGCGTATTAAGCTTAATTTTGATTAATTTTTTTTATAGCTTTATAATGCTGTAATTCTTCAAATGTATAGTGATCTTTAATTTTAATCGCAGTATGCACAAAGTGATCGCCCTGTATTTTAGTTTTAGTATTTATTAGCCCCCGACCTCTTAGGCGAAGTATTTTCCCGTGATTAGTCTGAGGTGGAATTACTATTTCTACTTTAGAGCCTAGTGTTAAAACTTCTTTCTCCGCACCTAGGATAGCCTCATATGGCTCTAATTCTAGAGTACTGTGTACATCATCACCATCCATTTTAAAAAGAGGATGTTCTTTAATTTTTACTTTTAGGTATAAATCACCACTTTCACCACCATTTTTCCCAACTTTACCTTCACCAGCTACTTTTATTTTATTGCCTTCACGAACACCTGGTGGAATAAGAACTTCTAGCCTTCTCTGTCCTTGACCAGTACTGGTTATTTCAAGCTTACGCGTGCTGCCATTATAAGCATCTTCTAGATCTAACTCAATATTCATCTCATAATCAGCACCTTTGAGACCCTTAGCTTTTTCTTTACTTTCCCCAAAAAACATTTGAAAAAAATCACTGAAAGACTCATTGGGAGCGTTAGATTTAGTATTTGAGCTTTTCTCTTTATTTTGAGAATTAGTATTGGCGTTTTTGAGTTTTACGTCATTGTATTGTTTTTGTTGATAACTTTGCTGGTTATTTGCTTGCTGCGTATTGTTTGCGCTAGAAGCATTATTGTTATTGCTCTTGGTATTAGTTTGTGAATTAGTATTAGATTGGTTATTTGTTGTATTAGAATTATTGCTGCTCGCATTCGTATATGAATAGCTTGAAGATTTACTTTGGTAGGTATTGTTTTTAGAAGAAAAATTAGTATGACTCTGGTGCATCGAATCATACTTATCTTTTTTAACTTTATCTTTTAAAACTTCATAGGCTTCCTGTATTTCTTTAAATTTTTCTTCAGAGCCACTATCGCTATCTGGGTGATGTTTTTTAGCTAACTGTTTATAAGATTTCTTAATTTCTTCGTCGCTAGCTCCGAAACTTATATTTAAAGTCTTATAGTAATCTTTAAATTCCATATCAAGATTGATCATTGATCTTTTCTTTGTTCGTAGACGCTACTTAATATTATGCCCGTTGCGACGGAAACATTTAAACTATTAAACGCACAGGGGATATGAACTATAAAATCACAGGCTTTTTTAAGAATTGGGCTTAAACCTTTCCCTTCATTACCTAATAAAATTACCGATCTTTTATCGAATTTCACTTTTCTGATTTCTTCACTATTCTCTGATTTAACGTCAGTACCATAAACCCAATACTGATTTTCTTTAAGCTTTTTTAGCGTATTACTAATATTTCCAACTCTGATAACTTTAGTGTTAAATATCGCACCAGCACTTGCTCTAATAACCGAATCCGTTATGGTCGTGGTATTACGATTACTAACTATTAAGCCATCAGCAGAAAAAGCATGAACTGAGCGGAGCATAGCACCTAAATTCTGTGGATCTTCGATATTTACTGCGAAAATATAAGTCCTGTCACCGCTTTGCTCTAATAAAAACTTTTCATCATAAAGAGTAATAGGCGAAACTTCTGCGATTACAGATTTCCCCTTATACTCATCAGATATTTTATCTAATTCTTTTCTTTCGACTTTATTTACTGGGATTTTATGTTTTCTGGCTAATTCCTCGATTTCTTGAGTTAGAGCATTTAAACTTTTAGCTAACCATATTTTAGAAATGGAACCACCAGATTTGATATATTCCAAAATGAGCTTCGCGCCATAGATTCGATTTTTTTTATCCATTATTGATACTCGCTGAATGTTGCATTAGGCTTAGTTTTCGGCTCTGGTAAATTTCTTTTAGTCTCAGGTTTTTTAGGTTTTTCTGATTCATTAATTTTTTTAAGCATCTGAATCTTTTCATCTTCTTCCGACATCTTACGTTCATTAATATTAGTAAAATTTTCATCCTCAGCTTCATTAGATCTAGATTTAATATCACTAGTGTCTGGAACTGGAGCATAGCGCTTAGGTTCTGTACCCGGCGTAAACCTCATCTCTACTGGATTAGGCGTATATTCAGTAGCGAGAAGCCCCGTAAGAGGATCTATCTTCGCTGATACATAATTATTATTGAATTTAAAATCAACGGCTGCTCTTGGATTATTCTCATAATACTTAAGCATAAATTCACGCCATATCCAAGCTGGAGTGCTACCACCAGTCGCATAACTAGAAAGTACTTCTCGATTTCTTTCGTTACCAGCCCAAACGACAGTAACTGTATCTGGAGTGAATCCAGTAAACCATATATCTCTACTACCATCCGCTGTACCAGTCTTACCAGCGACGACTCGTCCTTCTATTTTAGCTAAAGCACCAGTTCCATAATTAACTACATCTTTTAAAATTTCGACGAGTAACGATACATGTCTTTGTGGAAGGGCATCTACAGCGACAGGATCATTTTTTTCTACTAAGTTTCCTTTATTATCTAAAATTTTTCTGATAAGTATAGGTTCTACTCTAACTCCACCACGAGCAAAGGTAGAATAAGCCGTCGCGACTTCCAGTGGAGTAAATGCTCCAGATCCTAGTGCTAATGATAAGTTAGGTTGTATATCAGATTTAATACCTGCTTTGTGTGCAGTGTCTATAACATTATTAAGACCAGCCTGCATAGCGACTTTAATCGCTGGAATATTACGTGAAAAAATTAAGGCTGCTCTTGCCGTGGTAGGTCCATGAAACTCTAAGTCGAAATTCTGTGGTGACCACACCATGCTTTCTGTAGAAGCGTCATCGAAAACTATAGGCTCGTCTTTAATAATAGTGTTCTGATCTATAACGCCATTCATAAAAGCAGTTAAATACACAAAAGGTTTAAAAGCACTACCAATGGTATGTACGTTGGTCGCTCTATTATATTGGTTCTGCCAAAAATTACCGACCCCTCCGACTAAAGCTCTTACCTGAGCGGTTTCTACGTCTATAGTAACTAAAGCCGCTTGATTAATCCCAGAGGCAGCATTCTTAATACCAGTTTCCATAATTTCAGCAGCAGCGATCTCTGCTTTAGGATCAAGTCCAGTATAGACTTTCAGTCCCATAGTTTTTAACTGATTTCGGGTAAACCTCTTATTAAGCTCTTGCTCTACGTAGCTAAAGTAATAGGGATATTGAGCTAAGTTTCCCTGTGATTTTTTAAACTGCATTTTATGAATATCAGCTTTAGCATATTCTTCTTTCGTGATATAACCTAGTTCCAACATTCTATCTAAAACATACTGCTGACGAACTTGCGCCTCTTTTAAATTTTTAGAAAGATGACTAGGAGCGGTTAATAGCCCAGCCAAATAAGTGGATTCTAATAAATCTAACTTACTTGCATGCTTACTAAAGTATCTTTGCGCTGCTCTCTCTATACCGTAAGCTAAATTACCGAAATAGACTTGGTTTAGATATATCTCAAGTATTCTTTCTTTAGGGTATTTACTTTCCACTTCAAGAGCGATAAGAAGTTCTATCACTTTTCTTCTTAAAGTTCTCTGATACCTTTCATCTTCGCGGATAAAGAGATTCTTCACCATCTGCTGCGTAAGAGTGCTACCACCCTGAACTACTTTCCCAGCCTTAATATTCGTGATTACAGCTCTAAGTAAACTGGTTAAACTGAAACCAGAGTGTTTAAAAAACTGGCTATCTTCAGCAGCTAAAATAGCTTTTTTAGCTAAATCTGAGACTTGGTCTAACTGTATAACCTGCCTATCTTCTTCTCCCTGAAGTACTCCAGCTAATTTATCTTTATAATCGTAGACTTCTATGCTACCTATAGGCTGGTAATTCTCTAAAATATCTAGAGACGGAGCGCCTAATATTCTATTCAGTATAGGTACTGAAAGGCGGAATAAAAATGGTAAAGCTAAAAGCCCAATTAGTATGGCTATTACTACTTTGTTTTTAAGAATTCTTAAAATCTTTCGTTGCATCAATCAATAGTATAAATTATCTACTAGCTCGAACTCACCTTCATCTAGTGATAATTCGTATAAATTTAATTTTGCGATACGAAAACGTAGTAAATCTAGCACTTCATAGCCTAAAACTTTACAGGATTGGCGGATTTGTCTTTTATAACCCTGTTTTAGAATGATTTTAAATGAAGTTTCTGATTCCTGATTCACTAGGCATGGTAAAGTTCTCGCTTTAACATCATTTTTTTTAATTATAATCTCAACTCCAGCACTTAAATCTTTTAAAAACTTCTTGGTGATTGGCTTATCTACTGTAACTAAATATTCTTTTTCATGCTCGAATTTAGGATGGCTGAGTTTATGCGTGATATCACCATCATTAGTAAGAATTAGTAAGCCTCGTGAGTTCTTATCTAGTCTGCCGATGGGGTAGAGGCGAAGCTGAGGCGTGCTTTCTTTCATGCCGTTCTGATTATTTATGAGTAATTTGTTTAATTCTTGAAATTTAGGATTTTTTTCTAAAAAGTGAATTAAATTTCCTTCAATCTCTTTATTGCAGGTACATTCCACCCCCACTGGTTTATTCAATGCTAGATAAATTAATCTCTGTGAGTTTTCTGGCTTATAAATATATCCTCGACCTTCATAAGTAACAGTGTCACCACCTTCTAAGCAGTAGCCTAGGCTTACCGTAATAGCATTTACGGATACTAGTCCTTGACTGATTTTTAGGTCAGCTTGTCTGCGGGAGCAGAGTCCTTGATCGGCTAAGAATTTATTTAGGCGCATGGGGATTTATCCTGAACATCGGTAAAGAAGATCTTCAGTATTAGTTTTAATTAATTCTAAATACTCTAATGTTGCTTCATGGTATTTTTTTAGTAAAGATTGGTTGATGTTGACACTTCGTCGTCCTCCATGAGCTAAGGCATTACGCTCATTTAGAATCTCTTTTATAGTTTCCTCAAGGTCTTTCTCAAGATTATTATCAATTGAATATACGGATAGCAGCTTGGTCCACTGATTCATACGAAAGTTAAAATGTTTAAGCTTTAAACTCTTTTCATTCACGATGCTTTTTCCGATGAAATTAGTTATCAATTCATGTGCAAGTTTAATATCTGCTCTTTCAAATCCTCTTTGCTCATAAGGAATATCTTTTGTGTTAAATGAGCCAAAAAAATGAAGTACACTAAAGGCATTCAGATGACGAGCTTCTAATTTTTCCTGTGAAATGTTTTTTATTTTAGTAATTTCATGCAAACAGCTCGTAGTAAAGCCCTCAATATTAGTAGCTAAGATTAGAACAAAGTAGCCTATATATCTATTATTCTGCTCGCTATTAATGTTATGAAAATGTAAAAAACCTTGATCCAAGTCTTTTTTTATGGCAGCAAGTTCTGCACCTAAATCAACATTATTTAAATCAATAGCATTAGCAGAATTCATTAGCTTTCCTATTAATCTCGGCTATAAAAGCAATGGTTCTAATCCCTCGAGGTTTACTTTTAACAAATTCTTTTATGGTCTGAATATTCTTTTCTAATATTCCTTGATCTATTTCGGGAACCGCATTATTACTCTTTTTATATATTGAAATAAAATAAAGAGAGAGAGCAATAAAACAAGTCAAATTAAAAGCACCTGATTCAACACCTTTAGAGGAGAGCGTTTTAAAAGCTTCTTTCCCTTTAAGTTTATTAAGGGTTCTCATTGTAAAAGTAAAGCAAGCTTCTATATTAGTTTTATGCCTAATTATTTCTCTGAAATAATTTTTAATTACGGCATCAAGGTATTCTTCGCTGTTTTGATTTTTATTACCAGAATATACATCATAGATAAATAAGGCTGAAAACCATGTTGCTAATTGATCTGGATAAGACTGATATTTTTGATTTTCACTTATATCAATCATCTCTGTAAAACTTTCTGACGACTTTGTTAATCCTGAAATAAATTCATAAAGTCCATCTTTTAGCATTATCATCAGACAGTTTCGTGATTCTTGCCCAGAGAGGGGAGTACCACCACTATTCAGTCTCTGAAATAAGTCATACTTAGTATCTTCTTGACTAGTGTCTTTAATAACACTAAGAACTAAGCGATACTGCTTAAATTTCCTCTGTAATTCTATGCCTAAATCATGCCATCCTAAATTTTCAAATTCAAGTTTACTTTCAGTAAGATTTAATTTTAAAGCTTCTTTAAAATTATCGTTTTCGTCTCTTAGAAAGCTTTTTGGACCTTCTGTAATTGGTTGGGCTATAAATTCAAATATAGTAGACAGTCTTTGTAGTCCATCTATAACCTCAAATGCCCCTTCGCTAGTTGAATATACAAAGAAAATTGGCATGGGAATATCAAGAAGTATAGATTCAATTAATTTCGCTTTCTGTAAAGGTGACCAGCGGAAAAACCTTTGATACTGGGGTCTTAAAATTAATTCATTATCTCTATATAAAGAGAGAATCTCTGCGATGCTATATGTAGTTTGGGTTGTGTGAATAACTTTTTTTAATTTATTTATCGATTCATTAAGCTCATCTATCATACTAACAATTATAAACACCCTAAAAGTTCATCAATAATATTCTGGTCAAATCCCCCATCTTTTTTCAAAAGCTTCTTACCAAGCTGGCTTAGTTGTTTGAGGCTAGGTAATCTTAATGTTAACAATTCATTTTTATTAACCTGCGTGCTTCCAGAAAGGGCTCTGATGTAATTATCAACAAGGCTTGAGTTAAGAAAAGCTGCAAGTCCATAAGCTTCATATTTAGTGAGGTCTCTGTCATTTTTTAAAATTAAATTTAAGTGATTTTCAATCCCTAGAAAATCAGAATTAAAATCCTCGGGATTAATAACAGCAGCTATGACCCTTTTAGGACTATCTTTAGGCGCAAATCTTCTGAGCAGCACGATGGAAGAATTTTTAACTAATTTAAGCTTTTCTTGGGTCTTACGTAATATAGCCCAGTCATTTTTATTATATTCTGACCAGTTTACAGCCAGCATATCTATGTTATTGAGCCCCAGCAAAGGTATAGAATTTTCACATTTAACTTTAGATAAAAGACCTTTTGCTCTAAAAGGCACTACTGGACCAGTATTAATTGACAAAGCTAAATTATCAAATCCATCTTCAAATTTTTGCAACTCCTTAATAGCTTGAGCTTGAGCATTATTCTCTGGTATGAATATGAAATCATCATTTGTAAAGGATTTGAGTAGAAGTTTATTAGGTAATTTCTTCTGAGTAAAAGATTTATTGAAATCCATATCAACAGAGCAGGAGAGCAAAATTGATGAATTCTGTTTTACTCCTTTAATAAATTTACAAATGATATTTTCTTGGTAAATTGAATTACTTTTAAAAATACTTTTTCTTGATGAAAACAGGTGAATAGCTTCTAAACTAGATTCTTTTAGTAATTTATTTCTAAAGTTTTTAAAATAAGCTCCAGAAGCAAAACTCCTAGGTGTTATAGAGATAAGTTGTCCAGAATGATTTAGATAATCAAGGCAAAGGCTCATGAAATCAACATAGTGATTAGTATATAAGCTTGTCCTATTTGTCTTGTACTCGCATGATTGTAGAACTTCATTTTGTGCAACAGTATCTTGTTTACTAGAGCGAGTTTTTTTAAACGGAGGGTTAATAATTGCTATATCAAAACTATTACTGTGTTTAGGATCAAAGTTTAAAAAATCTTTATTAAAAATATGGTACTTTAATTTTGTTTTTGTCTTAGAGAGTTTTTTAAGGAGAAACTTAAAATTACTATCCATAAGCTTTATCAAATCTTTGTCAATTTCATATAAACAGACTTCAATGTTTTTATAACCTAAATCTAAGCAGCGTTGCACGGCGGCGTAAGCCAGAATTGCATCTCCGGCACCAGCATCTAAAATTCGGATTGTCTGATTTTCTTCTTTATTAAGCTTAATAAATGAAGCCATAAAAGTAGCAAGAGCTTCATCGCTGAAAAATTGGCACCAAGCTCTTTCTTGTTCAGAGAACTTTTTCTTATGTATCTTTCGTATTTCACTATAGTCTATGAGCATTGGGGTAGAACTTGCTTGGTGGAATTATTAAATTATAAATCCAATCCTACAAATTTATTCTTCTCCAGCATAATTAATATGGGCGTGTAGCGGAACTCCAATTTCTGTGTTTTCCTGCTAAAATAAGCCCTCTATGCCAGAAGATCTTCAAATAGCTATAGATTCAGAGATAATCTCCAGTAAATATAATTCAATCAAGGAGTGTCTTTGACCTTAACGAACTCAAAGAAGAATTAAAGATTTTAGAGCAGAAGACTTTAGTCGAGGGCTTCTGGAATGATGTCAGCGAGGCTCAAGCTATATCCAAAGAGATTAGTTTCAAAAAAGAGCAGATCGATAAGATAGACTCTTGGGCAAGGCGTTTAGAGGATTTTTTGGCTATGCAGGAGATGCTAACTGAGACAGAGGAAGAATTCGAAAAGCAAGATCTAGATGAGTTAATTCGTGAAGAATATTTTAAATTATTAACAGAATTAGAGGACTATGAGTTTCTCCTAATGATGTCTGGGGATTATGATAAATCATCTGCGATTATAAATATCAATGCTGGAGCTGGTGGTACTGATGCTCAAGACTGGACGGAGATTCTTTTAAGGATGTATACACGTTGGGCAGAGATAACGAAAGGCTTTACAGTAGAGCTTTTAGATAAATCTGATGGCGAGGAAGCGGGGATTAAATCAGCATCTTTAAAAATTTCTGGTCCTTATGCCTATGGTTATCTTTCAGCTGAAAAAGGTGTTCACAGGCTAGTGCGTAAATCTCCATTTAAATCTTCTGCTGATAGCAGGCAGACTAGCTTTGCGGGGGTCGAAGTTTGCCCTTTAATAGATAGTTCTACTGAATTAAAAGGTTTTAAAGAATCTGATTTAGAAATCACGACTATGCGCTCTGGGGGAGCGGGCGGGCAGAATGTAAATAAAGTTGAGACAGCTGTCAGGGTAAGGCACATACCTACTGGGTTTGCTGTGAAATGTACTCAGGAACGGAGTCAGGCTCAGAATAAAGATAGAGCGATAGAGCAGATTAAATCTAAACTTCTTGCTTTACAGGAAGAGGAAGAGCAGAAGAAGCTCGCTGAGCTTAAAGGAGAGGTCTTAAATGCTTCTTGGGGGAATGCGATTCGTTCTTACGTCTTTGACGAAGGAAGAGTCAAAGATCACAGAACTAAGTATGAGACTCGTGATGTTGATGCTGTAATTAATGGTACGGAAGTTTTAGATGAATTTATTAGAGAATTTTTAAAGTTTAAAACAGGCTCATAAGGCGGGCGAAAATGCAGAAATTAGAGCTTCACTACACGCCCTTAAGGATCCACTCCCCGACCGAGGTATAAAACCTAGCTCGGGGAGTGGATCCTTAATCTCTTTACCTGACAGTCCGTGATGAAAAATTTCATTTTTCATCACTTCCTTAATGCTTAAAATGTCTTATATGCGTGAACGCCATCGCAATCCCTAATTCATCACAGGCTTTAATCACTTCTTCATCACGGATAGAACCACCTGGTTGAATAATCGCAGCTATATGGTTTTGGGCAGCGAAGTGTATATTATCAGCAAATGGAAAGAAACCATCAGAAGCCATAACTGCTCCTCTGGTATCTAAATCAAAATTACGCAGAGCATCCTCTACTGATTTTACTCTATTCGTCTGACCAACGCCGATTCCTAGTGTCCTACCGCCTTGAGTCGTCACTATAGCATTAGATTTAACATGCTTCACTACTTTCAAAGCGAGTATAAGATCCACCCACAGGCTTTCGTCTATGCTCGTCTTAGTAACGGTTTTTAATAAAGTCTGGTCTATAAGCTGATGGTTAGCAGTCTGTATAAGGAAACCACCATCAATTTTTTTAATATCTAAAAGATTCTGAGAGTTTTTAAAATTAGGATGCTCTATTAATCTGATATTCTTTTTCTGGGTGAGTATCGCAAAGGCTTCAGGAGTGAAGCTTGGTGCTATAACTGCTTCTAGAAAAATTTGGCTTAGTTCATTTGCTAAAGCTATGTCTACTGGATTATTTAAAGCTACCACCCCACCAAATGCACTTACAGAATCCGCTGCAAGGGCTTCTATAAAGGCTAAAGCAATATTCGGAGCTATTGCTACGCCACAGGGATTATTGTGTTTAACGATAACGGCACAGGGAATCTCTGGACCATACTCTTGGGCGATATTATAAGCAGCAGAAAGATCAAGTAAATTATTAAAACTCAAATCCTTTCCATGTAATTTATTTGCATCAGCAAGTCCTCTATATTTTGAATTAGATTCTACATAGAGACCAGCCTGCTGATGAGGGTTTTCACCATAGCTTAAAACTTTCACTCTCTCTAAATTTAAAGTAAGCTTTTCTGGCAGTAAATTTCCTGCCGTCA
Source organism: bacterium (assembly GCA_046080385.1). Lineage (GTDB taxonomy): Bacteria > Cyanobacteriota > Vampirovibrionia > LMEP-6097 > LMEP-6097 > LMEP-6097. The sequence continues at coordinate 25,134 of JBJTTW010000281.1, forward strand.
AGTCAATTTCAGCAGTAGTTTTAAATGAATCAGCACTAGCTTGAGCTAGAAATCTTTCTATTACAGCATCATAGGCGCTAGTCATTCTGAAAGTCTCAGCAGCTAGCTGTTTTCTATAATTTAGATCTAGAGATTTACTTTTATATCTCTCAGCAAAAGCATCATATTGATCAGGATTAGACAGTGTAATAACGTGTCTAAAATTTTTAGAAGCTGCTCTTAAAAGGCTTGGTCCACCTATGTCTATATTCTCTATAGCTATATCTAAGCACTGTTCCCAAACTCCAATTTCTGCGTTTTCGTCGTCCTCATGATCCTCATGTACCCCTAGTACACTGCGGTCATTCGTCCTCCTCAGCCTTGAACTTGTTCCTTTGTGAGCAGTGCCATTTAGGGACTGTTCACAAACTCCAATTTCTGCGTTTTCGTCGTACCCACTCCGTGAAAGGTTTTTAGTCACTTCTGCAAAAGGATAAAGATTAACTATAACCAAGTCTATAGATAGTATATTTTCTCTTTCTATTTCTTCTAAGTGCTGGTGGTTATTTCTGTCATAGAGAATGGCTCCAAAAATCTTCGGATGTAAGGTTTTCACTCTGCCTGAAAGTATCTCTGGGAAATTACTAAGATCCTGAACCTCAGTTACTTTATAACCAGCATTTTTAATGAAAGTCGCTGTGCCAGAGCTACTGATAAAATCATATTCAGTGTCAAGAACTTCTAATAGTTCTTCTAACTTAGATTTATCGAAAACAGAAATTAGAGCCTTTTTTTTCATAACTTCAGAAAAGATAATTCTACCATTTCAGTCGAGGTCAAAAAATGCTATTACAAGCATTTTTCAGCAGATTAAACAGAAATAGCTTTTTCCTTAAAATCCAACTCGTGTAATAGCTCATCTACATTGGTCGTCGCCGTGCCGTATTTTCTCACCACTATACTAGCTGCAATATTTCCTAAAAGACTAGCCTCTAAGTTAGTAGCACCAACCGCTAGAGCCAGTGAAAAGCAAGCTGACACAGTATCTCCAGCGCCACTCACATCAAAAACTTCACTTACATTAAAGGCTGGAATTAGCTCAGCTTTTATGCCATCCTCTGATTTGGTAAATAAAACCATGCCCTTAGCCCCTCTGGTAATGAGCATTTGCTCTGTGCCAATTAAATTTAACAACTCTACACCAGCCTTAAATAAATCTTCTTCAGTTTTAATTTCCCACCCCAGCGTAGCTTCTACGTCTGGCTGATTAGGGGTCAGACAGTAAGCACCAGCATATTTAGAAAACTTACCATTACTATCGACTATGACTTTTTTTTGATGATATTTCGCTAGATCGATAATTTCTTTTACATTCTCCTCATGAAGTACGCCACTGCCATAATCTGAGAGCAGGATTAAATCATAGTTTTGAATAGTATCTTTAAAGGACTCTAAAAGTTTTTTACTGAGTTCGTCATTTAGCTTATCTTTGATTTGATGATCTATTCTTAATACTTGCTGTTTTAAGACAGTTCCTGTGTCTGGATCAGAACTAGAGCTAGATATAATTCTAGTCTTAAGTGTAGTAGGACGACTAGGGTCTATGCAGTAATAAAGTTCTATATCTCTCTCTTTGCAGATATCTCTTAATCGTTCTGCTGTTTTGTCTTCTCCGACTACACCCATTAAACTAGTTTTAGCAGAAAGGCTAGCAAGGTTATTTGCGGCATTGGCAGAGCCTCCTAGAGTAAAGCGAGAATTAATGTATTGAAGAATAATTACAGGTGCTTCTCTAGATATTCTTTCAGGAATCCCTCTTAAATATTCATCGACGATTAAATCACCTATGACCAGTATGCGAGCCTGTTTAAAGCGTGAAACTATATTTTTTAAAACAGGAAAATCGATTTGATCTTTTTCGATATTTGATTTTGTCAGGTTCATCTTAGTGTTCTAGAATGCTTAGATAACCAAGATTATCAAGCTCAGTCATAGTATCTATGCATTTAATTGCCTTTTCTGCTAACTCTAAACGCCCCTCTCTGACTAGCATGGTACGCAGAGTTCTGTAAATTTCAGGCAGAAAATAAACATCATTTGCAGCGTAGTTAAGCTGATCTTTATTTAGGTAAGAACCGCCCCAGTCGCTGCTTTGCTGTGCTTTGCTAATATCCTTGCCGATAACCTCTTTGCAGAGATCTTTTAAGCCATGTTTATCTGTATAAGTTCTAGCGATTTTACTCGCTATTTTCGTGCAGAAGTAATTTTTAACTCTAATATTCAGCCAGAATTTTAACCAAGCCACATCAGTTCGTGCAAAATGAAAGAGCTTCAGTACATTTTCATTTTCAAATAGTTTCTGTAAATTAGGTGCTAGATCTTGTCCTTGCTCAATTTTAACTAACCTTACATTACGATCATCATCCGAGATCTGCACTAAGCACAGCCTGTCACGATAAACGTTTAGCCCCATCATCTCGCAATCTACAGCGATGAGTTCCTGTTTTAAGTAAAATTCTAAATCTGTATCAGTGAGATCTTTTTCTAAGAGCTTAAGTTTTTTATCATCCATGCTCTTAAACACCTATTTTGTAGATAGCCATCTCTGAAATGCCTTGAAGGTAATCCATTCCAAAAATACTTACTATAATTAATACACCCACAGATAGCATCGCTGTGAGCCTTGCTGGATCATAGGAGTATCCACATTTGCTTGCCCCCTCTGTTACAGCTACTACTTCTACAGTCTCTAACTGCTTTAAAGCAAAGGAAGGTTCATCTACTATCATTAATTTAGCTAAATATAAATAGTAGAAAAGAGCTATGATCGAGCCAATTAAAGCAATAATAACCAAATACGGTGCATAAATCAGTCCAGAACTAAATGATGTAGAGAAGAGGAAGAACTTAGCGATAAAACCAGCTGGAACAAATGGCAAGCCTGCTAGGTTAAAGAGGGCGATAGAAAAAATGATGGAAAGCATCGGCTTTTTCTGAATCCAACCTGCAAAGTCGAAAACACTATCACTACCAGTCTCTTGCTCGAAATATATTACGCAGGCAAAAGCACAGGTGTTCATAATCGCATAGATAGTGATGTATAAGAGTAAAGAACCAACACTCTCTAATCTTAGACAAGCAAGTGCAACCAATAAATAACCAGACTGAGCTATAGAAGAATAGGCTAAAAGTTTTTTAACTGAACCTCTACTGATAATCTGAATGATACCTACGTAATTACCGATGATGATAGAAAGTACAGCGATGATAGAGAGCATAGGTAAAAGGAATTCATTATGGAATACTGTTCCGAAGACTCTTATCGCTACCGCAAAACCAGCTATTTTAGAAATAACTGATAAGAAAAGAGTGCTAGACGTCGGTGCGCCATAATAAACATCTGGCGTCCAGTTATGGAAAGGAGCAGCTGCGAGCTTAAAGGCTATCGCCCCTACCAATAAAGCTGATATTAATATTTTTAAAGGTACTGAAAGTAGAGAAATAGATTCTAACTGTACTATTCTACTAGCCACTTGAGCGAAATTAGTAGAAGCTGTTATTCCATAAAGTAAAGAAATCGCAAACAGCAAGGTACCAGTCGCGACTGCTGCGGTTAAAAGATACTTAATCGCAGATTCATTAGATTTTTGCAGCTTTCTAGAATAAGAGACTAAAAGGATAGCACTGAGTCCAAGCGTTTCAAGTCCAATAAATAAAGTAAGAAAATCGTTTACCCCAGCAAGGAAACCAGCTCCTAGCGTAGCAGTTAAGAATATAGAAAAATACTCGGCTGGGCTTTCAAATTTTTCTATATATTTAGTAGCAGCTAAGGCGATAAGAGCGGCTATGCCATATATTAAAACTCTTAAATACCTAGATAATGAATCAGAAATAAAAGCAGAATTTAAGATCTTAAGAACTTCCTCACCCTGAGTACCAGTCGCTGCCACTAAAGCCGCTAACAGCAATGCCAAAGTCGCTACCAATCCAGTGTACTTTTTAGTCTTGTCTATCAGACTGAGTAAAATTGTTATAAGCACTGCACCAAAAACAATAAATTCAGGTAGCAGAATTTTAGATACTAGATTCCAATCCATAATCGTATTTAATTGTATGATATTGCTGTTAAGCCCGCAACTTAAGGATCCGCTGAAAAATGCTATTTTTAGCATTTTTCGACCCCGACCGAGGTATAAAACCTAGCTCGGGGAGCGGATCCTTAACCTCTTCACCTGACAGTCCGTGATGAAAAATGAAATTTTTCATCACTTCCTTAAG
>JBJTTW010000282.1:0-48713 GCA_046080385.1 bacterium
AATCTCATTAAACTTGATGGCTCTAAATACAACCTCATCGGCAAAAGACAGGTCTCTGGATGGAATGATGACTTTAGAGAACAAATTATCTTTCAAAAATTTCCTAAAATCTCGTGATTTTTAGAATGAGACAGCCCTGGGATGCTCAGATAAATAACCATTTCAACAGGCATTATCAACAAATAAGAAACAAACATCAGCTAAAATATGGTGAATCGATCTTTATAACTGCGAACTTTACTGAAAAGCCTCCATTTTTTCCTGCTATGGAAAAAAAAGATCTCGTGACTGCATTATCAGCTCCAGAAAGTATTAATAGGAAAATTTTAGATGATCAACTCAAAGGAATTTTAAATCAGGTAACTTCTATGGTTAGAACAATGGTTAAAACTGAGAGTATCCCAGCAGCTAAGGCTGCCTTTTTTATTCCCAATATAAAAGAAGAAAGTTCATCTGTGATTAATTTGATGGATCCAGATCAAGCTAGTGTCTCTCTTCAAGTTGCAGGAGAGGAGTATCTATTTAAAAAAAATAATGAGCAAGGTTTATTATTGCCAAAACAAGACAACACAATAGCGAAGCTGCTTGGTTCTAAAGATCTTGAAACAATTCTACCAAGTGATCAGGACATAATAGCTAATCAAAAACTCACAGGTGATAAATTAAGAAAGAAACTGCCTAAGTTTGCATCAGAAATAGAAACATTATTTACGGAAAAACGTTTATATGAGAACCAAGAGAATAGCCAAATCTCAACAGCAAAACCTATACTAATAAGAACTCAAATGCAAGATTCTCAATTAATAACATTGACATTAGAGATTAAAAATGGCAAGTTGAATTCTTTATTTATTAGCCCTACTTTTGATCACAACGAAGACAATACGTTCTTTATGCTGTGTGCTAAATCGTAAAAGTCACAATAATTTTCTCTTACAGTAAGAACACCCCACCGAAGGCTCCCCCCCCACTATCAGCCCCAAGGCTTAGATCTTAGAGCCTGAGCATGGGGACCCGCACGCAGTGTGGGGCGAAGGAAATAAGGTCTAAACCTTGGGGCTTTTATCGCCATAGTAAAACGGCAAATGCGCCTCAATCACCTGATTTGGGATATCAATCAAAGCATAATTTTTAGAGTCAACAAACATTAAAGACTGATCCCCTTTACCAATGAGCTGCTTATCTTTATTTAAAATCTTATGCTCAATAGTAACGAATTTACGATTATAGTCTTTAATTCTCAAATGAATACTTACACTCTCAAACTCTTTAATCTCTCTTAAATACTTATGGTTAAAAGATCTGGTGAGAATTAAAAAATCGGTAGTCTCTAGATCAAAATCTGGCATAGTATGCAAGAAAAACAATTCTCTGGTTTTACCTACCCATAAGGTATACATAGCGAAATAAACATTACCCACAGAGTTAGTATCTTGATAAGTAGGTGTCATCTCATGTACAAAAAATCCATCTGAAATATAGCAAGAACTAGTCGATATAAGCTTCGCATCAGCAGGTAAATTCAAGACACTAAGAGCATTCATACCTTCAGCAGATAGCTTCGGTAAACTTAACAAACTTGACTTCCCCTCTAAACCAATATGAGACTGAGTTTCATGGACTAGGGAACTTAGAACTCTAAAATCTGTGGCATGCACCACACTAGAAGAATCTTCAGTGCCTGTTCTCTTCTCTGACTGACCAAATGAATCACTGGTCATCACCCCATAGACTAAAGGCACTAAAGATGCGAAAGCCATAACTATAGTATGCTGGCTAAAATAGCCTATACCAAAAATAGATATACTACAGAGCCCAGTAGAAAAGAGCTTCAGAACAGAATAGCTTTTCTCTTCTCTAGTATTTAACATACAGCGAATAAAAGTAACTTCATACATGATAAAGAACGAAGCATAGAAAGCAAGGTAATATTCGAGTTCAAATCTGAAAAACTTAACTAAACTATCATCAAATATTTCTACAAATTTACCAACTTCCGCAAAATGCATAGTTATAGTAGCAGTAACTATACAAAGGAAAAACCATGGAATCGGTGAGGAGACAAGCTTAGGCGGGAAAAAAGTAAGTAAAATACTTTTAGAATCTTTAACCTGTGGTTCAGTAAACCACTGAAAGGCGATATAGCCACTATCAAAAGTGGTTAAAGAAGCCACGCAGATAAAAACCACGTAAGCATTCAGCACCCCATGAAAAGCACTCATAGAGTGCGTCACGTCCGTAATAATACTCTTAAAAGAATCAAGAAAAGAAAACTCAAAACCATAAAGCGGCGACTGTGCATAAGCAGATATAGCTAAAGCTCCATCAAAAATTAAAATACACCAAAAAATCAAACCACCAGAGATATAAGCCTTAGCGATAGAGCCACCTTCTTTACGAATCTGAATCGCTCTCTGCCAGTGCTGTAAGTCGAGCCAAGGTCCAAAAAGAAATCCTAAAGCGATAGGGACAGCTAAAGCAAGGTAGTCTATCCCATGATCAAAATGAAAAGCCGCTTGCACACTAAATAAATCATCAAGAGAACTAAGCATAAAGCCCGAATTCATAATATAAATAACCGCCCCAAGCACAACTAAACCTAAAAAAGCATGGCTATATTTTATACGATCAATCTTAAACTCCTCTCCCAGAAAAATAGTTGACCCTATAAACATTACAGCTACTAAAAACGATAAAATGCCTAATGGTAAAGTTACATACTTTAGACAGGCAAATAAAGTTAAAGTAATAGCAACAAACTGATAAAAGAAAAAGGGAAATTTAAAATTCTGAGCTTTTTTAAAAAAAGCTCTCTCATAATCTTCAGCAGTCTTATACTTCTTAGCTATAAACCCATTAACTATTCCAAACAGAGCGAGTCCCAAGGCGTTCACCGTAACATAGGCGACTAAAGCAGTAAAGCCATACTGCACAGCCATCTGCACTGAAAAGAATAAACCTATTCCCCAAGTCCAGGCAAGGGCGATTGAATTACCCCATAAAACATTATTAAAAAACCTTGCAAGCATAAATTTCAAGTAACTAAGACTTATGATAGCCTATCGGCTTTTTCTTTTGCTTTCCAATTAAATAAAGGCCTGAGATTCAAATCAGTAGATTCATTTCCAAGAGATGGTTTAGCTACTATTTTTTTCAAAGCTTTATGGCTTAGTTCGGCAATAGTGGCTTTATTTGGTGAAGGAAGAGATAAGCTACGCTCTAACTGTTGATTTACTAAAACAGCCCTATTTAATATATCCTGCGGCAAACCAGCTAGCCTAGCCACCTCTATGCCGTAACTTTTAGTAGCTGAACCAGCCTTCACTTTATGCAAAAAAGCTATCTGTGGATTTTCAGAAGAAGGTTCCGAAACAGACATCTGAGCATTTATAATTCTGCCACTATAGTTTTTTTCTAATTGAGCTAATTCATGATAATGCGTCGCAAAGATAGTCCGAGGGCAGATCTGTTCTACTATAAACTCAACTATGGCCCACGCGATAGAAATACCATCATAAGTGCTAGTGCCTCTACCGACTTCGTCTAAGACAAGAAAGCTTTTAGGACTCATGCCATTTACAATATTTGCAACCTCATTCATTTCGACCATAAATGTCGACTGCCCAGAAGCCAAATCATCACTAGCACCTATTCTTGTAAATATTCTATCAACAAGCCCAATCCTAGCCCTAGTCGCAGGGACAAAAGAACCCACCTGCGCAAGTAAAATAATCAGAGCATTCTGCCGCATGTAAGTACTTTTACCAGCCATATTTGGTCCTGTCAGTAAAATAAACCTAGCGCCTAGTTCACTAGATGAACTAAAAGAAATATCATTATCCACAAACTGGCCAAGTCCCAGCTTCTGCTCTAGAACAGGATGTCTACCAGCTTCTATAAATAATGCATCCGAATCATCAATATAAGGACGAGTATAATTCCTCTCTCTTGCGATAAGCGAGAACGAAGTAAGTACACTTAAATCTGCGATAGCATTTGCAATAGCCTTAAATAAAGGTACATTTATCGCAGATTTTGAACGCAATTCTGTGTACAAACGATTCTCCAAAGAGCTTCTAGCAAACTCTGCATTAATAACTTTATTTTCATAGGCTTTAAGCTCTTCACTCATACACCTAATAGCATTAACTAAAGTCTGCTTAATAGTTAACTCTGCTGGTATTAATTTCTGATTCGCTTTCGATATTTCGATATAGTAACCATGAACCTTATTAAAAGTGACCTTCAGAGTTTTAATACCAGTACTATCTCTTAAAGATTCCTCATAAGCACTCAGCCACTTAGTTCCATCTTCCATCAAGGATATAAGCTCATCTAACTCAGGATTAACACCTTTTCTAAAGATCCCAGCTTCATGAATAGAGACACTAGGATTATCTAGTAGCTGAAATTCTATTTCAGAAATAAAATCTTTTACTTCTTTAGATACCGTTTTAAAAATCCCGAAATATGGTGATTTAAATAACTCATCTGGATTATTTAAAGTTTTCTCCCTAGAAGAAATTCCTTGTTTTTTTTCAGAAAAAACCCGCGAAAGCCTCTCAAAGACTAATAAAGAATCTTTAAGAGCTACAAGCTCACGAGGATTAATAGTTTCCAAAGCAAGCCTCTGAGAAAGCCTGCTTAAATCAGGCATTCCCGCTAATATTTCATAAATATCAGCTTCTAAATCTGGATTATCAAAAAGGCTCTGAACAGCTTCCAGCCTAGCTTGAATGGCTTTAAGATCACAGAGAGGTTGTTCCAACCAAACACTCAGACGCCTTTTCCCAAGGCTACAATTCGTCCTATCTATCGCAGAGAATAAAGAACCCTCTAGCTTACCTGAATATAAAGAGCGTGTCACTTCAAGATTTCGACGAGTGCTTACGTCTAATGACATATATTCTCCAGACTGATAAGTTTTTAAGCTATCAAAAAGTTTTCCAGAATTTTTTAAAAATAAAGCCTTCTGTGTTTCAGCAAAATACTCAATAAGCGCACCAGCTGCACGCAAGCCATTAGAATAATTTTCTTTTAAATCACGAGATAACTGCTGTAATCTAAATTCACGTTTAATATGAGAAAAAGCTAGATCAACATCAAAATTCTTAATATCATAATGTGAATAGGGGTATTTAAAACTAAACATCGCCTCTAAAGGTCTTTCTATATCTAAGTCAGATTTCTCCCCCCTCAAACTTGGAATCAAAAGCTCAGATGGCTTAATTCTAAACAGCTCTGACTCAACTTGACGCTGCTGAAGCTCAGCGATACAGAACTCCCCTGTCGAAAGATCTACATAAGCTAAACCAAACTCCTCAGAATTAGGCTTAGCAAATATACTTGCTATATAATTATTTTCATTAGATTTTAATAAATCCAATTCAGATAAAGTTCCAGCAGTATAAGTCGCACAAACTTCTCTTGGCACTAAACCTTTACAAGTCTTAGGATCAGCCATCTGCTCTGCAATAGAAACTTTGTAGCCTCTCTCTAAAAGCTTAGCTATATAAGGCTTTACAGCTTTAGCTGGCACACCAGCCATAGGAATCTTTCCCTCTGGGTGATTGGTCTCTGACCTAGCTGTAAGCGTAATATCTAATTCACGTGAAATAATTCTGGCATCATCAAAAAATGCCTCATAAAAATCTCCCATCCTAAAAAGTAAAACAGTATCTTTTTGCAGATTTAACCTAGCATTTAAATACTGTTGCATTACAGGAGTGTATAAAGAAAATTCTTCGACCGTTGGATAAAAAGATAAAAAGGTCATAAAAATAAAAAATCCTTCTCAGAGGAAGGAATTTTGTCATTTTTCTAATTGTATCAGAATTTCTTGGTCTATGCAAGAAGAATAGAAAAAATCCTACGCCACGAAGATTAAAAAACGCTAATATTCATATCTTTAAATGAGAGCTGCTTTAGTCTTAATCGGAAAACTACCATTCTCTTGTAGAATATAGTTATGGCCGATAATGACAGTAAAGAGCTTACTAAGCTTTTAGAGAACTTTAAAGAAATTATCGAATCTAAGGGTCCGATCAAGGGCTGGACTGATTCCTATTTATTAAAAGCTAGAGATAGATACAGAAAGGCAGCTGTAAAGAACAGAGGTAAATGGAGTTTTGATTTTTACGAATGTCTTCAAGAGTTAAATAAAGAGTCTATCAAACGCAATCTTTTTCTAGGTACTGAACACTAATTAAGATCACGCTGCTCGTAAATTCATTTTATGGATTAGCTAAATAAGTAGAGTTAGAATTAAATGAAGACTCAAAGCTGTCGGCCAGCTCCAAATTCTTACCAAGGTTCTTAAGCTTTTCCTCGTATTTTTCTATAAGAGAGTCGAGTTCCCTTTTGGTCTTATATAAGACACCCAGTTCTTTTGCGTATTTTTTAAATTCATCTACTATATTTTCCATCTCGTCTCCTATTGATTTTATCTGAGCGCCATACATTTATTCATCGGTTACTATCTAACATTCTATATAGTTAAAGTAAAAAAATAATCATTTCATCATAAAATACGTCAAACACACTAGAGTAAATCTTCAATTTCAATCCAACAGACTAGCCCTAAAGATAGGAGCCTTTAACTACCTAAGACACTCTAACTAGTCTTATATAAGGTTTGGTTAAGTAAAAATAAAGAATCGGAAGATTTTTTCGTACTGCTACACAGCCTGTAGTAATACAGAAAATGGAAGCAGCAGGTCAGCATCTATAGGCTGAATACTGATTTCTGCTCCTCTGGAGCCTCTGGATCAGACTTTTTAGCATATTTCTCTATCTCTTCAACAAGTGCGAGCCTGTTATAACCACAGTTCTTAGTATCAGAGCAGGCTACTTTATCACCTTTCTTTAAAGATTTAAACATCATCTGCTTAGAACACTGCGGGCATTTAAGATCTATAGGAGGGTACCAGAAGACCATATCACAGTTATTTACAGACCATTTATTACAGCCATAAAACATTTTACCGAAGCGTGACTTCTTCTCCACTATTTCGCCACCACAGCCCTCTCTCGGGCAGTGTACGCCAGTCTTTTTAACTAAAGGTGAAGTATACCCACAATCCTTAGTGACGCAGGCGATATAATCACCATATCTACCATACCTAATAACTAAAGACTGCTCTTTCTTACAAGTAGGGCAGTTTTCAAGTGTATAAGGTCTATCCTCTGGAGCGGGCTTACCATCTTTAGTTAAATTAACGATGGTATTACAATCTGGGTAATTAGAACAGCCCAAGAAAGGTCCAAAGCGGCTGCTCTTCAGATGCATCTTCGCTCCGCAAGTAGGGCAATCATGCTCTGTCTCTATAACTACACTTTCTATCTCTTGAGAAGCCTTTTTAACAGCAGACTCAAAGCCAAGTGGAATATGCTCTTCAACTGTTTTCGGTTCAACTGACTCAGAGGCTTTACTAGTAGCAGCTTTAGAAGCTGCTTTCTTAGATGATTTAGGTAAAGCTATCTCATCTGCTGGGCCTTTATAAAAGTCCTTTAAAACCTTCTGCCATTTAATTTCGTCATGGGCGATCATATCCAGATCAGCTTCCATCTGTGAAGTAAAATCGGTATTAATAAACTGCCCGAAGTGGTTTACTAAAAGCTCATTTACACTCATGCCTAATTTAGTCGGTGCAAGAGCTCCAGCTGTGTTTACTTTCTCCACATAATTCCTATCTAGCACTGTAGAAATAGTCGGTGCATAGGTAGATGGTCTGCCTATCCCTAATTCCTCTAAAGTCTTAACTAAACTAGCTTCATTAAATCTAGGCGGGCCTTCCGTGAAATGCTGTGCTGGCTTATTACTAAGAACTTTAACTGGTGAACCTTCCTGCATATAATCTGGGAACTTTACATTCTCCTCACTAAGCTCATTATCTTCGCTCTGCTCAGCGTAATTACCATAAACTATAGAATAGCCTTTAAAAATAACCTTACTCTGGCTAACTTTAAACTGTAAAAGCTTATCAGCAGAAGCGATTTCCATAGATTTAATATCTAACTTCATCTCAGACATCTGCGATGTCATAAACCTCTGCCAGATTAATCTATAGAGCCTATACTGTTCATCACTTAAATATTCACGAATGCTCTCTGGGTCTTTATCTACATAAGTAGGTCTGATAGCCTCATGTGCGTCCTGTTCATTTGCTTTTTTAGATTTATCGTAGATATTAGGTACTTCAGGGTAATAATCCTTACCATACTTATTAATGATATATTCTTTAGCTGCCTCTTGTGCTTCTGGAGCGATTCTTAAGCTATCAGTACGCATATAGGTAATTAAACCTACCTGCTCTGCTGAACCCTTACCGATTTTCACACCTTCATAAAGGCTCTGAGCTATTTGCATAGTACGTTTTACCGTGTAGCCCATCGCATTACTCGCTGCACGCTGCAAAGTAGAAGTTTTAAAAGGTGGTTTAGGTTTTTTAGTACTTGGCTTAGAACCGATATGAGTTACAGCGAGGCTCGCTGAGTCTATGCGCCTTAAAACCTCGTCCATCTCAGCCTTAGAAGAGATAACTAAACTTTTATTAGCGTCATATTCCTTATTAGGGCTGATGACACGTTTATGATCTACATGAGTTAAACGAATCTCGAAATTCTCTCCCTTAGAGTTATTCGGGTTTTTATTCGGCTCTATAACATCAGAAATTAATGACCAGTATTCTTCTGGAATAAAGTTTTTAATCTCTTCTTCACGCTCACAGATTAAACGCACTGCTATAGACTGCACTCTACCAGCACTTCTGCCACCTATCTTACGCCATAGTATAGGGCTAATTTTATAACCAACCAGCCTGTCTAAAATCCTTCTAGCCTGCTGAGCGTTTACTAAACTCATGTCTATATCACGTGGATTCGCGACTGCTGCACGCACCGCATCTGGAGTGATCTGATTAAAAGTAATTCTACTGACATTAGATTTTTTACATTTTAAAATCTGCTCTAAATGCCAAGCGATAGCCTCTCCTTCACGATCCGGATCGCTCGCTAGATAAACCTTGTCAGCGAGCTTAGCGTAATCATTTAATTCATTTACAACCTTATCTTTACCCACCATGATTTCATAAGTAGGTTCAAAATCCTTCTTAATATCTATGCCAAGTCCTTTAGCTGGTAAGTCACGAATATGTCCTATACTCGATTTAACTAAATATTCGTTACCGAGTATCTTAGTTAAAGTCTTAGACTTAGCTGGAGACTCAACTATAACTAAATATTTAAAATCTTCGGTCTTCTTTTCGCTTACGGGTTTCTTTTTAGTAGCCATTCTGTTTCATTGCTTCCTAAATTTAAATTTTAAATATAGAAGACTTTTTTTAGAAAAATTAAACTTTAAATTCTTCCTTAAGAGATATATCACGTTTAAGTTTCTTTTTGCGAAATTTCAGGAAATATTTGTTTTTCTTGCAAGATAAAATCTAAAAATCACAAAATATTATTAAACATTCAAAAATAAATATCAAAATTATCCCAATTTAAGTTTTGTATTAATACATTGGACTTCTGTATTTTCTAGGTGGAAGATGCAGATGTGAAAGTCCTTTGTTTATGATTCAGATGGTTAGCAGTCCTATTACATTTAACTTAAGTAAAGTAGATTATTTCAGAGATAAAGATCCTCAGATTGATAAAGCTAAAGCTAAGGCAATTGAGCAGCCAAGCCATCCTGAGATGGTTAAGAGTTTTACAGATTTTATTGATGGTTTAATAAAATTAGAAGTCGGGAGATTAGAAAAGGCTGCTGGTGATAGTTCTGATGCAGAAGCTACAAAAAATTTTAGTAAATATAATGAAGAAAAAGGCAGTACAACTTCTTTTAGAGGCGAGGTCGCAAGTGATTTAGCTAAAAATATTTATGCCGTAAAACAATTCTTAATAGAGGATGGCTTAGCAGAGCAGAAAGATAATCACGAACTGACGTTTAAAACAAAAGACAGTGTTGATGGCAGTAAGATCGCAGACGAATCTGCACAAGAACTTGCACAGGAAGCTTTAGCATTAGTCCACCAGAAACTTTCTAGTTATGGCATAAACATTGATACTGCAAAAGCCACTGAATTACAACAAAAAATTTTAGAACAATTAAAACAACCGCCTGCACCAAAAGATCAGGCGACTACAACTGAAGCTACATCCGCAACAGAGGGAGCAGGTAATACAACAACAGCAGCAACAGAAGTAACAAGCACATCGACAACAACAGCAGAAAATACTCCACCTGAAAATCCTAATGATTCTATAATCAGCTTCTTTAAAAAAAAACAAAGTAAACTTGCTAAGGAACTTCTAGGGTCCGAATCAGTTGCAACTTTCATAAGTCAGCCAGCTGATAAGGAAACAGGACAAGCAAGTGGAATAAGCCAATTACGTGAATTAAATCAAAAAATCAGAGAAATATTAGCGAAAGACTGGGAGCAGAATCTTGATAAAGTGGCAACTGCTTTAGAAAGTTTGAACAAAAATCTACAAAAAAATAAAGAATTCATCGAAACTCATCTTGGTAAAGATAGTTTCTCGGAGGCATTTAAGAAACTTACTGACGATGAGAAAATACAGGTAGGAATTCTACTTAAAAATCTAGAAACCACTGTAGATGAGAAGACTATGGTAGACCTAACTGGCAAAATTACTGGACAGCTAGGAACAAAAACTAAAGAAAATTTACAAACACAATTAGATGTGTTAATAAATGAGAGGAAAAGTCAATCAACAAAATCTAACATATCTTTAGGTCTTAATCTTGATGCAGTAAATAAACATCTTAAAGCTTATAATGAAGAACTTCTAGGCATAAAAAAACAAAATTTACCAACTCAGATTGAAGTAGAAGCAAAGCAAGAAGCCACTGAAAATTTCCTAACCAAGATTAAAGACGATAAGAGTTTATCTTCTGAAGATATTATAGTGCTTAAGAAAAGTATCGGACTTACAGAAAAGGAAAGAAAATCTGGCAATGCAAGCCCTGCGATTGATAATATATGCAGACGTTTTATAGATTCCATGCAAGAAAAAGGCGAAGAATTAGGTATAAAAATTACTTCAGAAGGATTAAAGCAATTCGCAGGAACTGCTGTCATTTTAGCTATAGGAGCTGCACTCTTCTGTCCTAATTTAGTAGGTAACTTAACTAAAGGTGCTTTCAGCCTAGGTACGATGATCACGCAAACCGTTCTTCCACTTTATCAAAACATAACTCAGGCGAATCTCACGAGGACTTTAGCTGAAAAGACTAGTAAATAAACTCACTAGAAAAAATTTTAGACCTTCAGAAAAATAAATAATGATTTTTTATATCAAAAAAACTCAACAAATCTATTTATATTTACATGATTGTTAACAGAGGCTCTAGGACAGTCCCTCCGCCTAAATATGAATCAAGAAAAGCACCAACAGAAACAGCAGACCAAGCTTTAGAAGCTATTATTGAAACGTCCTTTAAAGGTAAAGAAAACATTAGCGTTAATGAATTTAAAGGCTTCCTTGGAACAATCCAGAATTGGATTTGCTCAGCTAATGATTATGACATAGGAAGTAAAAAAGCCGCCATCGGAAACATCCAAGATGACAAAGGAAATGTTACTGGTGGAAATATTATCGGTTTAATGAGTAAAATAGCAGCATCTAATCCAGCAGTAGCAGCTATTTTAGAAGAAAGAAAAACTACCGCGTGGATAGACGAAGGAATAAAAACTATAGGAACTACTTTAACAGACGTTGCCGAAGGCTATGAAAACCTTAAACATCTTAGTATCACTGATAAAGTTTTACAGATGGGTCTTACAGACAAGAGTTCAAGTGAAGTCGCGAAGATCCTTTCTAATTCCTTAACTGATAAGCAATCTCCAATAAAATTCACTGGAGACAATAACAAATATACAGAAAAAGAGCAGAAGGCTGTCCTTTACACAATTATAGAGGAATCTGTAAAAGCAGCAAATGCTGAATCAAATCCAGATAAAAAAGCTAGCGTGCTAGAGAAAACACTCAAGCAAGCACTAGGACAGAATGCCTTTAAATTTTCGGAAGATTTCATCAAGAAATCAGCTGCTGAAATTGATAAAAACCTTGGTCTTATTGACTCAATAAATCAAGGACAAGCTGATATGAAATTAATTAAATTTATTACAGGCGACATTAATAGCGTTAAAGAAAGATTAGCTGAAGTTCCTGATGGTGAAAAGAGTTTAGAGCAAAAATGGACAGAACTTAATGGGAAATTAAGTCCAGAGGAAATTAATAAAGTAAAAGCAGAAACAGATGCTTTCATCGCAAGGCTTCAAGAATTAGTAAAAACGGATAAGAATTATAAGCTTGGAACTGAAGAGGGTGAATTAAATATTAAGAGTGAAATTCAAAGATTTAAAGCTAAATATAAAGTGCCAGAGAATGCTTCAGAAACAGACAAAGCTAAAGCTAAAGCTGAAGCTCATTCTACATACTTCGATTTAGTAACTAATAAAGCAGCTGAAACGAATGAAACAAAAAAAGATATTGGTAATATTCTAAATGGAAGTGGCTTAGGAGATTTACTCGGTCAAGGAATCGCAGCTATAGTTTTATTCACGGCCTTTAAAGCTCTTACTACTGGCAACAGCCACGTGGCAAACGGCTTAGGCATGCAGCCGCATGGTGGTGGCGGCTTTATGAAAAAAGCTCTAGGTTTGGTTTTCATGGCTACTGTCATGAATAGCACTGGCTTACTTACTGGCAATAACGATGAAAAAACCGCTACCACAGCAGGTTCTACCCAAAAAACAGAACAAGAAAGACCTGCTAACAATATTGCAAGCTTTGCAAGACAAGCAGCAGGAAACCTCCCAGGAGTATAATAAAAGAGTTAAATTCAGTTCGTTTGGCAACAAATGCCATTAACTAGAACTTTTCAAACACTGATGCTACCGAAAAAACCGCAGCATAAAGATAAAACCAGCCTCCGCCTAGCAGCGAAAGCCATTCTTGAAAACCTTTCCAGGTCTGGTGAACTAGAAAAACGTAAAGAAATAGCTATTCAAAAAATCACTAACGCAGATTTTTTCGCTACAGCCAAGACAATTCTTTTCTATAATGCCTTAAAAGATGAAATAGATTTAAACGCACTCACAGAAATGTTTTCAGATAAAGTTTTCCTCACAACAGAAATCACCGAAAATTCACCTTCAGAAAATTTTATTCAACAGTGTAAAAACCTAGATCTAATAATCATTCCTGGGCTATCCTTCGATAAAAGAGGCTATAGGCTTGGGCGTGGCGGTGGTTATTACGACAAGCTTCTCTCTAGAATAAATCCCCAAAATCAATTAAAAGAAAACGCTGAGAGCAAAACTACATATCAGTCTTCAAGTAAGCTGACGCCGAGATCTCCAGTATTAATACTAGGAATAATCCCCAAAGAACTTTACCTAGAAAATCTACCAAATGAGCCACACGACATGAAAGTAGATTTAGTTTTAACTGTATGACATAGCACTACGCATAACCGCAATAAGCTCATCAGAGAGCTTAACTCCAGTCCAAATAGAAAAAGACTGGGCCGCCTGCAAGACCAGCATCTCTGCTCCATTAATAGTTTTCAAACCCTTCTCCGCAGCTTTCTGTATAAATAAAGTGTCTGAATAAATCAAATCATAAATAACAGCCGTCGATTTCAAAATCTCTATCTGCTTTTCAGTTATTGGCATTTCATTAGCCAAGCGGCCTTGCCCTACTGGAGTAGCATTTATTAAAATATCTATTTCTGAAGTATCCGATTCACGATTAAAAAGATTTACATTTAGCTCACTAGCATCTACTCGTGGTAAATTATTAACCACTTTATCTATGTTTCTCACTCTGACATCGATTTTAGCTACGCCCATATCTTCAAGCGCGATTATTACAGCCCTTGCAGCTCCACCACTGCCAAGTATGCTAGCATTTTTACCTTTTAGATCTATACCTTTCAGGCTCTCTTGAAAGCCGTAGTAATCGGTATTATAACCTTCTATTAAACCACCACGATTAACCTTAATAGTATTTACTGCACCGATGCGCTTAGCTAGCTTATCTACTTTATTAATATAGTTCAGAACCTTCTCTTTATAAGGGATAGTAACATTTAAACCGTGGAGATTAGCTAAAAGAGGGCGAATTTCATCCTCAAAATTCTCTTCGAGAACTTCATATTTTTCATATTCAGCATCTAAACCTGCAAATTTCATGGCCGCAGCATGAATCTGAGGTGAAAGCGAGTGTTTAAGCGTGCTTCCTAAAATGCCTAAAGCTAATTTTTCATCTCGCATAAGTTAAAGTTCAAGTACTCCTGAAGAGATCTTACCTCTAGATCCTGATTTTTTAACGCACTAAGTGCCTTAACTAAAACTTGAACGGCTGAAACAGTAGTAATAGCAGGGATATTATTCGATAAAGCTATCTTAGAAATTATCTGACTGTCCTCAAAGGCGACCTTACCAGATGGTGCATTAAAGATCATAGTGATTTCACCATTTTTCAGTAAATCTACTATAGTAGGTCTAGCTTCATTAACTTTATAAACCCGCTGCAAAGGTATGCCTATCTGTTCTAAATAATTAGCTGTACCGCTAGTAGCCACTATTTCATAACCCATACTCAAAAGATCTCTTGCTATATCCTCTAAATGATGTTTATCTCTATCATTAAAACTAATAAAAACCTTACCAGAACTAGGAAGTCTAAGTAAAGCTCCCATCTGTGCTTTTAAGAAAGCCATGTTAAAGCTATTACTAACTCCCATAACCTCACCTGTACTCTTCATTTCAGGGCCTAAGAAAATAGAAGTCCCATCGAATTTATTAAAAGAAAATACCGCTTCCTTTACAGAAACCTGATCTTTGGGAATACGCTTCACTAAATCATGCACGCCAAGCTCAGAGATAGTCTTACCTACCATCAGCATACTAGCTAATTTAGCCCAAGGAATACCAGTAGCCTTACTAATAAAAGGCACAGTACGGCTAGCTCTTGGATTTAGCTCCAGTATATATAGTTTTTCTTCCTTAACCGCAAACTGAATATTTAAAAGCCCTATAACATTTATAGCAAGTGCAAGTTTTTCAGTAGCTTCTTTAATCTGCTCTAAAATATTTTCAGACAGCGTTTGGCTCGGATACACTGAAGCAGAATCACCACTGTGAACTCCAGCATATTCTACGTGTTCCATAATTCCAGCGATAACGACTTCTCTACCATCTGAAATAGCATCTACATCTACCTCTAAAGCCTCATCTAAAAATTTATCTATGAGAATAGGAAACTGAGTATCTTCTAGAATAGTCTGTTTCACCCAGACATCAAACTCCTCTTCTGAATAGGCTATTTCCATGCCTCTTCCACCTAGAACATAACTAGGTCTCAGAACTACTGGATATCCTAGCTGAGCTGCAAAGTCCTTAGCTGATTCGACTGTATAAGCGATAGCATTTCTAGTCTGCCTTAAACCTAGCTGATTAACGAGTTCCCCAAATCTATCTCTATCCTCAGCTAAATGAATCTGCTCTGGCTGAGTTCCGATAATCTTTACACCACGCTTTTTAAGCTCTGCTGAAATATTTAAAGGCGTCTGCCCACCAAACTGAACTATAGCTCCTAGCATTTTATTACCTAGAGCTTCTTCTCTATTCCAGATAGAAAGTACATCTTCTACTGTTATAGGCTCAAAATATAATTTATCACTAGTATCGAAATCAGTAGAAACCGTTTCTGGATTGTTATTTACCATTATCGTTTTATATCCAGCAGAACGCAGTTGATGCGAGGCATGCACACAACAGTAATCAAACTCTATCCCCTGTCCAATGCGATTAGGGCCGCCACCGATAATCATTACCTGCTCCCCAGAGATTTGAGTTATTTCATCTTCCTCATCATAACTAGAATAATGATAAGGAGTATATGACTCAAACTCACCAGCACAGGTATCTATAGTTTTAAATACAGCTTTAACACCCTTACTGAGCCTATGATTAGCGAAATCCTGCTCATCTATACCAGTAATTATAGAGATCTGCTTATCAGAGAAGCCCCACTCCTTAATCTCCTTAAGGTATTCAGCAGTAAATTCACTTAAATTATTTTTCCTTTCTAGGCACTGTTGCTGAACTCCAATTTCTGCGTTTTCGTCGTCCTCACGATCCTCATGTACCCGCAGTACACTGCGGTCATTCGTCCTCCTCAGCCTTGAACTTGTTCGTTCGGCAACAGTGCCTTCTAATTCTTTAGTCTTTAAAACTATCTGCTCTAGATGCTTTAAAAACCATCTATCTATTTTAGTCAGAGAGTGAACCTCATCTACAGCAAGCCCTAAATAAAAAGCGTCAAAGAGCTGATAAACTCGTTTAGAATTAGGAACCACTATCTGCTTGCGAACTTCACTAATTAAAGTAGCTTTCTTCGCTTCACTGATATCTTTCCTTAATAAACGAGGATTAATAAAACCAGATGAATCTTTAGCCTCTATGCTTCTAAGTGCCTTCTGGAATGACTCTTTAAAAGTTCTAGCCACGCCCATAGTCTCCCCGACTGACTTCATCTGCGTTCCTAATTCATCTTTCACACCTGGGAATTTCTCGAAAGCGAATTTAGGAATTTTCGTTATCACATAATCTAAAGTCGGCTCAAAGCTCGCCATAGTGGTTTTCGTAATGTCATTAGGAATTTCATCTAGTGTATAGCCGACAGCTAGCTTCGCTGCTATCTTCGCTATAGGAAACCCCGTAGCTTTAGAAGCAAGTGCGCTAGAGCGAGAGACACGTGGGTTCATCTCTATAACTATAAATTCACCATTCTCTGGATTCATAGCGAACTGCACATTACTACCACCAGTCTCTACGCCCACGCCGCGGATAACTTTAATCGAAGCATCCCTTAAAGACTGAAACTCCTTATCAGTAAGGGTTTGAGTGGGAGCTACAGTAATACTGTCCCCAGTATGTACGCCCATCGGATCGAAATTCTCTATAGCACAGATAATCACGACATTATCTTTTAAATCTCGCATCACCTCGAATTCGATCTCTTTCCAGCCAAGTAAAGATTTTTCTACTAATATCTGCCTAACTGGGCTTGCAGCAAGCCCCTTAGCCACCATCTCGTCTAACTCACCTAAGTTATAAGCGATTCCACCACCATAACCTCCAAGAGTAAAAGCTGGTCTTAAGATTAAAGGGAAACCGATAATTTTAGCGACATCATGAGCTTCCTTGATCGTAGTCACTGTCTCTGAGGCAGCAGACTTAAGCCCAAGACTGGTCATTAGATTTTTAAACAATGCCCTATCTTCAGCTAATTTAATCGCTTCTAGCTTAGCTCCTATAAGTTCCACATTATATTTTTCTAAAACTCCCTTTTCAGCTAGTTCCACAGCAGCATTTAGACTAGTCTGCCCTCCCATAGTTGGCAGAATCGCACAGGGTCTTTCTCTTTCGATAATTTTCTCTAAACACTCAAAGGTAATCGGCTCTATATAAGTCTTATGAGCGAATTCCGGATCTGTCATTATAGTAGCGGGATTACTATTAACGAGAACTATCTCAAAGCCTTCTTCTTTAAGTGCCTTACAGGCTTGAGTTCCAGAATAATCAAATTCGCAGGCTTGACCGATAATTATAGGACCAGCACCGATAATCAGAATCTTTTTAATATCAGTTCTTTTAGGCATTAAAGCTTGATTTTATCAAAAATATAGTCAGCACAAAATGCAGTTTTACTAAACAAAACTCAAAATGAAAGTTTATAAAAAAATTAAAAAATCAACTTGCAAAATATCTTCACTTTATATAAAATAGTATTTACTATTACTTATTAAACATAATCTCAAAGGCAAGCCGCTTGTGCAATTTCCAATAAAACCCCTGCTAAAAATATCTAATTCATTGATAACTGGAGTTTATCTTGGAGATTAGCCATAAGCATAGACCTCTAAATAATTCACAGGCAGCTCAGTCATTGAAGACAGAAAGCACGGCTACACACACATCAAATCCCGATACCAGTCAAACTCCGAAGGATGCAGCTACAGTTCAGGCTACGCCTCTAGATTTAGGTAAATTACACGAATCTGAAAATTTTAAACCAAATGATCTTGAACAGCTCAAAAGATTAGCTCAAATTAGAGAAATTTTAGGCAAGGGCGGGAAAAACGATAAGGAAGATATAAAAGCAGATGCCTTAGCTTTAGATTTACTAAATACGATTAAAGAGAATTTTACTCCAGATGAAAAGAATACAAAGATTAAATCTCAGCATTTAGATACTCTGAAAACCAATATTGAAGCTAAGAAATACGCTGATGCGATTAAAGGTGTCGGGCAGATGATGGGACTTTTTGAAATGGAGTCTAGAGGGGCGTTTACGCCAGTGAAGAATACTAAGGGTGGGACTGTGGATACCATATTCGACACAATAACCAGTCATGTATTAGGCAATCTTGTTGGTCCAGGTATAGTTTCAATTTTCAAAAAACTTGGTCACGGCCCCATAGAAAAGACTTCTTTACCTGAAAATGGTAAATTAGCTGCAAATTTAGCTGTTGGTGGCGCAGGCTTTTATGCGGCTGAAGAATCTATCGGCAAATTCCTTGACCCACAATGGAAAATACTATTTCCGAAAATTCGCAAATTCTTAGATGATAAAATCCCAGACGCTTTAATTAAAATGAATCAAGCTGGTGATAAGCTTATCAAACAAATTATTCATGGGATACTTGGTCTATTTGGCAAAAAACTTGAAACCAGCGAGAGTAAAGACTTTCTTAATCAAGATCTTAAAGATCGAGTCATAGATTATATTAAAAACAAAGCAGAAATGGAACATAAAGATGAAAGGCACTTCCCGAAATTAGTCCGTGAAATGCTAAACGATGATTACCAGAAACTTTATGGCAAGAAAATGCCTCTTCCTGTAGCGAAAGCTCTTGACATTGCCTTCGCCTGCGTAGATGAGAAATCACTAACAAGAATTAGCTTACTTGCAAATGAAGCAGCTTTGGTTGCTAAACCATTACTAGATAAATTCGGCCCTCCTGGTGCTGCTATTTATCATTTCTTCTACGATGTTGTACCAAATACTTATATATTCCTCACTAGACCTATTGCGATGTTTGCGATTAATCTCAAAGAAAAAGAATTACTAGATCGTGCAAATGAGCTTGGGATAAGGCTCCCAGAGAAGGGTTCAGCGAATAACATCGTCGCCTTCAAACGCGATCCAGTAAAAGAACCATTACCTGCCTAAGGAATGAGCAATGCAAAACAAACAGTAATCTCTCAAAACATTCATAACAATCTTAGACCTCAAAATACCTTGTATACTCGTGCGAGATTAAGCAAGGACGCATAGCGTCCTTGCTTAATCTCGCACAGAAACCCATTGCACATGGTGCAATATCTCATGCCTAAAAATGGATAGCCTCCAAAACACCACTCCCCATAGAGATAATAGAGATAATATGGTGCTTGCAAATGCAAGCCAGCTAGGTAACGCCTCTATTCTAGAGCAGAGAATAATTAGCCCCCCTTTTACTGCCATAGAAGCTGAAAATAGCTCAATAACAGAGAATCCTGATTCAAAAGCCGAACAGGAAGCCGAACAGAAAAAAGAAACTCAAATCAAGAAGCTACACGAGCCTAAAAGCATTGTAAGCATAGGCTTAGATGCATTATCCAGCTCAGCATTAACT
Organism: bacterium; assembly: GCA_046080385.1. Classification (GTDB taxonomy): domain Bacteria; phylum Cyanobacteriota; class Vampirovibrionia; order LMEP-6097; family LMEP-6097; genus LMEP-6097. Next base: position 19,718 of record JBJTTW010000282.1, read on the forward strand.
TATGGTCCTTGCTCTTGGGTAATTGATTTAATAAAAGGCACTGGGGATAAAATCCTAGTCAGAGACTCACAGTCAGATCAAACTAAAGAAATGATACAGATACTCTCTGGCTTAGTCGGAGTCTTCGGTGCAGAAAGAACTATCGGAAAACTTGACCCTTACATGGACAGAATAGTTCATAAGTTTAGTGATTATATTAGAGAAAAAAATCCTAAATTATTTAATAGCATTAATAAGCAGGTAGAAAATTTTATAAACTCAAGCATTAAAAAAGCTTTAGGCAGTTTATTTAAAGTCAACCCAGACTCAAAACAAGCTCTCAGTGAGAATCTCAAAGAAGAAATGAAGAACTATAAAGAATTCAAAGAAACTAAATTTTCAGGATGTAAATTATCAACAGAAAAGCTAAATAATGATAATGAGCTTGAGAAACAGAAATTTAGTTTAGTGAAAAAACTTTTAGCCGAAAAGTTCCAAAATATTTACGGAAAAAATCTCCCGTCTTTTATTGAAAAAAGCATAGAAAGCCTCTTGCTCTTAACTAAGAATAATCACTTCATTAGGCAAGTCTTCTTACTTATAGATGAAGCGGCTTTAGCTATTAAGCCAGTGTTTGATAGGATGGGACTTCTCGGAGCTAGCTTATTTACCACTTTATATAATATAGTTCCCAATGCCTATCTAGGTTTAAGAGCTGCTGGGATGTACTTAATTCGTGATTTAGAGAAAGAAGTGAAAAATCTTAAAGAACCGTTGCAAAAGGAAATTCCTCACCCCCTACTTACGACGCAATCTCCACATACCCAACATACGGCAGCTCTCTAAAATGCTGAGAATAGTCTAAGCCATAGCCCAAAATAAAATAATCATCGATAGTAAAGCAACAATAATCTGGTTTTATATACTCTAGCTCTTCTACTCTCCCGCAAGGCTTATCAAACAAAGCTGCTATCTTAACTGTTTTTGCGAAAAGATGCTCGTTAAAAAAATCTAGTAAAAACTTAGCCGTTCTACCAGAATCAACAATATCCTCTACCACAAGAACATTCCTCCCCTTCAATTCAGGCAAAGATAAATCTACAGCTTTTACCTTACCAGAGCTTTCAGTTTCGTCATTATTATAACTAGATAATTTTATAAACTCTATCTGCACGGGTAAGCCCATCGCTCTTACTAAATCAGCAGTAAATATAAAAGCACCTTTAAGAACGCCCACTACGACTAAATCATCGACATCTTTATAGTCTCTTGAAATTTGCTGAGCTAATTCTTGAATTCTCTGCTGAATCTGTTCAGCAGAATATAGAACTTTAATCGCACTACGATCTTTAACATTAAGCATAAAATGGATAAATAATTATAGCTAAGATTTGTCCTTCTCAGCCTTGAACTTGTTCGTTTGGGAACACGCCCTTATGCATTCGCTGGAAATCAGCCGTTATCTCTAAATAAATTTTTTTTTGTTTTATAGTAAAGAACCTATCTTTAGAAAAATTAATACGATGAAAACCACCTTTCTGAATAGCCTCTAGGAAATCATTCTGAAAATCAATATTAGTCGTAAAAAAACGCTCTAAAAGCCTGCGCTGCATTAGCTTTTCTAAACCTCTAAAAAATTCTAAATTCCAAGGCAAGCTCCCTAACTGTTTAACAGCAGATTCCACCTGAATATTAATATAAGTCTCCTGTTCCTCTAGGAGTAAAGCAAGGCGATTAACATTATTTTTAAACTTAGGATTGATTTTTTCCGCTTCAGGAAATATATTCAAACGAATTCTATTTCTTGAATAGAAATCTAAAGCATTAGAAGGATCTTCCCATATAGTTAGATTAAAGTCTCTTGCATATTCTTGCAGTTCTTTTTTCTCACATCTCAGGAATGGACGATGTAAAGTAAGCCCAGACGATTCTAATAAATTCTCCAGAGGGATACCTTTTAAACCAGCGACACCCGTTCCCCTGAACAGCCTGAACAGAATGGTCTCAACATTATCATCCAAATGATGCCCCATAAAGAGATCCCGCACACCTAGCTCCGCCGCTTTCTGAATAAAAAACTGGAAACGCAATTCCCGAGCATTCTCCTCATTTTTTTTCAGATCCGTAAAATCGAATTTCACTGAAATATAATTAAAAGCTCGTCCTTTACAGTAATCACCAAGAGATTTACTTATTTGAGTAGATCCCTCATGCCAAGCGTGATCACAGTGTAAAACAAATATTTTTTCAGGCTTATATATTTCACTTAATGCCTGAAGTAAAACCATGGAATCTAGTCCACCAGAGCAAGCTATCGCAACAGATCGCTCTTCTAAATTATGATCTAAGACATAAGCCTTTACCTTATTCGTCAAACTTTGCATTAGAGAAAGATTCTTTAACTATCTTCTTTGCCACTAAGGCTTCTGGCTTCACTAAAACATTTACTCTTTTCGATATAAAAAGTATGCCATCCAGCTGAGGATCTACTAAACCTTTATAGAAAAGGGCTGTAGCGCTAACTAGCTCATTATATTTATTATCATTAGCCTTAAATAATCTCTCTAACTTCTTTGCAGTTAGGTCTTGATAATCTTCATCAATAGCTTCTGGCTCATCTACATACTGAACCAATTCTTTATCTATAGAAGCAGAAACACTATAATCATCACCAGCAGCGAAATATAAAGCAGCAGAATAATCCTGTCCCGCATCTACCTGTTCTGGAGCTGAAAAATAAATATAATTCTCATCTAACATTTTCTTAGCTCTGCCGAAAGTGACAGTAGTAAGCTCGAAATTAATTCTATCTGACTCGATTTTCCAGTCTTTTCCATATTTTTTAAGATACATACTGCCTTGAGCAAGAGCATTTATTTTCCCTCGTTCATTAAAATCGGGATTAACATCCTTAGTCTCACCTATATAGTAATCCACGGTAGTTACAGTAGAGTACATCTCTTGGTTTCTAAAAGCTCGCTTACGGTTAATAAGCTGAATATTAGGATAATTAGTCCAAAGCCTTTCTGTAAGCTTCTTATAATCATCTTTAATAATTCCATCTGCACTAATAAAGCTTTTACTATAAAAAGACATTAATTTTTCTATATCATGAGCATTCCAAGCAGAATAAAAATCATCAAGAAAATGTTTCACGGGATGATCAGAATCAGAGACCTCTTTTGCAGCAAGAGTAGAAGAATTACGAAATAACACAGTCGGGAAGAAGGCTCCTGAAAGACTCACGAAAAGCATTAATATGCTGATATTCTTACTAATGACTGTTAAATTTCTTTTTCCCACAATACAATTATGATAATAAACTTAGCTACAGTATATCGCAATAAGCAAATTGAAAGTATTCACTATGGCGTTGCAGTTTTAGTTAAAGGCGACAAAATAATAAAGTCTTGGGGAAATGCAGATTTTAAATGCTTTACGCGTTCTATTATTAAACCTATTCAAGCTAAAGTCTCACTATCATTCATCAGTAAAAATATTCCAGATAAATATATAGCCATAGCCTGCGCTTCTCATAACAACACCCCTGAACAATTAAAAACTCTACTTGACTTAAGCCAAGAATATGAAATCGAAGAAGACTCGCTGAAACTTGGACTGCTAAAAGGATCTAATTTAAGCAGCGGCTACCTCAAATCAAAATTCGCACACAACTGTGCTGGTAAGCATACTTTAATGCGAATTAGTGAAAACTCTTTAATGAAAGAAATAAATCCAAGTGAACCATTTCAGAACCGTTCAGAGACTATTTCGCAAGCAAATAACTATATAAATGAATCGCACCCCTTACAGCAAAGCATTTTGAGCGAAATTAAAAGATTAGGTGACATCAAAAATAATCAAGAAATAATTACGGGCATTGATGGCTGTGGCTTACCAACTTTTCATCTCTCTCTTCAAGAAATGGCAAAAATATTTTCTAAAACAGCGGAAGAAAAAGAATATCAAAAAATTTATAAAGCCATGAATGAACATCCACTCTTAATCGGAGGACCGAATCAAATCGATTCACTGATTATGCAAGCTAGACCAAATAATTTTATGGCGAAAGGCGGAGCCGAAGGATTAATGCTAGTCTTAAATTTAATAAATCAGGAATGCCTCATTATTAAAATTATCGACGGATCATCCAGAGCGAAAAACATTATCACTAAAGGCTTCCTTGAACATCTTGGCTGGCTTAATCCAGGTGAAATCTTATTAGATGAAAATATTTTAAATAGTCAAGAATTAGTTGTTGGTAATATTTCATTTAATGTCAGATGAAAATTGTTTATTTTGTAAAATCATCACTGGAAAAATACCAGCCAGAAAAGTCTTTGAAAATGAAAACATACTTGCTTTTAGTGATATAAATCCTTGTGCTGAACATCATTACCTAATAATTCCGAAAGAGCATATTAAAAATCTAAACGAAGCACAAGATAATCACAAAAATATTCTTGGTGAAATTTTATTAACCGCTTCTCATTTAGCCTCTCAGTTAGGCTTTGCCGAAAAAGGCTACAGAATAGTAGCGAACACCAACGAAGACGGAGGACAGACTGTTCATCATTTTCATCTTCATCTCATCGCTGGGCGAAAACTTGAATGGCCGCCTGGATGAATTTCATATTCAGCCTAGACTAAGCTTAATTTGTTGATTATTTCGTGATATATTCAAATACATGCTTATTAACGACGATGTTACGACAGTAGGTATTGATTTGGGTGGCACTAAACTTGCAGCGGCTCCGATGAAAGGATCTGTATTCGTTGAGTCAGAAATTATTAAAGAAGCGACCCCCAGTGGTACATCTGAAGATATCATCAGCACTATGTGCAAGATGGTTAAAAAAATCCAAGAAACACACAGTATCGCAGCAGTGGGAGTATCTACCGCTGGAATGGTAAATGAGAAGGGAGAAATGATAGGTTCATGTGGAAACATTCCCTCTTGGAAAGGAACTAAAGTAAAAAAAGAATTAGAAGCTAAATTATCGATTCCAGTTATAGTCGAAAATGATGCCAACTGCTCAGCTTATGGAGAGTATGCTATCGGTTCAGGAAAAGATTTTAAATCCATGATCATGGTCACACTCGGCACTGGAATTGGTGGTGGCATTATTATTAATGATCAAATCTGGCGTGGCGCGCATTTTGGTGGTGGCGAAATAGGTCATTTAAAACTACACAGTAACAGAACCCGTAGATGCACTTGTGGAAGCTGGGACTGCTGGGAGGCTTATGCCTCTGGGACTGGGCTTAACAACACAGCTCGCACTTATTTAGCAGACCCTAATATAAATAACTATAGCCTAATGGATAAATATAATCATGGAGATGCTGATGCTATAGAAGTTATAAGCGTTTGGCATGACCATGTAGCACAGGGTATCGCGAGTTTAATTAATAGCTTCGACCCTGAGGCAGTCGTTATCGGTGGTGGTTTAGCACAGTTTATTAATTACCCTAATTTAAATAAAAAGCTCAAAGCTAGAGTAGTAGATGCTTTAAAGCCTTATATAAATGTTATCGAAGGCAAGCTCGCTAATAATTCTGGCATGGTGGGTGCTGCTTGCTTAGCTAATGTCGAATTAGCTAATTTAAAGATGCAAGTCGCTTAAGCTGCAACAGGTCCAGCATCAATATCTGGGATTTCATCCGTGATTCCTGATCGCAGTATAGCCTTTTCTTTATTATCAATACTTGAAATCACCCATTTTTTAATAGGTGCAAATAAAGTTCCAGCGAATGGCAAGAAGGTAGCGTTACTTAAACCACTACTCCATCCTTCAAAGCGCTGTTTCCATGATTCTAAAGACTTAAGGTCTGCAAGAGAACCACCAAAATCTATTCTTACTTTCATCAAACCATTTAAGACAGTCGAAACTAAAAGCTTCTGAGCCATAATCGCAGAGGATTTTAATTTAACCCCAGCTTCTATATCCTCTAAGTCTTTAGCCGTGACGGTTTCATGCTTCCTTAATTTATCGAATACAGATAGTGTTCTTATAACCAGCATTGAATTAGCTGGCAAGTCTAGAATCACAGACATAAATCTCTGCAAGGTTCTCGCAATAAAATTACCTTGATCTCTTACAGCCTCACCTCGATTATCGCCCAAGAAAGATAAGCCTTTAAATGCTTGAGCGAGGGCTTGAACACGCTTACTCGGATCTGAAATATCTTTAAATTTACCCTGCTCAATAACATCAATAAATTTACTCACAGAGCCTCGAATCTTCTCTTTAATAGAATCTTCTAGCCCTAAATAGGACGACATAGATAGAACCTTCTCTGGCAGACTATATGTACCATTATCATCTTTGTGCGTTAACCCATCTAGAAAATTATTCCACTGATTTTTGAACATCATCGCATTAGTAAGTAATCCACCCACACCGTTCACTGCCATTGAGATGTTTCCCTTAGAAGTATCTGCTACTCTATTTAAGTCCCCTATACTCTTCACTAAAGGAAAAAATCCTAATCCTCTATCTGCAAGATCATTTAAAAAATCACTGTTTTTAAAATCTGGATTAGGATTGGCTTGCAGGTCAGCTTTTTCCATCATATTTAAACTAAGTGAGGCTAATTTTAATAAACCAAAAGCCCCCATCAATTGACTGGAAATAAAAACTAAGGGCTTCGTAAGCGTGGTAAGGGCTTTTGCCACAGGGTTCTTTGCCGCTATCTCATATTGACTGCGCCCTGTTCCCAAAAGAAAAGCTGGCATCGCTTCCTGTAAAATATTAAACTGCCCAGCATCTAACTTTGGCTGAGCCCCTTTGTTTAAAAAATTACTTGGAGCATTAAGAATCTTCTGAACTTGCCTTGCCGCAAGAGGCAAGGATAAAGTCTCTTGTTTTAAAAGCTCTTGCTGATTAGCAAGTAAAAGCTTGACTCCCCCCCACAATGTACCTAAGTTTAGAAGAGACTTTGCTAAAGATCTTTTCTTTTCATGATCACGTTGATAGACTGCGATCCCTGATTGAAGCTTTTCAAAATTTATTTCCCCCTTACGTTCACCGTCTTTATAATAGGCCTTTGGTATCGTTAAAACTGGATAAGTTCCCCCTTTAACATTTTTCGCAAGCTCCTTCGGGTCTGGAACATCAGCATCAGCTAAACCAAGAGACGGCAGAGCCTCTTTAAGAGAGCTTAAATTAAGTGGATTGGTTCCCATTGACAAGCGAATTATCGTAAAGTTACAATAATCACATCATGTATTACACTTTAATTCTACAAGACGTAATACACATTAATCAAGCCAAGGAACCTCTTTATCTCAGAAAGCCTTAAAAATTCTCTTCATAATCACTCCTATCATAAGCTAATCGTCGGGGCCTCTCTGAAAGACTTAGCTAGTATCAGAGATTATTCTTACTGTTTTACTCACGCTGAGGCTGATGTAATAGATATTTCTGCATTTCCTCATTCTGTAATCGCCGCTAATCAAGGTATAAACGAGGCTTTAGAGGAATTAAAAATATCAACGAATAACGAGACCGTTTACAGAAACGAACCCGTTCCTAAACCATTATTAATGGTCAGCGTAAATATTGATAAAGACCCCCATTTCAGAAGAATCGTAGTTAACGAAGAAAAATGCACTAAATGCCAGCTCTGTATACCTAGCTGTCCCTCAGAAGCTTTCAGTGAATTAAATCTTTTTACTTATAAAGCAGATTTATGCTTTGGCTGCTCTAACTGCCTTGAATACTGCCCTTATGATGCCTTGGATTTTGAAAACTGGTCAGCATCGAACCCACTTGAGTTAAATCGCTTATTTTCACTAGGAGCCTCTGCCTTTGAAATTCACTTAGGGAAAGATCTTGAGGCATTAGAAAATTTCTACCTTAAGCTTGATTTAAACTCGGTAAAACTCGAATCATTTTCCATCGGCTCTGAGAAAATGACAGATGAAGAGCTTGCCGAATCAGCCATATTTATCGCAAAAATGACACGCGAGCAGCCCAACTTTGAAGATCGCCTGATTATTATTCAGTGTGATGGCATTCCACAATCTGGCGCAAGACTTCCTAATAGTACTGATAAAGATTTAAAAAGCATACACAATGCAGACATAGTTTTAAAAGCACTAAAGGAAAATAATTTACTTTTACCTAATATTTTCGTACAGATAGCTGGCGGGGTTGACGATAAAAGCCTAGCTAAAGCACGAGCTTTAGGCGTGGGAATTCACGGCGTTGCTATCGGCTCTTGGCTCAGAAAGAAAATCTTGGAACTTGATATAGAAGAAGCTAAGCATTTATGTAAAAAAATCATTAATCAGTCTAAAGCAAGGGCGTGTAGCGAAACTCCAATTTCTGCGTTTTCGTCGTCCTCATGATCCTCATGCACACCTAGTGCACTGCGGTCATTCGTCCTCCTCAGCCTTGAACTTGTTCGTTTGGCTGCACGCCCAATAAATGCCTAAAATTACGGAAATCTTTCTGTACAAAAATAGATTTAGCCACTAAAATGGGAATATTAAATAAAAGAGATTTAACTTAATGGTAAATATCGTTAAAGACGACGTACAAAAAATAGTAGATTTATTACCGAAAGAAGTTAAACAGATTTTATTAAATCATGATCTAACCAAGTTAATAGAAATAGTTTTAGACTTAGGTCGCATTCCAGAAGCTAGATTTTCTAAACAAAAAACGATAATGCTTGGTGAGAGAATTGTCACTCAGAGCTTTCTTGATGATATTGTAGCTAGGGTTGGTGAATTCAATGACTCTAACAGAGCTGGTCTTGAAGGTACTCTGCATAGAATTAGTTGCATTAGAAATAAAATTAATAAAATCGTTGGTTTAACCATGCGTGTCGGCAGATCGGTGTTCGGCACTGTCGATATTATAAAAGACTGCTTACAGGAATCTAAATCTCTTTTACTACTAGGACCTCCTGGCGTTGGTAAGACCACTATTCTTAGAGAGATAGCTTATAAAATTTCAACCGAGCAAGAGCAAAGAGTTGTCGTCATAGACACCTCGAATGAAATAGGTGGAGATGGTGATATACCGCACCCAGCTATTGGCAGAGCACGTAGAATGCAGCTCCCTAAACACCTTCAACAGCACGATATAATGATAGAGGCTGTGGAGAACCACATGCCTGAAGTTATTATCATTGATGAAATAGGCACTCAGGAAGAGGCTTATGCTGCAAGGACTATCGCAGAGCGAGGTGTTAGATTAATCGGCACAGCTCATGGAATTAACCTTGAGAACATAATACAGAACCCGACTTTAAGTGATCTGATAGGCGGAATAGAATCTGTAACTTTAGGTGACGATGAGGCTCGTAAACGCGGAACAAGGAAAACCATTCTAGAAAGAGCTTCTAAGCCGACTTTTGATATTTGCGTGGAAATTATAGATCGCTACACTGTAAACGTTCACAAGAATACGGCTATGAGTGTAGATTCCATATTAAGAGGGTGGACAGTCCAGCCTGAGCTTCGCACTAGAAATAAAGATACTGATGAAATCACCATATTAGAAAAACCTTACAGAGAGGAGCCTTCTAGCCAGATCAGTAATTTTCCTTTTAGTAAAGATGGTAATAGCTTAGCGATTTATCCTTACGCCATATCTAAATCACTTTTAAAACGATCTTTGAGCGGACATGATATTGAGCTTACTATCGCAAATACCATTGATGAAGCAGATATGATATTCGCTCTAAAAAGCTATGCTCAGCCAGATGCTCAGATATATGAAATTTCTCGCAAGAAAAAAATCCCGATTAAAATCGTCGAAGAAAATTCTCTATTAAGCATCAGAAGCACTCTTGAAGATATAATAAACGATATTCCCTATGCTGATGATGAGCCTTGGACTAAGCTAAATAACTATTAAGCTCCGTTACACTGCGCAGTGCGTCCTTTATAGATACACCTTTTAAATAATTACCCACTAAATGTATTTTAGGATTATCATCCCTGAGCTGTTTTCGTATATCTTCAATCAATTTTTCATGTCCTAAGTTAAGCTGTGGAATGGCTTTATCTATGATTTTAATATCCAATAAACGAAAATCCTCTTTTTGAAGAGGCTCTTTAGCCCAATCTTTATAAATTAGAGTAAGCTCGCTACTTAACTCATTCCAAATTGCTTGGGACTGCTCGCAAACTCCAATTTCTGCGTTTTTTACAATGCTTGTATTTAAAGCCCCGCCAATAAAGCTAATGTGCAGATATTCATCCTCTAAATTCCTCTCTGGGAAAAGTTCTGAAGCCCAGATAGAACCTAATACTTTCATAGAATCATCAGCCGATAAAAAACCAAAACCTTTTAACTCTTTCTTGAATTTAGATTTGGGTAAAACATAAGCACAAAGAGCTATTGGTGCATATTCTATATTAGCTAAAGCCGTGGAGACATCAGAATCTAAATCTGCTAAAAGCTTAGCTGTGACATAAGCTTGAGAAGCGATGATAACAGACTTCGCTTTAAAATCACCTTGGCGAGACTGCCCGCAATCTTCAATCCCTGCGTTTTCGCCTCCTATATGATTAGTTTTTAAAATATAATGGTACTGCTCGTGAGCTGAAAGCTCTGTGTTTTCGTCACTCTCATACTGCACCTTTAAAATAGACTCCACTTCGGCATTAAGCTTTAAAGAATCGGATAATTCATCTGCCATTCTCTGAGTTAGTGACTGCAAGCCATTCTCGAAGGATAGTATAGACTTCTTTTTACTAAATCTTTTTCTAAAAGATGATTCAAGCTTCATTTCATCCAAACTAAGGCTTTTGAACAGATTTTTAGAAATCTGCAAAATAAAACCCTGAAAAGAATCAATAATTAAACTAAGAAAAACCGAACCAGTTTTTTTTTCAAGTTTTACTAAATTACTTAAAGCAACACTAGCCGATAGTTTAGAAATATCCCCCGCCCAAACGCCCTTAAGAAAAGTCTTTACTAAAACATCAGTAAGCTCAAAACCAAATTTTCTTTCACAAAACTGCTTAACAGACTCTTCCTTATTGAGACTTGAGTCTTGCTCTAACCCTCTTATACCATTCTGGAAAATTCTTTTGAGCCCAAGCAGTCCGAAACTAGGACTGTGCAAGGGACATATAAAAGTCTTTTTCAGATTAAAATGGTATTTTGGTATTAGATTAAAAACCTTCTGAGCATAATGCCGAAATCCTACTCCTGCGTTTTCGTCATCCTTATGGTAAAACGGTTCCAGAAAAATCCTTAGAAACCCTAATACTGACAAAACACCTGAATTTAAAAGCTGCAAAGGATTAGAACTTAATTCTATTAATTTACGATGATGGTAAATATAGCGCTTCGCAGAAGAGAGCGGCGATGATAATAATTCATCTTCCATCCCTAAATCTTCAATTAAATCTAAAAGCTCATCAGAATTACTTAAAATCGTATTAGGTCCAAGTTCATAGATAGAGGTCTTGTATTGAACACTGTTCCAAGTACCACCAATAACTGTATTTTTTTCTAAAAGAAGTACAGTAAAACCTTTTTTCTTTAATTCATAAGCAGCGTAGAGACCAGATATTCCCCCGCCGACGATAATAAAGTCATATAGCATATTTGTATCAAACATATCATGAGCGTATAGCCGAACTCCAATTTCTGCGTTTTCGCCCGCCTCTGAAACTAAAGTTTCTAAAAAAAATCTAAAATCAAAGCTTATAAGTAAAGCTAGAGCTAATTTTTGCCGATTAAAGCATGATATAATCACACGAAGAAATTAGTTGAATATTTTAGGAGGTAAAATATGAGTGCAACTGCAACAAAGAAAAAACTTAGACCACTAGGTAATAAGTTAGTTATCAAAAAACTTGAAGCTAAAGATAAAACAGAGGGTGGAATCTATCTTCCAAGCGGTTCTCAGGAAAAACCACTTGAAGGAATAGTTCTAGCTATCGGTCCTGGTGCATTAAACGAGAAAGGTGATAGGCAGAAGATCGATCTTAAAGAGGGTGATATCGTTATTTACTCTAAATACGCTGGTACTGAAATTAAAGTAGATAATGAAGATCTTCTAATTCTTTCAGAGAACGAAATATTAGCAGTAGTAGAAGCATAGTACTTAAAAAAGGAGATATATTATTATGGCAAAACAAATAAAAACTCAAGATGATGCTAGAAAAGCTCTTTATAAAGGCGCTAAAACTGTAGCAGACATTCTTTCCGTAACATTAGGTCCAGCTGGACGTAACGTAGTATTAGAAAAAAAATTCGGTGCACCTCAGTGTATTAGAGATGGTGTTACTATCGCTAAAGAAATCACTGACCTAGAGTGTCCATTTGAAAGCCTTGGTGCGAAATTAATTCAGGAAGCTTCTTCTAGGACTAATGATATAGCTGGTGACGGTACTACTACTGCATCAGTGCTTAGCGGAGCTATTCTAGATGCTGGTATGCGTCATTTAGCTGCTAGAGCGAATCCTGTAATTTTAGTTCAAGGCATGAAAGAAGCTAGCGAATTTGTAATTCAGCATCTTATTGATAAAGCTCGTAAAGTAGAGTCTTCTAAAGATATCGAACAAGTAGCTTCCATCTCTGCTGCTAATGATCTTCAAGTCGGCAAAATGATTGCTGATGCGATGGAGAAAGTTAGCAAAGAAGGAGTTATTACTTTAGAGGAATCTAAATCTATTAACACTGAGCTTGAGGTAGTGGAAGGTATGCAATTCGATAAAGGCTACATCTCTCCATATTTTAGAACTGATTCTGAAAGAGAAGAAGCTGTTCTAGAAGATGCTTTCGTACTAGTAGTAGATAAGAAAATTAATATCCCTCACGATTTAGTTCCAGTTTTAGAAGCTGTGGCAAGATCTGGTAGACCGTTATTAATTATCGCTGAAGACGTAGAAGGTGAGGCACTTGCAGCATTAGTTATTAATAACTTAAGACAAGTTCTTAAAGCTTGTGCAGTTAAAGCTCCTGGCTTTGGTGACAGAAGAAAAGCTATGTTAGAGGATATCGCTATTCTTACTGGTGCTAAAGTGGTTTCTGATGATTTAGATATTAAATTAGCAGATGTTAAAATCGAGCATCTTGGTAAAGCTAGAAGAGCAGTAGTTAACGCAAACAACACTACGATTGTGGCTTACGATACTACTAAATCTGATGTAGCTGCTAGAGTAGCTCAAATCGAAAGACAGATCGCTAATTCTGATTCTGAATACGATAAAGAAAAGCTTAACGAGAGAAAAGCTAAATTATCTGGTGGCGTAGCGATTATTAAAGTGGGAGCTCCGACTGAGCCAGAACTTAAAGATAAAAAGCTACGTTTAGAAGATGCACTAAGTGCTACTAGAGCGGCTGTAGAGCAAGGTATCATCCCTGGCGGCGGTACTGCACTAGTAAAAGCTTCTAAGAAATTAGAATCTAGACTCTCTTCTTACGAAGGCGAAAAGAGACTAGGAGCTGAGATCATAGTTTCTGCTCTTCGTAAATCTACTCAACAGATCGCTAATAACGCTGGATTCTCTGGCGAAGTAGTAATCGAGAGAGTTTATAACGAAGCTGATGATAACGTCGGATTTAACGCAGCTGTAGGTGAATATGTAAACATGTTCGATGCAGGTATCGTAGATCCAGTTAAAGTTACGACGACTGCTCTTCGCAATGCAGTTTCAGTGGCTGGTCAAATCCTTCTAACTGATGCAGCGGTAGTGGAAGTAAAGTCCGATGAACCGGCTGGTGCTGGCATGCCTGGCGCTGGTATGCACGGTGGTTTCTAAGGTTACTTAAAATCATTTCAGTGTAATCATAAGTAAAAAAACCCCCTCTTTAAAAAGAGGGGTTTTTTTTATTTACTATAAGCAAAAGATTATCAAGAGGGTTATAAAAATGGATTACCTTATGCAATAGTTATACCAAAATACCATTTTAATCTGAAAAAGACTTTTATATGTCCCTTGCGCAGTCCTAGTTTCGGACTGCTTGGACTCAAAAGAATTTTCCAGAATGGTATTAATACTCAAGGTGAAAAAGTAGTGGTTGAAGCCGCTCAAAATTTCGAACAACCCGATGGAAGTACCATAAATAGAACCATAGTAGATGGTAAATGCTTGGAAAGATCTCCCAAACGTAGAAGAATACGTTAGCCCAAGACCTAATAATCCCTACAGGTCTCCATCAAGGGAATAGCTCATCAAAAAATTATACTAATGCGGCATACGCCCAGACAAATCTCTAAGAAAACGGCGTCCTTTAACTTTCAGCTTACGAACTTCTTTTTGGCGAACTTTCGATTGTAAAGCTCTAACTCTTCTACGTTTCTTCTGCTCTCTTCGCTCTCGCTCTGTGATTCCTTCTACCGAACCGAACATCTCAGCAGCACGCGCCATCATGCTCTGCATAAGGCGATTCTGAATTCTCTGCTTACCCTGATCTACCCTAGAGGGCATCTCTGGATTTATACCATCTACTCTTTTGTGAGGTGCCTCACCGTCACCTGTCGGTATTAAAGCAGTCGCAACTACTGCAATAGCAGAATTTAAAAGTATTCCCAACATTTAATATTTCACTTCCCGATTCAACTTTGAACAATTATTACTTGATTATAACAGAGTCTTTAAAAAGTACACTAAGAGAGAAGAAAAAATATTAAATTTTAAAATAAAACAATTAAAGCCAGAGTTTTAGCTCTTCTTCAGTAAATTCACCAATAGGTCTAACTTCTGGAGATAGTTTAATATTTTTTTCTTGCTTAACTAATCTCTGTATTTGAGAAACAAGATTACAGAAATCAATTGATGAGCCTGCTCCAATATTTTCAAAAAAATTAGCATGGACATTAGAAACTCTTAGGTTACCAATCTGCATAAGCTTTCCACCAGATTCTTGAATTAATTTACCTGCTGAAAATTTATCAGGATTTTTAAAAGTACAGCCACAAGTCCAAGCTTTTAAAGGCTGAGAACTAGTTCTAGAAGCGTTATAGTGAGCCACGGTTTCACGAATTTTATCTTTATCACTATATTCTAGTTTCAATACAGCGGACAGAATACACTGTTTATCTGGATTAATAGAAGATGATCTATATTTAAAATTCAAATCTTGAAAATCAAGTTCCTTAATTTTGAGCGTATCTAAATCTAAAACCTTTGCTGAGATAAAGACTTGAGCGAATTCACGCCCATGAGCTCCAGCGTTCATAATAATTCCACCACCGATAGAGCCTGGGATTCCCACCATAAACTCAACTCCCGTGAGTGATTTATGTATCATCTTGCCACAAAAACGTGGCATCTTAAGCCCTGAACCGACCTCAAATAATCCATCACCAAGCTCATTAATAAAATCCAGCTTTAAAGTAGAAATTAAAAAGGCGTCTATATTTCTAGAACTTAAAAGTGAATTAGAACCACCGCCAAGAAAATAAGTTTTAAGATTCTTTTCTTTAGCTAAACGTACAGCTGAAATTAATTCTTCTATAGTCTCTGGCTCAACAAAATAACTAGCTTTTGCCTTTACACGCAAAGTGCTCAAATTAGTAATATCATAATCCTGAAGTATCTCCATCTGAGACAAAGTTTCCATACTAAATCCTATATATCAAGAATAACAGCATTTAGAATTTTATCTAAATTTTTTGCTATATTAGTTATTTTTCCCTTTTTTCTCGTGAATATATTAAATACCCTTATAAATATGAAAAAGCATAGTGCTATATTTTATTTATTTTTATTTTTCTTCACTCTTGATTTATATTCAAGTTATTCAGAAGTATTTGCTAACTCAACATTAGCTCAACATCATATAAAAAACCAAATCCTACCAGCAGAGTTAGCTCCACTGCTGAATACAAAAGCTAAACTCATGGCTAATTACACTCCTATATTAGCTTTAAGAGGATTAGGACACAGTAAAATTTATCGAAAAAAAGGTACTGCTCATCTAGAGAGATTTTATTACGAAAAAGACGCTAAAACTCCTTACCAAAAGCTAATCTTAAACATCTATGTAAGCTCCACTAAGTGGAATGATCGTATTATTGACGCGAAAGGGACAGTAAACTCCTACCCCATCGTTTACAAAAACATTATGGAGCTAAGTTTGCCACGTAAAGCTAAAATGAATATTTATTGTAATGTCGGGGCGTTTAATCTTATGTCTCTTTATGTTGAGAGTGATGGAAACGCTATGACTAATAATGTAGTCGGTTATTTCGGAGGTAAATCAGTACAGTATTTCACTAAGCATCGTATCAGTGAAGGGATTTTAGCTGGTAGTGCTTATAATATGAATGTCGAAGGAACCGTTAATCCTAAAACCAATCTCCTTGAATTAATTAGCAAGGGGAACTTAGACGAAGTTAATATAGAAGGTACTGGAAAAGAATTTGCTGATGGTCATTTTGAATTTATTGAGTATTTTAATGACATTAAAGTAAAAACCTTTTTACACATTAAAGAGCTTCAATGAAGATCACCAAGACGAAGAGAAGGCAAAAATGAAGATTACCTAGCAGTCCCTGCATGTTAAAATCTTAATGTGTCAGAAAACATTACAAGTAAAAGTGCAATAGAGCTCAACAGAAGCTTTACATCTGGTGAGCTTTCCGCGGAAGAGATCACCAAAGCCTTTCTAGAAAGAGCGACTAGACTAAATAAAGAGCTTAATGCTTTTATCTCTCTCTGCCCTGAACTTGCTTTGCAGAAAGCAAAGCTGCTTGACCAGAGATTAGCTAGAGGAGATGATCCTCAGAGCTTCGGAAAATTAGCTGGAGTTCCTATCGGCGTTAAAGATCTCATTAATATGATCGGCACTGAAACTACAGCAGCCTCTAATATTCTAAAAGGTCATAAGTCTGTCTATAACGCTACTATTGTTAATAAAGTTATTAGTGCTGGTGCAATTCCTCTAGGGAAGCTGAATTTAGATGAATTTGCGATGGGCAGCAGTAATGAAACTAGCGCCTTTGGTCCATGTAAAAATCCGTGGGATTTAAGTCGCGTACCCGGAGGCAGCTCCGGAGGCTCTTCAGCAGCCGTTTCAGCAGAATTAGTACCATTGGCTTTTGGTACAGATACAGGTGGTTCTATCAGACAGCCCGCAGCTTACTGCGGCATCACTGGCATGAAACCCACATATGGAAAGGTTTCCAGATATGGCATTATTGCCTTTGCTAGTAGCCTTGATCAAGCAGGTCCTATGACCAAAGATGTAAAAGATAATGCATTATTACTGGAAGTAATGTCTGGTTACGACGCAAAGGATAGCACCTCTATTAACATCCCTACTGAGAACTACCTTGATTACATAAAAGATAATTTTGAAAAAACTGGTAGCTTAAAGGGCTTAAAAATAGGCATAAGTGATGATTTATCAGCAGATAACCTTGATCACGAGATGCGTTCAGCCTTAGATAATACTATAAAGACTTACCAAAATTTAGGTGCTGAAATAGTAAAAGTAAAACTACCACATATTAAAGCGAGCTTGGCTTGTTACTATATAATCGCCCCAGCAGAAGCTAGCTCTAATTTATCTCGCTATGATGGAGTGCGTTTCGGTCACAGAGCTGAGACTAAAGATTTAGAATCCTTATATAAAGAATCTAGAACTCAATTCGGGAAAGAGGTTCAACGCCGTATTATGCTTGGTACCTATGTATTAAGCTCAGGCTATTACGACGCATACTATAAAAAAGCACAAGAAGTTAGAAGACTGATATTTAACGATTTCTCTAAAGCCTTTGAAGAATGTGATGTAATCCTCTCTTTAACTACTCCTAGTACAGCATTTAAATTCGGAGCCAAATCAGATCCACTTGAAATGTATCTTTCAGATGTACTAACAGTTCCAGTAAATCTAGCTGGATTACCGAGTATGTCCCTAAACGGTGGTTACGATAAAGAAGGTATGCCTATTGGCATACAGTTAGTAGGCAAGGCACTAGGCGAGAAGGTTCTATACAATACAGCTTATGCATTAGAGCAAAGCTTAATTAAAGAACTTAAAAAACCTAGCCTCGCGAGCTTCGCTTAATCATAGATGAATGATCTTTTTATTAATTTAAGGAAGGAATTTTTGACTCAATCCTCTTTAAATCATGACATTCGTAAGGAATGCATTAATAATCATGCATTGAGTTTTTTAAATAAAGTTCTAAATCAGGGTCAGTTAGCGAGTTCCTATATTTTCAGTGGAGAAAACTGTTCTTCAGAAAAATATCTTATCGCTAAAGAATTAAATAAAATTCTTAACTGTGGAAGTAATTTAGCTTCAATCAATGACATTACCAATCAGCCTTACATAAATGAAAATAGAAGTAATAAACTAAATCACCCTTGTAACTCCTGTCAAAACTGCAAATGGCTTACAGAAGATAAACATCCTAAAACGCCTTTACTGATTAGCTTAGAGAAAGGGAAAAATATAAAAATCGAGTATATAAAAAAGCTCCAAGATACGCTTTCACAGAGTTCTAATTTCTTTAGAATAATTATCATAGACCCTGCTGATTATGAATATCTTAATAAACACTCCGCAAATGCTCTCCTAAAGAGCATCGAAGAACCGCATCCTCGAACTTTATACCTATTATTCGCTTCTAGCAATAAGAGCGTTTTAGGTACATTGAAAAGTAGATCACAGTGTTTACAGATTTTCCCTGAGTTGAATTTAAACCTACACCCTTCCGAAGAGTCTCCTGATGCGGGCTTGCGTGAAATTAGCTCAGATTCAGTAAGTGAAATTAAAGATACTAATGAAAAAAACCTTCACTCTATTTTTAAAAAATACTATGACGATAATTCCTTGAATACTAAAACTAAAAATTTACTTTTCTCTGAAGAGGTAAAGAAATTTAAAAGAGAAGATGTGCTTGAATTCTGTGAAGAGCTTGAAAATAAGTTCCATAAAGAGCTTGAAGAAAGGGTTTTGTTAAATACTGATAGGCAGGCTAATCAAGAAAATGCTTATCTTAAAAATTTGAAAGATAGCATAAGCCTTATCGAAAAATTAGAAACTGCTCAGCAAGAACTCAGTAGCTATATAAATACTCAGAGTGTTATTCAGAGAATAGAATTGTTTTAGAGGGTACAACAATAAATGCAGATTTTACGTAAGAGCTGTTTTAATTAATTTGAATTGGCTTTACTGGCACGAGCTATGGCGTCATTAACACTCGCTAAATTACTGGTCAATCCTTGATTCGCTGTATCAGCAACAGTTTTGAAAAGTTGAGTCCCCAGATTAGTGAGATGATGACTTGCATCATGAATACCCTGACGAGTTTGTGGATCATTTAGCGTTTGAGCAAATCCAGTCATAATCTGCTCAGCAGCCTTCCTAGAGAGCACTTCACTATCCTTTGCAGCTTGGGTTACAATCTTCTCAGCTTTTTCAACTTGCCTACCTAAAATCTTATTAAAGAAGCCTCCTACTCCATCTAATGTTTCACGATGTTTTACAGCTGCTTTTTCAGTAATGCCCATGGCTTTAATTAATGAATCCACTTGAGGACCAGCATGATATTTAGCCTCAAGTAAAGCCGGAACTCCAGTCACAGCCTCAATCATGGCTTTTAAAGCAAACGGTCCACCATTTTCTTTCACACCAGAAATTATATCTTCTGGGTTTTTAGTCAAAAATGCATTTAATTCATTTAAAGACTCTCTTGCTCCAATGATATGACGCTCAGTAACTGTTTCCTGAAGAGCATTAGGTTTTTCCTCAGCCTTCATAACCTGCTCAAGTAATAAGCCAGCAAATTTCAAAGAAGGATCAGACTCTGCTTTTATAGATTCAAGCTTTATACCATTTAAA
This sequence comes from bacterium, assembly GCA_046080385.1. Classification (GTDB taxonomy): domain Bacteria; phylum Cyanobacteriota; class Vampirovibrionia; order LMEP-6097; family LMEP-6097; genus LMEP-6097. The sequence continues at coordinate 39,475 of JBJTTW010000282.1, forward strand.
AAATCTAATCTTTCTCTAACTCGCGTAGAAAAATCACGAATCGAGCCATCATCTTTAATTCCATTTATAACAAATTCATTCTGAGCCAATGAAACTACAGCAAGAGCTTTATCAGCGGAAGTCTGCCCTCCCATTAAAGCCCACAAGGCAGGAAGTGTTGTAGGAATAAAAGTTAAAGCTGCTATTTTCGCAATTGGATTCTCTCGCACAGCTTCTACAAAGGGATTGCGCTGACCCATCGCACTATCATACTGCGGCTTAATTTCAGATTCTAATGATGCCCAAGGCATAGATGCAGTTGCCTTAAACGCACCCATCTTTTCGGGGGCATTATTCACCGCTGAAGCAGCCGTCTTAAGCGCTTCTAAATGTGATTTATTAATAAGGTCTTGGCTTGTTGAAGCTTGATTTAAATCTTGAGGAGACACCGTATTACCTGCTTTGCTTTCCATCTCAAGCCCCGATGCTAAGGTGGAATCATGTAGCTCATTAATAGCAGCCCGGTTATCATCTCTCGAATCTACATTTTGTAAAGTCTTCACTTGATTATCTGAAGCCTGCTGTCTCCCAATATTTGCGAGATTATTTTCTGCAACACGATCACCCGTTGATTTAGGTGTATTCGGTGGAAAATCGACAGGTGGATTATTAAAATTAACTGAGCTTACATCTGCCATAAAGTAACAAAACCTAACTCCTAACTATTATACAAAAAAAATAACAAAAATGTAAAAAAAATAAAAAAGACTTGAGGAATTCAAGCCATTGAAATTTACCAGATTAGAATATATCACCATAAAGAGTAATAGAAAATAAAGAAAAACTTATATTCTTCTCTCATTATTCTTAATTTTAAAATGATCTAAAACTTTAGCAGAATCACTCAAAAAGCTCACAGCCAGAGAATCTGCTCTTATTTTTAAAATTAGCGCACCTGGCTTACCAAGTGCCTTAGCTGTAAAACTAGAATGCTTTAATTTGCTATTAGTCCACGCTGAGCCGGCAGTGCCAGCCAGCATATAAATAGTCCCCTCATGCCTATCATAGCGAGAGGTATTCGCCTCGGAGATCTTCGCAGAGAAATGTGAGCGAATCCGCCCATCTTTAACAGGAAATGTTCTCTGATAAGTATGTATATGACCACTTATCATAAGATCCACATCGAACTTATCATTAAGTTCAAGCATCTTCGTTTTAAAAGTATATTCAGATATCTCGGCGATTTTAGAATTTTTCTTCGTCTGATCAAAAAACTGAGATTTCAAAGGATAGTGACTGATCACGATTTTCCATTTACCATCGGTAACAGACTTTAAATCCTTCTCTAACCAGTCAAACATCTGCTTATAGTTACAATCAAGTGCAATAGTATCTAAAACCACAAAATGAGCAGGCCCATATTCAACTGAATAATAAGCCTCTGTACCCGAAGGCTTTCCACCACCTTCGCCTTTAGTCGGCAAATTAAAAAGATCGAAATACACTCCCTGAGGGCGAGGACAGGAAACGGCATAAATGTTAGCAGTCTCTTCTATACCTTGATCATGATTACCATAACAGGTATAAAGAGGCACTTGGTAAAAAATATCCTGATAAATATTAAAGAACGCTTTATCGAAATATTCTTCAGAACCAAAGGGATAAACATTATCTCCCAAAGTGAAAATAAGGTTCGGTAAAGTCTTTTCATATTCTAAAAGTGAATCTCTGACCTTAACTTGAGTTTTCTTAAAATATTTCTGAAAATCCTGAGCTATAGCCGTACCTGGATCACCTAAAACCCAGACCTTAATCTCTTTTACAGGATCTACTGGTGATGGTGCTATAAAGCTGAAAAAATCCTTATGAGCTGGAATCATCACCCCACGCGAGTCTGACTCAGTAATTTGATAAAAGTATCGGCGATTAGGCTCAAGAGCAGTGAGCTTAATTTCATGAGAAGTGCGAATAATTTTATCTACAGCTTTTTGATTTATATCGGTAAGTCCTTTACCATAACGGACCTCTGTCTTACATGCAGTTTTAGTCTTAAAATGAATGAAAACTGAACCGTCAGTCATCACATTCTGTAAATAAGGAGGTCTTGCTAAGCGATGTGAAGGTATCGCTGAGATTGGATTTACAGAGAATATAAAAATAAATGCTAAGAATAGATTTAAATAGTGGCAAACTAATTTAGGTAAAAGCTTCATGGCACTGGTGCCGAACTCCAATTTCTGCGTTTTCGTCGTCTTCATCAGAACTATAGACCTTAAATAAATTCTAGCAGAGAGCGATGGTACACAACTCCATTTCCAGCATTTCAATATCCCATCAATACAGCATTCTAAAAGCACTAATTTCCCCGAGACACTTCATCGTCAAAGCTCTGAAATAAATAATAATCCTAAAATTAAGGCTTAAATAACTCAATAGGCTAAAACCCATTAACGATAATAACTTTAAAATTAAATAAACTGGAATCGCCATAATTCTCATACTTAAAAACTGTTTTAATTTTTTTGGCAGCTTCCTTATCAGTAAGAATGGCATACCGATCATCTCTGCTTGCCCCTCTTCAAAAAGATCTGCCCGATTGAAAGCCAACCAAGTAAGACTTTTTCCAGATTTAAAATACCAGTCACAGATGTACTTTCCACTCATCCTTTGCTTAGTTACAGGATGAATGACATAAGTGTCTCCCCAATAATAAATAGGTATTCCCTTCTTTAAAGCTGTTCTAAAAAATTCAGTATCTTCATGCAAACCAAAACCCAGAGCTGAACTACCCACACCTAATTCAGTATTAAAAATCCCAATTTTTTCAAACACAGATCGAGAAATTAACATCACAGCACCAATTGGATTAGCTACTTTTAAATTTTCAAAAACAAAAGGATATGTTCGGCTCTCTGAACTATAATCATGCGAAGGAAAAACCGAAGGACTCAATGCAAAAGGTGGTTTAAAACTGAGCCACTCTGGCTTTTCTAACTCCCACTCTGGAACAATCCTAAGCGAAGCTATAAAAGACAGGGAAGCAGTCTCCAAGCCATTGAAGCATTGCTCATCAAGAGCAGCATTCGTCACTAAAGTTTTATTAAGATTCGCTAACAAATTTACCAAAAACGAATCTGTAAGACGAATATCATCATCTAAAAAAACAAGATATTCACCAGTAAACTTTTCAATCGCAGCATTACGAGCATGAGACAGACCTTGTCTTTTTTCAAAAATATAAGCTGCTGAATATTTTGATTTGAGACTTAAATTATTTGACGATAAAAAATTAAGCTGAGCTTCAAAGCTATCAACAAATGACTTACAGTATTCATCAGTACCATCGTTAGAATTATTATCAATAAATAAAAGCTCAATTTCTAAAGGTCGAATCGCAAATCCACTCTCTGCCACGATCTCCTGAGCATCCAAACTGAGCCTCAGCTCCTCACACTGCTTGAAAAAATCTTCAGTCACTAATTTCAGGTAGTGAAGGCGATTATAAGTACATATAGCGAAACTAATTTTCATTAATTTTAGGAATTACCGCAGTGTACTGCCAGTACATGAGGATCATGAGGACGACGAAAACGCAGGAATTGAAGTTTTAGAGTAGTTCCATGTATAAAATTACTATACAAGCTAAAATAATCCTAGTGCAAATTCTAGTCACTGGCTGTGCTGGTTATATCGGTTCAATAATATGCCAAACCTTAATTCAAGAAAATCATTCTGTAATTGGCTTAGATAATTTATCTACGGGCTTTCGTAAAAATATTCCTCAGGCAGTTAAATTCTACGAAGGCGATATCGCAGATACTACAGTATTAAAAGAAATCAAGAATTCGCATCCTGAACTCAGTTCAGCGATACATTTAGCTGGCTTCATCGAGGTCGCAGAATCAGTAAAAAACCCTGAAAAATATTTCAATAATAATTTTCATAAAGCTAAATTACTTCTAGACTGCTTAGAAAAATTAAATTTTAAAAATATTATATTCTCTAGCACAGCAGCGGTTTATGGCATTCCAGAAGAATATGACTCCATAAATCCATTAAATAATTGCACTATAAACGAGGATAGCGTCCTTGCACCAATTAATCCCTATGGATCTTCTAAGCTTGAATTTGAAAAAGCTATACAAGCTTCTAGCTTAAATTACATAATATTTCGTTTCTTTAATGTAGCTGGTGCTGACGGGGTTTTAGGTGAATGTCATCAGCCCGAAACACATCTCATTCCTTTGTTGTTAGACTTTGTGCTAGGAGAGCGAGAGAGCTTCAGTATCTATGGTAACGACTATCCAACACCAGATGGTACCGCCATCAGGGATTATATTCATGTCAAAGATCTAGCCCAAGCTCATTTACTTGCACTGAAAACACTTTGCAGTAATTTACAGAATGAAAAGATCACTGAGCATACAGCTTCAGAGCCTAAGACAACGAATAACACTAATATCCAAGGATCTAGAAACATAAATCAAATCTATAACCTTGGCTATGGTCAAGGCTTCTCTGTAAAAGAGATAGTAAGTATTACTGAAAAATTAATAAAACAAAAAATAAACCATGGATTGAAGCCCCGCCGCCTTGGGGACCCAGCTTATCTTGTTGCTAATCCAGAAAAAGCCTTAAGACTTCTAGGCTTTCAGCCTAAATTCAACTCAATAGAGACTATAATTAGGGATGCTTTAGAGCATAGAAGCACTTGGTATAAAAGTAAATCTCACGCCTAAATCAGCAACATAATGAAAATCATAAAACCCATTTTCATAATTTCTTCTCCACGCAGTGGTTCATCACTGCTTTTTAAGCTACTCAGTGAAAGCCCTGAATTATGGTCTAGTTATCGCGAATCTCATTACCTTTGGCAAAAATTCCTAAAAGATAAACGTGACCCCATATTTTCTATGTATTTAGATGAAAAAAATTTCAAGAATGAAGATAAAGAGGAATTAGAAAACTTATATCACCTAAACACCTTTAATAATGAGAGCTTTGGGGAATTAACCCGTGTTTTATTTTTCAGAGAAAAATTAAAGCCACTATTTAAAAGCTACCTGCATTTAAATAAATTCTTCAAAGAAAACATATTAAAACTCAATGACTATCGAATTATAGATAAAACCCCGCCTAATGTATTTCGCATAAAATATATTAATAAACTATTTCCAGATGCTAAGTATATTTTTCTAACTAGAGATGGCAGAGCTAATATCAGCTCACTAATTGATGCTTGGCTCTCTGATGGTAAATTATTTGATTTTAAATTTAGAGAATTTTACGAATATAACTCACAGCTAAATATTAACGGTTACTCAGGTAAGGTCTGGAAATTTTTAAATCCACCTAATTGGGAAGAGTATTTATCAGGTAAAAGCATAGAAGAAGTCTGTGCCTTCCAGTGGCTCTCGGCTAACGAGTATGCCTTACACGCTTTTAATGAAATGGCTTCAGAGAAGTACTTGCACGTTCGTTACGAAGATATTTTAGCTAATCGAGTAGATAGTATTAAAGACATCTGTGATTTCTGTGAAATTGAGTTCTCGACAGGCATTCAGAGAATGATAAATATAGACCCTAAAGTCTCAGTAGTTTCTGCTCCTAAGCAGGATAAATGGTTAAAAAATAAAGATAAGATAGACAGAATTTCTCAGCGTATAGATAGCTTACAAGAAAGACTTGGGTACCCTAGCTCACAGCCAGTAAGTCATTAATCTTTCGGCTTATTTTTATATTCATCACTTCTTAAAAACTGTTCTTGTATATCTGTTAAAGACATGCCCTTATCAAATTTTTGCTGCCAGTATTTTTTACCTTCTGGATCAGAATCTCTACCTAAAATATCTTGATAAAAGCCTTCTATCGGATCTTTATTCCTTAATTTAATATCTTCTAAAATTGCTTTACTTTCTTTAAGGACTTTGGTATCCGAAGTTCCCGATGTCGTAGTATTCTTAGCAGCTTTCTTTTCTGCCTCTTCTCTAGCTTTATCCGCTTCTGCTTCCTCTCTCATCACCTTAATCTGATCTGAGACTCTACTAATTCTATCACTAGTAGTTCTTAGAATAGATGCATAATCCAAATCATTTGTTATTTTAATACCTGAAAAAATTGAAACATCATCTTTATCAAGAGCATTTAAACGATTTGTTGAACTTTTAGAACTTGAACTAGATGAAGATGATGTACTACTTGATGTAGAAGAAGATGAATCACCTGTCTCTTCCTCCTTTGCGGCTTCCGCCTCCGCCTTCAATGCAGCAATTTTAGTATACCAAGAATCTTTTTTAGCATTTGCGGCGGTTATATACTTACCATAATCCATGTTAATTCTCCTTAAATATTTGCTTTGCTTCTAAAAGCTCTCGGTCCATTCGCCAAATTCTATCTGAGGCTTAGTGATTCCTTATTCAAATAAAATGAATAATCCATCTGCGTACCGATCTAAACCCTTACAGAAGCCTAACAAACAAAAGTTAAAATTAAATTATCTAAAACTAATCCAAATAAAAAGTAGTCACAACTTTATTCAAGCTATGAGCATATTTTAAAGAATCTTTAAGAGTATTACTGTCACGATAAAGGAAACAAATTAATTGTTGACACTCATAAATTATCTCTTGATTGCAAAGACGGCTAGCGTCAGCTAAAAGCATATGTGTCCATTCTGGATGTTCAGTAATATTTTTAACACCGATTAGCTGATCTTGAACTTCTTTAATCTGCTGCTGTAAAGTCTGTGGTAGAACGACTTTGAGCTTGTCAGCATTACCTCTAAGAGCACCTTTAATGGTCGCATAGTTAGTACCACAGTATCCACCACTAGTAATAATGGTATTTCCAGCTACAGTTAAACCAAAGGCTATCATCTCAATAATTTTAATCTGGCTCATAGATAGATCACGGCTACCTATCATCGCCACTTTCTTTCCAGCTGCATCTTGGATATTTTTAAACTCTTCACTTAAATCTTGAACAGAAGGGCTATCTAAAAAGCTACTGGCTTCAGACGTCACAAATGAATCCACCTGATTCATTGGTGAATGTGAAGCTATAGTTTCAGAAAGAATCAAATTACCCGTCATGATTTACAATTATTATACGTGAATTTAGATACCCACAGTACAGATAAAAAGATTAGCATTTTGACTGGTTTAAATCCAGCACAAAAATTAGCAGTCGAACAACGCGGAGCACCCCTATTAGTGCTAGCTGGAGCGGGTAGTGGTAAAACCAAGGTACTTACGCATCGAATAGCCCACATGATACTTTCAGGAATACACCCCGCAAACATTCTAGCTGTTACTTTCACTAATAAAGCAGCTAAAGAGATGAAAGAAAGATTGACTAAGATTATTGGCGAGGAAGATGTGAAATATTCTTGGATAGGTACTTTTCACTCTATCTGTGCAAGATTGCTAAGAACTGAAATAGAAAAAATCCGCATAGCTGCCCCAGATGGCTCTATTAGAACTTGGAATAAGAATTTCGTTATATTCGATGAAACAGATACTATAAATATAGTTAAGGAAGCGATTAAATCACTAGACTTAGACCCTAAAATATATGTTCCTAAAACTATCCGCTATCGCATTAGCGAAGCTAAAAATGAAAAAAGAACAGCTAAGGATTTCAGCGGGCAAGCCATAGATTTCAGGGAGGAACGCGTGGCCCAAATTTACGCTAAATATGAAGACTTAATGGCAAAGAACAACGCACTTGACTTTGATGATTTACTACTCTTTACGGTGCATTTACTTTCTCAAGATGAGGAGAGCCGTAAATATTTTCACAGTCGCTTCAAACATATATTAGTAGATGAATACCAAGATACTAATCACACTCAATATGAGATGATACGTTTACTAGCTGAAGGCTGTTTAAAAAATGAAAGAAAAGATCCTCAACATTACGACCCTGAAAAGCTCTGGTCATCAGGGAATAAATCGCTTACCGTCGTAGGTGATGTAGATCAAAGTATCTATTCTTGGCGTGGAGCAGATTTCAAGATTATCATTGGCTTTCAGAATGATTACCCCAATGCTGATTTAATTAAACTAGAAGAGAACTATCGTTCAACTGGAAACATCTTAGCCGTCGCAAACAGAATCATAGAGAACAACTCAGAGCGTATAGAGAAGAACCTGCAAGCAACTAAAATAGATGGTGAAAAAATAAGTGTATTCGAAGCTCAAGATGAATTAGAAGAAGCACAGTATATCAGTGCTGAAATCCAGAGACGAGTTGCTGCTGGAACTAATCGTATAAAGGATTTCGCGATACTTTACAGAACTAATGTACAGTCAAGGGTTCTAGAGGAAGCACTACTCAGGAGAAATATTCCATACGTCATAGTAGGTGGATTTAGATTCTACGACAGAAAAGAGATCAAAGATATGATCTCCTATATGAAAGTTCTTTACAATCCCGCTGACAGCCAGAGCTTGAAACGCATCATCAATGAGCCACGTAGATCTATCGGTGCTACGACTATAACTAAAATAGAAGAGCATGCTGAGCAGTTTGGATATACATTATATAGAGCCTTACTAGAAATAGATGAAATCTCTAGCCTCTCAGATAGCATAAAGAAAAAAATAAAAGATTTTACGAATCTAATAGAAGAACTTCGCTTAGCTGAAAAGTCACTAGATCTTGGTGATTTAGTCGATGATATTTTTCATAAAACTGGCTACGCAGACATGCTAAATACCTCTAATGATGCGGAGTCTGAATCTAGAATGGAAAACATACAAGAATTAATCGGAGTCGCCACTGACTACGGGCTAAATGCAGAAGATAACTCACTATCAGCCTTTCTTGCAGAAATTTCACTATTGAGCGAAATTGATAACTCTAAACAGAATACTAGCGCTGTTACCATGATGACCTTACATGCAGCCAAGGGACTAGAGTTTCCAGTAGTATTTCTTACTGGCATGGAAGAAGGCATTTTCCCACATCAACGCAGTTTAGATGCGAAAGATAAAACCCAACTTGAAGAGGAAAGAAGATTAATGTATGTCGGAGTGACTAGAGCAGAAGATAAACTCTTTATGACTCACGCACGCCGTCGAAGAATTTTTGGGCAAACAGACTTTTGTATGCCCAGTAGATTCTTGGGTGAAGCACCAAGAGAGCTTCTTATCGGATACTATGGTGAATCACAAACAAATAACTCTGGATCAAGCCGTACTGCTAATTTAGGTAATAAAAATTTAAATAAAGGCTTTGAGAGAGAAAGCTTTACTGAT
>JBJTTW010000283.1:0-5993 GCA_046080385.1 bacterium
GCATCTTTACGTGATTCCCATAGATTTATAAGAGTTTCTTTTTGATCAGTACCTTTAAGTAAGGGTCTATGAGTTTTATGCTCAACTCTATCTGAAATGGTGTCTATGTCTGCAAGTAGTGTTATAAGTTTAGATCTTTTACGGATTAAGTCTCTATTATTATTATCGACTATAGACCCGCCACCTAGAGCGATTACTAAATTATTAGCACTGAAAACCTCATTTAAAGCTCTTTTCTCTATTGCGCGGAAGTATGCTTCTCCTTCGACTTCAAAGATTTCTTTAACCGTTCTACCTTCCTGTTTTTCTATATAGCTATCTAAGTCGATAAACTTACGTCTGAGATATTTTGCTAACTTAGAGCCGACAGAGCTTTTTCCAGCTCCCATAATCCCAGTTAGGGCTATATTCATTTTTGCATCAAACTCTGGCACAGATAAAAGTAAACCCGTAACTGATTTTCGCATATGAATAAGCTTAAACTCAATGACGTAAGAACATATCTTTGTTAAAATAAAATTATGCAAGCAATTTCCAAGCCTTCTAGTTCTCATCAAATACGTTTTGGTACTGACGGGTGGCGAGCTTTAATCGCTAAAGAGTTTACTTATGATAATTTAGAGCTTGTTACTAAAGCGATTTCTGCTTATATATTAAAAAACTTTAAAGATGAAAGGGCTGTATTTATAGGCTATGATGCAAGATTTCTTGCCGATCAATTCGCTAAGTTTTCTGCTGATATATTTAATTCTTTTGGTATTGATGTGAAATTTATTGCTGAGCCAATAGCCACTCCAGTTATTGCTTTTGCTGCTCAAGCTGAGCCAAGCTATGGTGCTTTGATGTTTACTGCTAGCCATAATCCACCAGAGTATATGGGAATTAAATTTATTCCAGAATACGGTGGACCCGCTTCTGTTGAGATTACTAATGCTATTTTAGAAGAGATAGAAAACTTCGTATCTGATGAAGCTTATACTGAGAATATTATGGCTAAGGCTCATAAAACTATTGGCTTAAACAGTGCATTTGATGCTAAAAAGCCTTATGTAAGTTATATTAAGACTATTATTGACTTTGATTTTTTGCGTAAAGTGAATTCAGCAAAGAAAGTTAAAGTTGTATATGACTCACTTCATGGTGTGGGTAAGAATTTTGTTAATTTATTACTAGAAGATGCTGGTTTTGAAGTTATAGCTCTGCATAATACTGTAGATCCTACCTTTGGTGGTTCTTTACCAGATCCCACTGTAAAACGTTTAGTGGAATTGAAAGAGACTGTTATTAAATCTTCTGCTAATTTGGGTGCTGCTAATGATGGGGATGCTGATAGATTTGCTTTCATTGACGATAAGGGAGAGTTTTATCCCGCAAATAAAGTCCTGCCTATAGTTGCTAAATTTCTTTATGAAGAAAAAGGCTTTAGAGGTTCTATAGCTAGAACACTTGCTACTACTCATCTTTTTGATGAGTTAGCTAAGAAATTTGGTATCGAATGTATAGAAACACCAGTAGGCTTTAAGTGGCTCTGTGATTTAATGCGTAAGCAGGATATGCTTATCGTCGCTGAAGAGTCTGGTGGTATGAGTATTCATGGTCATATTCCAGAAAAAGATGGAATACTTGCGATTCTGCTAACTGCTGAAATCTTGGCTAGGACTAATAAAACTCTTTCTCAGCTTTGGCAGGAGGTACAGGATTTTGTTGCTAAACAATATTTCTATGACAGATTAGATCTTCATATAGATGGAATTCAGAAAGATAGTTTTATCGCTTTGTTTAAAAATCCTAGTTTTACTGAAATAGCTGATTTTAAAGTAATAAAAGTAGATCTTAAAGAAGGCGTAAAAGTCTATCTAGATAATGGCTCTTGGTTTTTAGCAAGGCCAAGTGGTACAGAGGCTATGTGCAGAGTTTATTTTGAAGGTAATGATGAGGCTGCTTTAGATAAGTTAGTTAAAGCCGTTGAAGCTTTAGTTTAAGATCCGCTGAAAAATGCTGTTTCTAGCATTTTTCGACCCCGACCGAGGTATAAAACCTAGCTCGGGGAACGGATTGCTTAACCTCTTCACCTGACAGTCCGTGATGAAAAATTTCATTTTTCATCACTTCCTTAATGGGCGTGTACTTGGCTAAATGCGTCCTTGATACTTTACTAAACTGTAAACTAGGTTTAGAATTTACCTTATGGATAAACAAAACTCAGAAATAGTAAAACTTGTTCAGTTCCCTGCAATGTTTGGGCTGCCTAATGCTAGTACCTACTGTATGAAAGTTGAGACTTTTATGCGTATAGCTGGTATCCCTTATGAAATTATTGAGGAAGTTAATCCGTCAAAGGGTCCTAAAGGAAAGCTCCCCTACATTATTCATAAAGGTAAGGAAATTCCAGACTCTAGCTTTATACTGGAGTATTTATCTTCTGAGTTTAATATCGATTTAGATTCACATCTTTCTATTCAAGAGAAAGCAGTCGCTCATTCCTTTCAGAGGCTTTTTGAAGAGAGTCTTATCTGGGTTATGGCTTATAATCGCATGAATGATAATTGGCATGTAATTGAATCTGCTTGGTTTGGTTTTTTACCTCCAGTCTTAAAAATGTTTTTACCAAGTATGCTCAGACAACAGTTTAAATCTAAGCTTCAGGCTCAAGGTATCGGCAGGCACTCGAGAAATGAAATTTATCATTATGGTATGAAAGATTTAAGAGCCATTGTAGATCAACTGGGTGCTAAACCTTTCTTAATGGGTGATAGAGTTTCTTTAGTGGATACCACTGCCTACGCTTTTATATCTAGCTTGCTAATAGATGAATTCACATCTCCTTTAGATGAATTATCTAAGACAGCTGAGAACTTAAGGGCCTATAGAGAGCGTATGCAGAATCTTTATTTCCCAGAGCTGAGTTATTCTCGCAGAGATGATTTCGCCGTGGTATAAATGTCTTCTAATAAAAAAATATATAAAGAATTATTGAATATACTGTTTGCTGAAAAGCAGATACTGTTTGTTTTTCTCGCTTATTCCATTTTTATTAGCCTTATTTATTTAGCTGTGCCGCTTGGCGCACAGATTATAGTTAATATTATTTCAACGGGCGTTTTAATACAGCCCTTGGTCATAATTTCCATTGGGGTTTTATTTGGTTTAATTTTTCTTGGTGTTTTAAGAATATTGCAGCTCTATATTACAGAAATATTGCAGAGAAAGATTTTTGCTAAAATCTCGTGGCAGACAGCTTCTAGATTACTTAAAGTTGCACAGAAGCATCTTTCTGAAGTATACGCACCAGAGTTAGTTAATAGGTTTTTTGATACGGTAACCATACAAAAGTCTCTCACCTTAATACTTTTAGAGGTTCCCGCTGCTATTTTACAAATCTTAGTTGGTTTAATTATTATGGGAATTTATCATCCCGTCTTAATTGTTTTTGATATTTTTTTAATAGCAGTTATTTTCTTAATTGTAATTCTTGGCTATAGAGGCTTAGAGACTAGTCTTGCCGAGTCGAGTTCTAAATATAAAGTAGCCTATTGGTTAGAGGAGATCGCTCGCTGTAATGTTGGTTTTAAGATGAATGCTAAAGAGGATTTTCTCTTAAATCATCTTGATGAGAAGATTCTAAGTTATCTTTTAGATCGTAAGCAGCATTTTAAAGTCATACTTAGGCAGTTTTCAGGTAGTTATTTATTTGAAGCTTTTGCAAGTGCAGGAGTATTGTCTATTGGAGCTTGGCTCGTAATTAATGGCAAGATGACATTAGGTCAGTTAGTGGCTTCAGAGATTATTATACTTATGATACTTTCCTCTATAGATAAGATAGTTCAGAAAATAGAGACTTGGTATGATCTGCTTACCGCAATAGATAAAGTAAGTTATATAAGTAAACTCGGGATAGAAAAGAAAGATGGTATTTTACTTGAACCTAGTGAAATTGGGTCAGAGATTAAGATTACAGATGTAGATTTCTCATATAATGACTCAGTTAAAGTTTTTAATAAACTAAATATGGAGCTTAACTCTGGTGCTAGAGCTAGTTTGGTTGGAGTGAGTGGGTCTGGTAAAACTTCTCTAGCTTATATTTTATCTGGTCTTTATGAAATCAATTCAGGGCATATTTTTATAAATGGTAGGGATATCCGTTCTATAGATTTAGATAGTTTAAGATCTAGCTTTGCATTAGTAAGTGATTTTAACGAAATCTTCTCTGGGACAGTAGAAGAGAATATTTTACTTGGACGTAATCATCTAGAGAGAGCGGCATTGGATAAGGTTATTGATTTGCTTGAACTCGAAAGGGATTTAAGAAAGTATCCTAAAGGGCTTAATACACAGCTTTTAAGCGAAGGGCGTAATATCTCACTTGGTCAAAGGCAGAGAATACTTATCGCAAGATCAATTATTGGTAATCCACAGCTTCTCATTCTAGATGAGGCTTTTGGTGGTATGGATGAAATGACTAAACTTAAGATTATTAATAAGATTTTTGATTTAAAAAATCCTTGGACTATTCTTAATATTACTCATGATGCAGAAGTTGTGGCTAGAACTAAAGAGATTTTTTTATTGGAAGATGGTGCTATTAAAGAAAAAGGCTTAATTGATGATCTATCTAATGATACTAAATCTTCATTCTCACAGCTTTTCCCTGAGCTAGCTAAATTTAAAACAAGGGAGATTAATTAATATGAGGTCTTTAGCTAGTATTGAAACCCCTTTTATTTTAAAAACTTTTGCCTATGTAGTCGGTGCAGTTTTTTTTATAGCTTTTGTTTCTCTATTTTTGCCTTGGAGGCAGACTATTACTGGAGTTGGTAAGGTTACAGTATTTTCGCCGATGAATAGACCACAGTTAGTGCAGTCTCAGATTAGTGGTAAAATCTTTAATATCTCTATTCATGAAGGTGACTGGGTGGAAAGAGGTCAGCTTTTAATTGAGTTAGAAGAGTTAGAAGAGAAATTTTTAGATAAGTCTCAGTTAAAGCGTTTACAGGGCCAGCGATTAGCCTATCTAGATAAACGTAATGCTATCGAAAGATTAATTAATACTCTAGAAAGGCAGATAAATTCTTTACTTAAAGTCCAGTCAGCGACAGTGCCTAACGCTGATATAGAGATTAGTCAGAGTGAGGATAAATTAACAGCAAGCAAGCAGAAGCTTAAAGCCGCTGAGCAGAATTTTAAGACAGCACAGCTTAATTTTTCTCGTAGTGAAAAACTTTATGAAAAAGGCTTAAGCTCTAGAAGAGATTTTGAACTTGCAGAATTAGCTTTAGTAAAGGCTAGATCAGAATATGAATCTTCTACTGCTGAATTAAATATAGCTGGTAGAGATATAACCCAGTCACGCTTTAGTTATGATAAGGTCTCCGCGGAAGCCGCCTTAAAGGTACAGGAAGCCGAAGCTAAGCTAGCGCAGTCTTTTGAGAAATTGGCTGATATTAATAGTGAGATTTTTAAGCTAGATATTAACTTAGCGAATATGGAAAGTAGAATTACACAGCGTAAGATATATGCCCCAGCTGATGGTCAGATAGTAAGGCTAAAGGTTTTAGGTCAAGGGGAGACGGTGAAATCTGGTTCTGATCTACTAACTATAGTACCTAAAAGCTCAGATCAAGCTGTGGAACTGTATATCTCTGATGTTTTCGCTCCACTTGTGAGTATAGGTAGGGAAGTGCGCTTACAGTTTTCGGGCTTTCCAGCTTTACAGTTCTCTGGCTGGCCTACAGTAGCTTTGGGAACTTTCCCTGGAATAGTAAAAGTTATAGATGCTAATGCTAATGAGGAAGGTGAATATAGAATTCTGGTTCAACCAGACTATAAAAGGATAAATTCTAAAAAGGATAAGCCTTGGCCTAATAATAGCTTTCTTAGACCAGGTTCTAATGTGGTTGGTTGGGTGATATTGGATGAAGTACCAGTTTGGTATGAATTCTGGCGTATCTTAAATGGCTTCCCACCGACTATGATTAGTAATCCAGTTAAATCTA
>JBJTTW010000284.1:0-1539 GCA_046080385.1 bacterium
GGGGGCGGTAGTGGTGGCGACTAAAGAAGCTGGAGTAAATGATAATCGCCCTGAAAATAGTGAATTTAGTTACTTTAAGGTCTATGACAGTAACGGAGCCTTAATTACTAAATTTCATACTGATGATTTAGGCGATAAATCTAAAGTTAGTAACGTGAATTTTAAATATACTAAACCTAAAACTGAAGACAGGGATGGCACAGCGATTTATCAGAAATTCAGCACAGCAGATCTTTTCAAAGGGCAGAGTTCAGAAGCTGCGGTGAAGGCGTTTTTAAATATTCAAGCAGATTTAGCAAGCTCGCAGCAGTTAAATATTAATCAGCAGCGTAAAGACTGGCATGAAGATTTATATCAGAATTTAAAGAATGATGGTTTGAATTATACTGGAGCTACTTTAGAGACGAATAATGCGGCGAAGGCTGCTGAGATTCTGATCGCTGAGAAGATTTATATTTCGGATAAGGCTAAGGAGCTGGATAAGAAGCAGGTGCAGGCGATGCTGGAACTGGAAGGGGCGAGGGATTTGGTGGAGGAGAAGAAAGAAGAATTAGCAAAAGCGAAGGCTGATGGTGCTTCAAAAGGATATCGCAATTCTATCAAAGAAGAATTAATACAAGCAGAAAAAGCTAGAGATCTGGAAAAAAAAGAATTAGTCCAAGCCCGTGATAAATACGATGATTATATGGCAAATAGAGCGAAAGATGAGCCAGTAAAAGTAGCTAAAGAAAAGCCCTCTGAAAATAAACAGAATAATACTGATAGCCAGCCAAAAGCAGCTCCAGCACCTCAAGTAATAGCAATACAGTCAGCTCCTAAAGTAAGTGTCTCTAGTGGAGCCTCTTCTGGAGGTGGCGGCGGAGGGAAACGTAAATGATCAGGGAAATATTAGAGAAGTTTTTTATGGTGAAATATTTTAGATACTTAGGAATACTGTTTGCTGTAAGCGTTTTAGCTTTTAGCTATTGTTATTTTAGTGCTCAAGCAGCAAAGAGCAGGAAAGTACTTAATTTAAGTAAAAGGGGAATTAGCGATTTAAGTACTTATACTTTTAAAGAAGGTCTTGAAAAGCTCTATTTAACTGATAATCAGATTAGTGATCTTTTAGGTTTAAAACTACCTTCTACTTTAAAAGTCTTAAGTTTAGCTGCTAATCAAATTAGTAATTTGAAAAATCTAGAGCTAAATCAAGGATTAATTCGTTTAAACTTAGGTTTTAATAAAATCAATGATGTTTCAAGCCTAAGTTTACCTACTTCGTTAAAAGAACTATTTTTAGACAGTAATCCCATACTCAATATTGAGAAATTAAATTTAAACGATGGGTTAGAAATTTTGTTTTTTGCAAGCACCACTGTGTCGGATTTCAGTCAATTACACTTCCCAACATCATTAAAGAAATTATCAATTATTGCGGATGATGACATTAAACTAATCAACCTCGACAAAATCCAATTCAACGAAGGCTTAGAAAGCCTCTACTTCACGGATGGAGAAGTCACCACCATTGACAACATAAACTTCCCCAGCACCCTTAAG
>JBJTTW010000285.1:0-9605 GCA_046080385.1 bacterium
GAAGCATCTTTACCTTCACGAGCTGGTCAAACAAGACCTGTTACAAAGGAAGATTTTTCTGGGAGAAGTGCAATTTTTCTTCCTCAAGAAGCTCAGTTTATTGAATTGGTAAATTCTCCAAATGATGAAAAGCTTGCTGAGAGAATTATTAACGCCATGCAGCTTATTGAAAATGAAAGTCCTATACTTGAAGGAGTTCTGCCGAAAAATGAGTTTAATAGAATTGACGATAATATTCTAAGAGATTTATTGAATACTTTTAATGATCCAGCTCTTGAAAAAACAGATGGCGACATATTTGGCAGGATTTATGAGTATTTTTTAACAGAATTTGCAAATCAGAATGCACATGATGGCGGAGAATTTTTCACTCCTGTTTCTCTTGTACAGATGATTGTAAATGTAATTGAACCAAACCATGGAGCTATTCTTGACCCTGCTTGCGGTTCAGGAGGTATGTTTGTGCAGAGTGCTCATTTTACTCAGCAGGTGACAGGTTCACCGCTTAAGCAGCTTACTTTTTACGGTCAGGAAAAGAATCCTACGACAATAAGACTTGGAAAGATGAATCTTGCTGTACATGGACTTGAAGGTAAGATTGAGCAAGGCATAACTTATAAAGATCAAGTTCCTGAAATGATCGGTAAAGCTGACTTCGTAATGGCAAATCCTCCTTTCAATGTTGATGAAGTTGATGCAGAAGCAATCAAAAAAGATCCTAGGCTTCCTTTTGGACTTCCTGGAGTAAATAAAAACAAAAAAGTTCCTAATGCAAACTATTTATGGATGTCCTATTTCTACAGTTACCTTAATGAAAAAGGTAGAGCAGGTTTTGTAATGTCGTCACAGGCATCGAGTGCAGGTAATGAAGAAAAAACAGTTCGCCAAAGGATGATAGAAACTGGTCATATTGATGTAATGATTTCTATTCGCTCAAACTTTTTTTATACAAGAAGTGTCCCGTGTGAATTATGGTTCTTTAATAAAGCTAAAACAGAAGAGCAGCTAGATCAGGTTTTGATGATAGATGCAAGAAATGTTTACCGTAAAGTTACCCGCAAGATATATGACTTCAGCCCAGAGCAGCTTAAAAACCTTACAAGCATTGTCTGGTTATATCGTGGAGAAACAGGAAAGTTTTTCAAGCTCCTTGAAAGTCATCTTAATAAGTCTATAATCGAAGCCCTAGAGTCAAAACAGAATTTATCAGATTATAAAATTAAATTGCAGGAGCTAATTGATAAAACTAATTCATTTTTTGTGACTCAGGAATCAGCCTCACACAAAGAAACTCAAGCTGAATTAATTCAGGCAAAAGATATTTTTATAACTGATACTGAGAAATACTCCCAGAGCATAGATGCTTTGAATCAGGGATGGCAAGGTATAGATAAAAATAATGAAAATATGTACTCGATAGCTCAAAAACTTGCTCCCGTAACAGAACAATCAAAGGACTTGATAAAGCAAGCTGATTTACTATACAAACTTTATGAAACTCTTATAAGAACTTGCGAAAATGAACTTAACGCAAAGGACAGCGACAAGTGGGTTGGCAAAGATATTAGAAAATTAATAAAAGAATTTGATGAGCAAAGAAAACTAGCTGTAGAACAATTAAAACTTCCTCGTTATTTTTACAAACAGGCTCACTGGTTGCAGGAAAGATTCCCTGAAGCGAAATTAAGAGATCTTGAAGGGCTTGTAAAAGTTGTAAGCAGAAAAGACCTTGAAGATAATGATTACAGCTTGACTCCAGGGCGTTATGTCGGAGTTGCAGCTGAAGAAATTGATGAAGATTTTGATTTTGAAGAGACGTTAAAAGACATTCATATTGAACTAAGCGGACTTAATGAAGAAGCTGTGCTGCTTGCTGCTCAGATAGCCAGAAACTTTGAGGAGCTTGGCGTATGAATGTAGAAAATAACAGCGCAATAATAATTTATCAAACACAGGACGGCAAAACAAAAATTGATGTAAAAATCGAGAATGAAACTATCTGGCTTTCTCAAAGCCTTATGGCAGAGTTGTTTCAGACAACAAAACAAAATATAAGTCTGCATATTAAAAACATTTTTGAGGAAGGAGAGCTTGACGAGATTTCAACAGTCAAGGATTACTTGACAGTTCAAAATGAAGGCGGCAGAGAGGTTTCAAGAAAAGTTGCATATTATAATCTTGATGTCATTATTTCTGTAGGTTATCGTGTGAAATCCCTACGTGGTACTCAATTTAGAATTTGGGCTAATCAGATTTTAAAAGAATATCTTATTAAAGGCTTCTCGATGAACGATGATCTCTTGAAAAAAGCTGGAGGAGGCTCTTACTGGAAAGAGCTTTTAGAGCGTATAAGGGATATTCGTTCGTCAGAGAAGGTGTTTTATAGGCAAATCCTTGATATTTACGCTACAAGCATTGATTATGACCCAAACTCAGATATAACAAAAAAGTTTTTTAAAGTTGTTCAGAACAAAATGCATTTTGCAGCACATGGGCATACGGCTGCTGAAATTTTGTATTTAAGAGCCAATGGTGAAAAGCCTTTTATGGGCATGAAAAGTTTTACAGGCTCAAAACCCACTAAAACAGAAGCTAAGGTTGCTAAAAATTATTTAAACGAGGATGAATTAAATATTCTCAATAGAATAGTGTCTGCCTATCTTGAATTTGCAGAATTACAGGCATTAAGAAAAGTCCCTATGTACATGAAGGACTGGATAGCCAAGCTCGATGATTTTATAAAAATGACAGGAAGCGAGCTTCTGGAAAATGCAGGCACGATAAGCCAATTAGAAGCTGAAAATAAAGTGCTTGCAGAATATGCGAAATATAAAGAAAACACCAAAGATGAACTCTCTGAAGTAGAGAAGCATTTTATTGAAGAAATAAGCAAAACACAAAAAAGCCTTGAACAGAAGCGTAAGAGGGGTGAAAAGGATTCAGGGGAGCAGGGTGTATGAGTTGGGAGGAATGTATTTTAAGTAATCTAATTGATTTAAAATATGGGAAAAGCTTACCTGAAAGAGACAGGGAGGCTGGCGAGGTCCCAGTTTATGGTTCAAGTGGTGTAACAGGTTATCACAACAAGCCTTTAATTGAAGGACCTGGAATTATTGTTGGAAGAAAAGGAACAATCGGTTCTGTACATTATGAAAACAGAGATTTTTTTCCGATTGATACGGTTTATTATGTTAAAGGGGATGAGTCTAAAATAGGTTTAAAATTTACTTATTATTTATTAAAAACACTGCCCTTAAATAAATTAAACACTGATGCCGCAGTTCCCGGGCTTAATAGAAATAACGCATTAAGGGTTAAGTGTAAAGTTCCATCACTAAAAAAACAAGACAAAATAGTGAGTACCCTATCCGCCTACGACGACCTAATCGAAAACAACCGCCGAAGAATACAGCTTCTGGAAGAATCAGCAAGGCTTCTGTACAGGGAATGGTTTGTGCACTTTCGCTTTCCTGGGCATGAGTACGTTGAGCTTGTTGATGGGCTTCCGCAGGGGTGGGAAGAGGTTAAATTTGAAGATACATCACTTAAATTTATTGATGGCGATAGAGGTAAAAATTATCCTAATCATTCTGAATTTTGTCATAATGGTTATTGCTTATTTCTGAGTGCTAAAAATGTAACCTCTGGTGATAAGTTTAATTTTTCTAATGAATTAATGTTTATAACAAAAGAAAAAGATTCTATTTTAAGAAGCGGTAAATTAAAAAGAGGAGATTTGGTCTTAACAACAAGAGGGACAGTTGGAAATATTGCATATTACGATGACAGTATAAATTTTGAGAACATACGAATAAATTCAGGAATGGTGATATTAAGAGATTTTGAAGATGATTTTGAATCCTACTATTTATATGTGACATTACGAAGTTTATCTTTTAAAGATCAAATTAAAAATTTTACTTCTGGCACAGCTCAACCCCAATTACCAATTAGAGATTTAAAGAAGATGAAAATTTTAAAGCCTTCATCAAAAATAATGAAAAATTATTGTGCTGTATTAAAATCATCTTCTCTACAAATTCAAAACTTAGAATTACAAAATCAAAAACTCAAAAAAGCCCGAGACATCCTACTCCCCAGACTTATGAACGGAGAAATAGCGGTATGACGAGATATAACGAAGATACTCTCGTTCAGCAAACCACAGCCGATTATCTAAAAGACAAACTGGGCTGGGATTCTGTTCTAGCATATAATGATGAAACCTTCGGAGAGAACGGTTTACTCGGCAGAAGTTCAGAGAAAGAAGTCATACTCACAAGATATTTAAAACAGGCGTTGATTAAATTCAATCCTAACTTGCCTGAAAAAGCTTACAGCGAAGCAATAAGGCTAATAACCGAAGTTTCATCATCACAGAATATGTACCTGATAAACAAGGGAAAATATAATTTTTTAAGAGACGGCGTACCTGTCGAGTATAAAGATGAAAAAAATGTTCTGGTAAAAAATAAACTGCTTGTTTTTGATTTTAAAGAGCCAGCAAATAACCACTTTTTAGCTGTTCGTGAAATGTGGGTAAAGAGTTATTTATATCGCAGAAGACCCGACATAATCGGCTTTGTAAACGGAATTCCACTTATTTTCTTTGAACTTAAAAACATCAATAAAGACATAAGAGCAGCTTATGAAAAGAATTTCAAGGATTATCGCGATACGATTCCTCATCTTTTTAATCACAATGCTTTAGTTATCCTAGGTAACGGCAAAGATGCAAAATATGGCTCTTTTTTAAGTAAGTTTGAATATTTTAACGAATGGAAAAGGCTTGCAGAGGACGAACCCGGTGTTGTTGACATGGAAACCCTTTTAAAGGGTATGTGCAATAAAAAAGACCTGATGGATATTTTTGAAAACTACATCCTGTTTGATGAAAGCACTGAAAAACCCGCAAAAATTGTTGCAAGAAATCACCAGT
Source organism: bacterium (assembly GCA_046080385.1). Taxonomy (GTDB): domain Bacteria; phylum Cyanobacteriota; class Vampirovibrionia; order LMEP-6097; family LMEP-6097; genus LMEP-6097. The sequence continues at coordinate 4,940 of JBJTTW010000285.1, forward strand.
TTTTAGGAGTAAACAAAGCTTTTGATGCGGTATGGAACAGAAAAGAGAAAGAAGGCAAGCTTGGTGTTTTCTGGCATACTCAGGGTTCAGGAAAATCTTATTCTATAGTTTTCTTTACTAAAAAAATTCATCGTAAATTAGGTGGTAATTTTACTTTTCTTGTGTGTACTGACAGAGATGATCTTGATACGCAGATATACGGAACTTTCGCAGGCTGCGGAGAAATAACAGGTAAACCTGATCAATACCGAGCAAGTTCAGGAGAAGATCTTGCAGATAAACTCGGCAAACACAGCAAGTATATTTTTACGATGATTCACAAGTTTAACAAAACTGTCGACCCGAAGAATCCATATAATACGAGGGATGACATTATTGTAATCACCGATGAAGCCCACCGCACACAATACGGCTTGCTTGCAAACAATATGAGAAATGCTCTTCCTAATGCAAGTTATATCGGATTTACAGGAACGCCGCTATTTAAAGATGATGAAATCACAAAGACAATTTTTGGGGATTATATCTCAACATATGACTTCCAGAGAGCAGTTGAAGATAACGCAACAGTTCCTCTTTATTACGATGCAAGAGGCGATAAGTTAGAAGTTTCTACCACTGAGCTAAATAAAAAGATTCAGGAAAAAATGGAAGAGCTTAAAATAGATGAAATAGAGGATATAGATACTTCTCAAAGACTAGAAAAAGAACTTAAACGAGAATATCACGTTATCACAGCTCAATCTAGGCTTGAAAAAATAGCAAAAGATTTTGTTGAACATTACAGTTATCAATGGCAAACGGGCAAGGCCATGTTTGTTTGCATTGATAAAATTACCTGCGTCAGAATGCACAAACTAATTGAAGGCTATTGGCAAGATAAAGTCAAACAGCTGGAAAAAGATTTAAGCAAAGAAGCTGATGAACAAGAAGTAATAGAACTTGGTCGCAAAATTAAATGGATGAAAGAAACCTTAAAAGCTGTCGTTGTAAGCGAAGAGCAAGGCGAAGTCGAAAAATTCAGAAAATGGGATCTTGATATAATTCCGCATAGAAAGTTGATGAAAAGCGGCTTTGAAACACCTGATGGTAAACGGCTAGATACGGAAACCGCTTTCAAGAACACCGAACACCCTTTTAGAGTTGCCATTGTTTGTGCTATGTGGCTTACTGGATTTGATGTTAAGAGTCTCTCCACACTTTACCTTGATAAGCCACTAAAAGCTCATACTTTAATGCAGGCAATAGCAAGAGCAAACAGAGTTCACGAAGAAAAGAACAATGGTTTAATTGTTGATTATTGCGGGATTCTTAAAAACCTGAGAAAAGCTTTAGCCACTTTTGCAGGGCATACAGGAGCGGGAGAAATAGATGAAGGCGGAGGAAATCCAGCACCTGAACTTGACCCTATAAAACCACCTGAAGAGCTTATGGCTGACTTGGAAGAGTCTATTATGGCTGTTGAGCTTTTCTTAAAAGATAGGGGTTTTAATTTGAATGATATTATTACTCTGACTGGTTTTGAGCGCAACAAGTCGATTGATGATGCTAAAGAAGCCGTAAATCAAAATGACGAAACTAGAAAGCGTTTTGAAATTATGTCTCGTGAAGTATTTAAGAAATTCAAGGCTTGTTTTGCTTTTAGAGAGATTATAAATAAGTTTCTGAAACAGTATGAGGCAATAAATATTATTTATAAATCTATTAAAGGAGATGAAGAAAAAGCTGATATTTCTCACATCATAAAAGAGCTGCACTCGGTAATTGATGAAACGGTCGTCCCAAGAAGTTTTTCTGATAGTGATGTTAATATCAAGGAATCAACTATTTATGATATAAGCAAAATAGATTTTGACCGTTTAAGAAAAGAATTTGAAAAGTCGAAAAAGAAAAATACTACTGTTCAGACTTTAAGAGAAGTTATTGAAAAAAGATTAAATAAAATGCTCATGGAAAATCCATTAAGAACAAACTTTCAAAAGCGTTATGAAGAAATTGTTGCAGAGTATAACAGCGAAAAAGATAGGGTTACTATAGAAAAAACTTTTGAAGCTCTTATGAAATACCATGCGTCGATGGACGAAGAAGAAAAAAGAGCAGTTAGAGAAGGGCTTGAAGATCAAGATACACTTGCACTCTATGACTTGTTGATGAAACCAGACTTGTCTAAAAAGGATATTGAAAAGCTTAAAAAGGTTGCAAAAGAATTGCTTCAATTAATACAAGCTGAAAAACAAAAAATCGATAACTGGAAGGAAAAACAGGCAACTCGTGACCAGATAAAAATTTTAATTACAAATTTTCTATGGGATGGAGAGAAAGGGCTTCCAGACAGCTATACACCTGAAGATATTGAGTTTAAGACTGAAGAAGTTTTTGCACATGTTTATAATTCGGTGGCACAGCATAAATAATTTCAAAGTATCAACTCCCATATCAGTCTAAAATAGAAATATTACATGCAAATCCTCTGGTTCAAACGTGACTTAAGAATCCATGACCATGCAGCTCTCAGCATGGCAGCTAAAGCTGCTCCCATTTTGCCTCTGTATATTCTTGAGCCTGATTTATGGAAAGAGCCAGATATGAGTTATAGGCATTATGAATTTTTATGTGAGGCTCTAGTAGATTTAGATACAGAGCTTAGTAGCTTAGGTCAGTCTTTAGTAATTAAAATCGGTGATGCAGTTTCGGTTTTAGATGAGTTATATGAAAGATATCCGGTGACTGCTTTATACTCACATCAGGAGACTTGGAATGCTTGGACTTATGCTAGGGATAAGCGAGTAAAAGCTTGGGCTAAAGCACGAAATTTAATTTGGCATGAACCAGTACAAAATGGCGTAATTCGCTGCTTGAAAACTCGTGATAATTGGGCTGCACGCTGGCAAGCTTTGATGAAAAAGCCATTAATTAAAGCTCCCTTGGCTTTAGAGCCAATTTTAGAACTGCAAGAAAATGAAACTTTACCGCACGGATTATTAACAGCTAAAAAAGCCAGTGAGCTTTCATCTTTAGCTGCTGACCTAGGCCTTGAAAATGATGGCTGTATACTGAGGCAGAAAGCTAGTCGTAGCGAAGCATTAAAACTTTTAGATACTTTTCTGCATGAGCGAGGCTTGAATTATACTAAAGCGATGTCTTCCCCGCTAACTGCTTACGAAGCATGTTCTCGGCTATCACCTTATTTAGCTTTTGGTTTAATATCTATGCGGGAAATTTTCCATAGAATTTCTGCTGAAGAAAAGCGTAGTAAATCTACTAGTACTATACGCTCCTTTTCGGCACGTTTGCGCTGGCATTGTCATTTTATACAGAAGCTAGAAGACGAACCAAGTATCGAATTTAAGAATTTACACTCTGCCTATGATGGTCTTAGGGAGCCTGAATTTAATTATGATTATTTCAATGCATGGAAAGAAGCTCGGACTGGTTATCCGATGATAGATGCCTGTATGCGAGCTTTAAAGGCTACGGGTTGGATTAATTTTCGTATGCGTGCCATGCTGATGAGTTTTGCAACTAATCATCTGTGGCTACATTGGCGTGAACCTGCCCTGCATTTAGCTCGCTTGTTTACTGATTATGAGCCAGGTATACATTATCCTCAGTCCCAGATGCAGTCTGGTACTACTGGTATAAACACTATTCGTATTTATAATCCGATTAAGCAGTCTTCAGATCAAGATCCGGAGGGTGTATTTATACGTAAATGGCTACCAGAATTAGCGAATATGCCTGCTAAATATATACACACCCCTTGGGAATTGCCTTTAATGATGAATAATTACCCCCAGCCGATAGTCAATGAAAAGATCGCTCGCAAAGCTGCTGCTGATAAGCTTTATGGACTTAGGAAAAATTTAGATTATAAGCTGGAAGCGAAAGAGATAGTAATTAAACATGCTAGTCGTAAAAATCACCTGCCCGCAGTACGCTCAAAAATCTCTTATAGTAAATAAAATAATAAGCAGCAAAAAATCAAATTAAATCTAAAAAAATTTTAATGAGAGTTGACTTTTGAGATTTTTAATATCAAAATAAAATCATGTTTAAATTCTTATTATCTTGTTTTTTGTTTTTAGCCTTACTAGGTGTATTTCCGCATGAGGTTTCCGCTAGAGAGGTGGGTGTCCCTACGAGGCCTGTGTATTTTTCTTTTACGGACGGAAAGAGTACCAAGCGGGCAGATCAATTGGATGCCTTTATTATTAAACTTGATGATCCTGATAAAATTCGAACTGCAAGAGCTATACTCGCTGGTAAAGAGCAAGCAACGGTACATATCATGGGTAAGATAATTTCAAAGAAGGTGTCTTACAATCAAGATTGGAGTTTTTATTTGGCTCCACATAGTATTTCTTTTTTTGAGTATGCCATGGAGGTTTGTGATGCATCAATCTCCTATACAGAAGAACATTTGGATGAAGTTGGAGGATCGTTTTTGCCTAACAACATTTGGTGTCCATGGAGTTCACGTGTGATGAAAGAACTAAGGACTGTTGCCAATCCCAACAAGTAAATACCGACAAGTATTCAGATCAAGAGCCTTTTCGGGACTAGGTTTTAATGATAGGATATAAGAAGATATGTTTACTAACGAGTCTCTTCAATTAGATTTCCATTCAAAGCTTTTAGAGGATTTAGTTCCAAAAGATCATACGTA
>JBJTTW010000286.1:0-18407 GCA_046080385.1 bacterium
TTTACGGATTTGGCCATATGTATTACTGTATTAAAACCCACTGTTTAACAGAAATTTAATATTTTGAAATCGCACCAACTGCCCTTAAAACCACTCACTGAAAGCTTTTTGGGGTTTTTATTTGGAGGGTGCGGAATGTGAGCTGAAAGTACAGTAAACAGGCAGGGAGATTCACAATTTAAAGATTTACCGAAAAAGGGTGATTATCAAGAGCCGAAAATAGGTTTTGTTGCTTACGGTCAGCCGACTGATGGGGCTAATGCTGTAGCTAATGCACCAGCACAGGATGCAGATAAAAAATCAGAGAGGTATTTAGTAGATTTTTCTATTTCAGAGCAAAGAGATAATTGGTTTAAGATTCTTTTAGGAACGGCTTCCGAGGATAAAGACTCAGATGACGACGGTGTGCCAGATGTTCTGGAATTAAGTTAGTAGAGCTTACGTTAAAATATAGAGATTTAAGTTAGAGACCTATAAAAATTTAAAAATATAAGTTTAAAGAATACAAAATAGCTGAATGGTTCTAATTTCTTGGGTAGCTTGGTGGCGTTGGGCTTACTGTCGTGGGTGGCTGTGTAGCTTTTCTAATCTGGCATGCAGTCATTCCAGCGAAAGAATTAATCCCACCGATACTAGAAGCTAACTCCTCACGAATTATCATAAATAATATTCTAGCTTTTAAAACCAGTTAATGTAAATTCATTTTTATAATTTTTTACGAAATATAAAACTAGTGCAGAAATTGGAGTTTGGCTACACGCCCGTAAAGATTCTTAAAAATATTTTCGTTTAACTTTTATCTACCCTTAGCTTGAGCAATAGAAGTAATCGCTGGAGTTTTTATAGCATGCTGCCTGATAGCTGGACCAATAACTGTCCCAGCCTCTTCTCTCTTTAATTTAAAATGATTTTTCATAAAGTCTTCTATACAAAGCTTTTTCAAGGATTTATTTTACAGTAAAATGACCGCAGAAATTGGAGTTCGGCAACAGTGCTTAATTAATCTGATTAATAACATTAAATATAGGCAGATACATCGCCACGACTATCGCACCTACTATCGCACCGATAACGACTATAAAGACTGGCTCCATAAGAGCGGTAAGTGATTCTACAGAACTATCCACCTCATCATCATAGAAATCAGCGATTTTATTTAGCATATTTTCTAGTTCACCAGCTTCTTCACCGATAGCGACCATCTGTGTGACCATCGGAGGAAATACTTCTGATTTCTGTAACTGATTACTGATCAGGCTTCCTTCTTCTATATCTTTTTTAACTTTTATTAAAACTGATTCGAGTAGAGCGTTATTAATAGATGTGCGAGTTACGTCAAGTGCGGTGGTTATAGGAACACCAGATTCTATAAGCGTTCCGAAGGTTCTCGAGAATCTAGCGATAGCGACTTTTTTTAAAATAGGACCGAATATAGGGATCTTCAGTGAAAAAGTATCTATTTTTAAGCGTCCTTCCTCTGATCGGTAATAGGAGCGCGCATAATTCACTGTAAACCAAATAAACGCGATGATAACCAAAATAAAAGGTGAGCGTAAAACATTACTTATGTTAATTAGAAACTGCGTGAAAGCTGGCAGTTCACCACCAGTGCTGGTGAATATGGCAGAGAATTTCGGTAATATAAATGTCAGCATAAACCAGACTACTAATAGAGAAATCACTAAAAGGCTCGCTGGATAAGTAAGTGCAGTCCTAACTTTATTACTTAATTTACTACGGGATTCTAAAAATCCAGCGACTCTATTTAAAACTACATCTAAAACGCCACCTAGCTCGCCTGCTTTAACCATGGAGACATAAAGTGAATCGAATGCTTCTGGGAATTTCTGCATGGACTCAGAGAGCGGAACCCCCTGCTCTATGTCTCTTTTTATTTCTTGTAATATGGCTTTTAGCTTAGGGTTTTCTGTCTGCTGGATTAATACTGTAAGTACTCTTAATATGGCTATTCCAGCTTCTATCATGGCAGAAAACTGTCTTGAGAAAACTACCATATCTTTTAGTCCTATTTTTTTATCAAAAAAACCTTCTAAAAATGGTAATAGTGACTGCTGTGAACTATTTTGTGAAATTAACCAAAGTCCTTGATTTCTCAGTTTATTTTTAAGAGCAGCTAAATCTGTAGCTTCTAGTTCGCCTTTCGCGATTCTACCTTTAGAGTCTCTTGCTGAGTATTTATAAGTTTTCACTAATTTCTATACTAGCAGCCACTTGCTTAGAAAGTGAGGGGCTACAGTGAATTTCTGTGATTATCGCCAAAAAAATGATTCTATGGGTACAATTTAGCTAGATAATGAAATATAAAAGCTTAGCTGAATTATTTCTAACTAAGGCTCAGAGATTCGGTGAGAAGGTTCTGGTTCGCTATTTTAAAAGACCTCAGCGTGAGCTTCAAGAGCTAAGCTGGATAGAGATTTTAGAAAAGGTTGAAAAGTTAAGTTTAGGGCTTGAAAGATTAGGTGCTGAGCCTAAAGAGAATATAGGGCTTTTGTCTATAACTTGTCACGATTGGTTGGTTTGTGATTTTGCGATTCTCTGCATGGGTGCTTGTACAGTGCCTTTGTACCATAATTCATCTGCAGAAACGATTGAACATATCACTATTCATGCTTCTTTGCGTTATGTTTTTGTGCGTAATAAAATTCAATTACAGAAGCTTAGAGCTAATTTTCATAAATTTCCTTTACTAGAGTATGTTATCGTCATGGAAGATAAGGGAGATATCCCTAGAAATGAACCTAAGATTATTACTCTTGATGATGTTATTAGAATAGGAGAGCAGGAAAAGAAAAAACATCCTGATAAATTTCGTGAAAATATAAAAGCGATTCAGGCAGATGATCTTGCGACGATAATTTATACATCTGGAACGACTGGAGTCCCTAAAGGTGTTCCATTAACCCACAAGAACGTACTTATTGCTGCATTGTCTTTCTTTGAATACGTTCCTTTAGGCGAGGAGCATGTACAGCTTACTTTCTTGCCTCTTGCGCATGTATTTGAGCGAATCTGTGGGCAGATCTACGGCATAGATCAAGGTGTTATTTTCACTTACTGTGAACAACCAGAGCAGATTCCTTATTTACTTAAGAATGCTGATATCACGATGATGCTGGTTGTGCCGCGAATACTTGAAAAAATTTATGCTAAAGTCATGAACGAAATAGCTAAGCAGCCAGAGATGATGCGAAAGACTATTAGGGCTGCTATTGATTTTGGAGTTGAGTTCCAGAAAAAGAAGGCTAATAAAAAGCCAGTCACGTTTTTAGAAAATTTAGCTTATAGTGTGGCTAAGTCTACTATCCTGAATAAAATTAAGCAGAATATAGCTCCTAAGCTAAGTATTTTTGTTACAGGTGGAGCGCCTCTCAGTTCGGAGATATCTTTTTTCTTTGAGGCTCTTGGTATTACTGTTTTAGAAGGTTATGGCTTGACTGAAACGACGGCACCGCTCACTGTAAATCCTCTACTCGCGAATAAACCAGGGACTGTCGGGATTCCATTTGGGCATTTTAAAGTTAAGATCGCTGATGATGGTGAAATCATCTGCCAAGGTTCAGCTTTATTTCAAGGCTATTATAAAGATGAAGAAGCAACTCGTGAAGCCATTATTGATGGATGGTTTCATACTGGGGATCTTGGTGAGTTTGATCAGGATGGATATTTAAAGATAGTTGGTAGAAAAAAGGATCTACTGATTACTGCTGGTGGTAAAAATATTGCTCCCTCTCATATTGAGCATAAGCTGATGCAGAGTGATTTTATAAGTCAGATAGTGGTAGTAGGTGACAGGGAAAGGTATTTAGCAGCTCTTATAGTTCTAGATAGGGACGTGGTCTTTAAATGGGCGAAGGAAAATAATATTACGATTGATTTTACGAAGCCGCTTCAAGATTCTAATGAATTAATTCAGCAAATAGAAAAAGAAATTTATAAGTTTAGTGCTGAGCTTGCAAATTATGAATCAGTGAAAAAGTTTGCTTTATTGGATCATGAATTAACTATAGATGGTGGTGAGCTGACTCCTACCCTTAAAGTTAAGCGTAAATTTGTGATGGAAAAATATGCAGATAAGATAAAAGAATTATTTTTATAACAGTTTTTAGATGTCTTAGCTCTAAAAACCTTATTTATAAACCATATTTATAGATTTTAAATACATTATCGGAATTGAGTTCATTCATATCCATACGTACTAAGCGAACTTGATAGGGTTTACATTGCGCTGTACAGCGTAGCATGCTTAGAGTTACTGGGCTTCCTGGTAAGCCATCTATGAGAGTAAAGACGTGGTCTGCATCATAAGGCATAACATTAATGCCATCTACTGCGATAATCTGGTCTCCGACTTGTATTCCCGCCCGCTCTGCGGGCGTATTCGGATAAACGCTGATGACGACACTGTTTTTATTTTTTTGATGTAAGTATTTTACACCTAAAATACCACGATTCGATTTTTCGTAAGTAGCTGTTTCTGAGTCTGCATAAAGCTTATAGGATTCTGCTTGAACTGCTGCGAGTGTAAAGAAGCTGAGAATAAAGAAGGGTATTAGTTTAAAGACGAAATAAAGCCTAGTCCGAGATATTATGAATTTAAAATTATCATCTGTCATCTGATAATATTTTTATACCTCGAAACGGTCTTTAACTTTTATCTTCAATCAATTCATCGTTAAAATCTAAATCTTCGAACTTAAGACCTAACAAAGAATCTTCCATCTCTTTAATTTCATCAATAAATTCCACTAGGGAAGTAAAGTTTTTAAATATTGAAGCATAGCGGATATAAGCAAGGGCATCGGCTTCCTTGAGTCTTTTCATAACGAGCGAACCTAGCTCCTGTGAGCTAATTTCACGGTGATATTTTTTATAAATCTCTGACTCTACGTCATCTACTATTCTGTCGATAGTAAGGGTGCTCAGCTGTGTTTTACTGCAGGCTCTTACTATACTCTTAAGCAGTTTATCTCTAGAAAATACTTCTTTATTTAAATTACTTTTAATAACGATTATCGGAAGCTGCTCTAAACGTTCATAACTTGTGAATCTTTTAGAGCATTCTGCACATTCACGGCGACGGCGAATTGCCGCCCCATCATCAATGGCACGGCTTTCAAGAACCCTTGTATTATCAGAACTACAGAAAGGGCAGCGCATACTTTTAACTAAGACTTATATATCGGTTAATTTGTTCCCTGACGCCAGATTTTTTCTTTATCTTCGACAAGCTGTTCTACCTGTTTCTTTAAATCGTATATTTGTTTCTGGTAACGCATAGTAATATCGCGTTCTTGTTTTTTTAGTAAAAAATCTATATCTACTGGTGCCTTCGCGATAATGTCAGAAGAGGTGTTCTCTAACTGTAATTTAAGCTCACTTACATAATTTTCCTGTTCAGCATTTTTGTATTCTAATTCTTCAATAGTTCTTTGCAGAGCCTCAAACTCCACATAAGCTTGATCTATAACAGTATTCTTCTCTTGTAACTGGGTCTCTAATTTTTCTGACTGTTTTTCTAGAGTTTTAATTCTTTCATGCAATATAGAGATACTTGAACTTTCAGATTTTTGTTCCCTAAGCTCATGTTCTAACCTGCTGATTTTTTCTTTGGCTAATTTATCTTTTTCAGAAAATTCATTTAAAAGCTGAAAATAATCTTTCGTAATATTTCTGAGTTGCTCTCTAGGTGAAAGTTCTTTAAATGGAGCTAAGCTAGGTATATGTTCTGCGAACTGTTCAGCAAAGGAGCTTATGTGGTGAATATCATCGAAGGATAGACCACTGGAGACTAGTTCATTAACTTTTACTACTAGTCTTACTATTGATTTATGATAAGAGCCGTCTACTGGAATTTGTAAACCCAGAAAATCCTCATAGTGAATTAAGGTAGGCTCATCTATGCCAAGTTCACTACATATTTCTTTTCTAGATATATAATCGCCCATTTATTTTTGCTATTTAGGGACTGCTCGCAATCTTCAATTCCTGCGTTTTCTTCTTAATATTGATATTCATCAACATAATCTGGAGCGGCCTTTGGAAGTTCCTTATTTATTGTACTTGGTTGTTGATTCATCTGCTCAGTCTCTTCACCAGAAATTTCGGGATTTTTAATTTCCTGATCTTTAGTTTCTTTAGATTTAGTATTTTTTTGTTTCTCTGCTTTAGGTTTCTCTGTCTTGGTTTTTTTTAGCTTCGGTTCTTTTATTTTCTTTTCCTTGACAGTTTTTTCCTTTTTTTCATTATTCCCGAAAAAGAAAAAACGTTTTTTCTTAGATTTTTTAGCTTTTGCTTTTAACTCATCCTTCATTTTCAATGTTTGCAGATCAGAGGCTAGTGAGTCTATCTGCACTCTTAAACGCTGATTTTCGGCCATTAAGGAATTAGAGATTTTACCTAATTCGTCTAATTTAGCGTCTTTTTTCTTAACTTCATCTCTAGTGGTTTTCATCTCACCTTGAAAAAGTTCCATAACTTCAAGTAAATTTGCTAAGTCAGCTCTGTCTTTATCGAACTCCTTACCGAAGTTAATAAATAATTTATCTATGATGGAAGCCGCTTCGTAGCGGCTGAGATTAGCAGTACCAGCAAATTTATTTCCTGGATAGCCATTCATTATCTGATAATCTTGGGTGACTTTTTTCACTGAAGCTTCAGCCCAGTGAGTTTTAGGTATATCCACAAATTCAGCCCAGCATGGTACCTGAATCATAATTAAAAGAAAAAAAATAAATAAAGCAGGTGAAAATTTGCCGAGCATAGCTATTAGTTTATAATATCCTTGCAGCTTAGAGTTCTGCATAAGAATAAAATTTCAAAAAATCTAATGCTAAGAATAGGTCACGGTTTTGATGTTCATGCTCTGCTTGATAAAAATCTTTTCATAAAGAGTTATCCCGAGCGTAAAGAACATAAATTTATTATGGGTGGAGTGGAAATCCCTTTTGAGAAAGTACTGCTTGGTCATTCTGATGCCGATGTGTTAACGCATGCTATTTGTGATGCATTACTTGGGGCCGCTGGTTTGAAAGATATAGGTAAGCAGTTCCCAGATACTGATCATGAGTATAAAGGGGTTGATAGTCAGAAGCTTTTAAAGAAAGTCTTAGAGCTGATTTCTGAAAAATTCTCTATTGTTAATATTGATTCGACCATTCTCGCCGAGAGACCTAAATTTGCACCCTATATTCAGGCTATGCGAATTAAGCTCGCAGAGACTCTTTCTGTAAATATAGATCAAATTAATATTAAAGCTACTACGACAGAGAAGCTAGGCTTTACTGGTAGAGAGGAAGGTATAGCTGCTGAAGCAGTTTGTTTACTGGGACTGCTCGCAAACGCGCAAGTTCAAGGCTGAGGAGGATGAATGACCGCAGTCCTTTACTGTTCTTGCGAGATAAATCGAAGTAACCGAGCTTTAAATAATCCGATGTAACTACTCCAAATATAGATCAGGTGTCTAAACTTGAAATTACTTAAATCTACTTCGTAGCCAAGTGCTGTTAAATCCTTTTGGAGAAAGTGATTTAAAATTATTTGTTCATCTTGGCTTAATTCTTTTTTGTAAGCACCCTTCCTGCTCGGGTCTAGGCTTGAATTCGCTTTATGTTTCCATTGCTTTTCCCAATCAGCGAATACTTTCTGGCTATTATTGTGAACCTGTTCTAGCATAGATGTATCAAAGTCTATATCTATAAATTTACAAATACGTTTAAGTACTTCTGGTGGATTCTCTAAAAGTTCTTCAAATTTGATGCTAATTATATTTTTTTCCAACTTCTCATCTAGAAGACTGTTTTCTAATTCCTCGCCGAGCCTAGCGTATTTTCTCCAAAAGCGAGCATTATTAATTAAGCCAGCTGGTCTCCAAGGCATTTTAAGTAACGAATTAACGACATCTCTGCCATCACGCTTAACATGAATAAACTTGGCACTTGGAAAAAGTTTGTGAATTTCTTGAACATTCTGTAAATGTTGTGGTGTTTTTTCACAGAATATAGTTTTATTTGGCATTCTCTCTTTACTGGCTTGTAGTAGGGCTGTGAACAGGATCTGCTTAAAGCTCTCTGGAGACTGCTCCCGAACTCCAATTTCTGCGTTTTCGTTGTCCTCATGATCCTCATGCACACCTAGTGCACTGCGGTCATTCGTCCTCCTCAGCCTTGAACTTGCGCGTTCGTGAGCAGTCTCCTTTAATTGCTCCCGAACTCCAATTTCTGCGTTTTCCCTCTCTAGCAGAACTTTACAGAGCTGAGTTACCCTGAAACTATTAATATCTGCTAATTGTAGGAAATCTTTAATGCGGTAATGTTCGTAGAAGTCTTTTAAAGAATGGTGAAGATTCTCTTCACTAATGTTTTTTAGTAGATCAATAGAGGAATTATTTAGAAAGCTAAAGCCCCAGTTGATATTGAAAAAATGTGTTTCACTTGAGCCGAAAATCTCAGGGTGACTGTTTAATAATTCAGTTAATTTAGTAGTCCCTGAACGGGGACAACCAACTACGAATACTAATTTTTCAAATGATTCATTCATTGATATTTAAGATCCAAAATTTCGTTGAATATTTTCATAAGCTTGAATTGAATCTCTAATCTCATTTATATCAAAAAAATCTTCATTGTATATGTTACTGCTTAAATAAAATTCGGCATAACTTGCATCTGTAATGAAGTTATTGGCAAGACTGTTTTGCTTTGAGCTTGCTAGTATAATTAAATCAAAATGCCGAGCATTAGTGGTGCTGGTGAAAATATTAGAAACATCTTCCTCTGTGAATTTTAAGCCTTTACTTTCTTCTGCCATTCTTTTGGCTAGAATGGTATTTTTCAATTTCTCTAAACCCCTTTCTCTTGCAGTATTACACGGAAAAATGGTGACCTTGATTGTGTCATTTTCTTGTGAAGTGAAAGTTGGAAGTGTTTCTAAGAACAGCGTGAGATGATAGCAATTCTTCTTTTCTAAAAGCTTTTGAATTAACTTGATATTGCTGTTACTGATAAAGTCTGCGACTATCGCGATATTACTAAGATTGTTCATTAATAGCTGTTTTAGATAGTTTATTAATTAAGAAGGCTAGTACAGGTGGCGTCACTAAAGTCGTTGTGATAACAACGATAACGGCTACTGCGTATAACCTGTCATCGACTACGCCTATAGATTTACCGACTGAGGCGAAGATTAACCCAACCTCTCCTCTGGGAATCATTCCGACACCAATTAAAATTCTACTAAATTTTTCTTTCGAAGGGAAAGCCCAGCCACAGGCTAGCTTCGAAAAAATAGCTACTAAGCATAGTGCGATAGACGAGTAGATAACTATAGGGTCTTGTAATAGGGAGATGTCAACATGCAACCCAGTTACCACGAAAAATACTGGAACTAGAAACACTGAGATAGGTTGTATATATTCTTCTAGCGTTTTATCTGAATTGAAATTCTTAAAATGCACATCATCAAGTATTAAACCCATACAGAAAGCTCCGACTATTGTCGCAAGCCCAAATTGATTAGCCAAATATGCACCCATGAAGCAGATTACTAGAGCTAAAGACAGCATCATTCCTGGGACATTCCATTTATTTGCTATAAGCGTGATAGTTGTTTTGGCTAGAAATAAGCCTGCTAATACCGACAGGATTATGAAGATTGTTGCTTTTAGACTGATGCTGCCAATCGAAATGAAATCGACAACGCCTGTAGCAGCTATGCCAGAGACGACTGCAAGTATTATTAATCCTAAAATATCATCGATGACAGCTGCCCCTAAGATTATTTTGGCTTCTTTGGTGTCAAGAAAATTAAGATCTTTGAAGACTCTTGCGGTTATCCCGACCGAGGTGGCTGTTAGCATAGCTCCGATAAATATCTTACTTATATTAGGTAAATCTTGGATAATCATTCCAGAGACGTAGTAGCCCAGAATGAATGGCAGGATGACCCCGATAATTGCAACAAGTAGGGATTTTATACCTACTGCCACCATCTCCGCAAGCTGAGATTCCAGCCCGACTTCAAAAAGAAGAATTATTACACCTAATGATGAAAATATTTCAAGAATTGAATTGTCTTTTAAAAAATCAAAGCCATTGAAACCTAATAAAGAGAAGCCGGCTAAGGTGATTCCAGCTAGTAATTCGCCGAGTACCAAAGGTTGTTTAAAACTGTTAGCTAAAACCGCCCCGATTTTACCAGCTAATATGACTATGGATAAGCCCAGAAGGACGCTAACTACAGGGTTTAGGTGCATGACTTAAGCCTAAATGTTGGCACTGTTACCGAACTCCAATTTCTGCGTTTTCGTCGTCCTCATGATCCTCATGTACGCTTGGTACACTGCGGTCATTCGTCCTCCTCAGCCTTGAACTTGCACGTTGGGCAACAGTGCCATGTTAGCGGATTGATTGAATAATTACAAATTTTTAATTAATTACTTATATTTAATTCGGCTAGTTTTGATAATATTTAAACTGATTCAATCGACTTTGAATTTATTGATTTTTTTATATAACAATTGAAAGAGAGGACTTGACTAAATGGCTAGAGAACAATTTAAAAGAACAAAACCTAATGTTAACGTAGGTACTATCGGTCACGTAGACCACGGTAAAACTACACTTACTGCGGCTATCTGTATGACCCTTGCGACGCAAGGTAGAGCGACATCGAAAAAATATGATGAGATCGATGCAGCTCCAGAAGAGAAGGCGCGTGGTATTACTATTAACACTGCTCACGTAGAGTATGAGAGTGAAACTAGGCACTACGCTCACGTAGATTGCCCTGGTCACGCGGACTATGTTAAAAACATGATTACTGGTGCGGCTCAGATGGATGGCGGTATACTTGTTGTATCGGCAGCTGATGGTCCTATGCCTCAGACTAGAGAGCATATCCTTCTTGCTAAGCAAGTAGGTGTTGGATTTTTGGTCGTATTCTTGAATAAATGCGACATGGTTGATGATGAAGAATTACTTGAGCTTGTAGAGATGGAGACGAGAGAGCTTCTTTCTAAGTATGAGTTTGATGGAGATAATATTACATTTATCAGAGGATCTGCTCTTAAAGCTGTTGAGGCTGTTATGGCTAATCCAGCACTTAAGCCTGGTGATGATAAGTGGGCAGATAAAATTTTCGATCTAATCGATGCGGTAGATAAAGACGTTCCTACTCCAGTTCGTGATATTGATAAAGCTTTCTTGATGGCTGTTGAGGATGTTTTCACTATTACTGGTAGAGGTACTGTTGCTACGGGCAGAGTTGAGAGAGGAGCTTGTAAAGTTGGTGATAACGTAGAAGTTGTTGGTATCACTGATACTAGAGCTACTGTAATCACTGGTTGTGAGATGTTTAGAAAAACTCTTACTGAAGTTCAAGCTGGTGATAATGCTGGTGTACTTCTTAGGGGTATCGATAAAGATGATATCCAGAGAGGGCAGGTTATTGTTAAGCCTGGATCTATTAAGCCACACACTAAGTTCGTAGGTAGCGTTTACGTTCTAACTAAAGATGAAGGTGGAAGACACACTCCATTCTTTAAAGGTTACAGACCACAGTTCTACATCAGAACTACAGACGTGACTGGTAACGTAATTCTTCCAAATGAGGTAGAGATGGTTATGCCTGGAGATAATATTGAGATGACTGTTGAGCTTATTCAGCCAGTAGCGATCGAAGAAGGAATGAGATTCGCTATCAGAGAAGGCGGAAAGACAGTTGGAGCAGGCGTTGTTTCTTCTATCATTGAATAGTTACTAAAATAGAATAATTTCTGATATAATAAAGCGATAAATACAGTTATGGTTAGCACACAAAAAGAATCGAAACAGTCCAAAAAAAGACAAAATCGTATAAGAATTAAACTAAGAAGCTATGACCCAACAAGTTTAGATGCTTCGGCTAGCCAGATTATTGATGCGGCTAATAGGACTGGGGCTATAGTCTCTGGTCCTGTTCGCATGCCTTCGAAAATTCGTAGATATTGTGTTTTGAGATCACCTCACGTCAATAAAAAATCTAGAGAACATTTTCAAATAAAAACTCACTCTTGTTTGATTGATCTGTATGAGCCAACTCAAGAGACGACGACATCATTGAAAGACCTTGATCTTCCAGCTGGTGTTGATATCGCTGTAAAAGTTTAATTCTTAAAACCACAAGCTAAAACTAAATAAAAGAAGGTGCTAACATGAAATCTCTAATAATTTCTGAGCATCATAATATTGCCGCTATTACTGAGGACGGCAAGGCTCAGGACTTCTTTGTTTCGCGTAACGAATTTAGCGTAGGTGATATTTATACAGTTCATGTAGAAAATATAATGCCTTCGATTAATGCGGTTTTCGTAAAACTTGAGGAAGGAAGGATGGGCTTCCTTCACGCAAATGATATACCAGGAAATGGTACTCTCTATGAAAGACTTGCTCCAGGTCAAAAATTACTGGTGCAGATTGAAAAAGAACCTACAGGTAAAAAAGGTCCGAGGGTTAATCTCACGATTAGTATTCCTGGAAGATATTTTGTTTTAACTACTGAAAATACTAGTATTTCAACTAGTAAAAAGATTAGTGAGCATGAAGAGAGAGATCGCTTAAAGGCGATAGCTAATCTAATGAAACCAGAAGAATTTGGTTTGGTGATTAGAACAGAAGCATCTGGTCGTACTAAAGAAGAGCTGGAAGAAGATTTTGTTAACCTGTGGAATATCTGGAAAAATATTGTTGATAAGCATGAACAGAGAACCAGTCCTGGTGTCGTTAATAAAGATAAAGATTTTCTTTATTCCGTTCTGAGAGACAATTTTAATAGTACTATTGATGAAATTATCGTTTCTTCTTTGCAGTCTAAATACAGGTGTGAAGAGTTTCTTAAAGCTTGGACTGGAAGAGAAGTTTCAGTAAGATATATAGAAACTGATCAAATTCTACAAAAAACAGAAGTCGAGAAAGAATTACGCAGCTGTCTGTCTAAGCGTGTGGATCTTCCTAGTGGCGGTTATATTATTATCCAAACAATGGAAGCTCTTACTGCGATAGATATTAACTCGGGTAAATTTACAGCTAGTAATAGTCTTCGTGAGACTGTTCGTAGAACTAATATGGAAGCGGCTATTGAGATCGCTAGGCATATTAAGCTGCGTAATATTGGTGGGATGATAATCATCGATTTTATTGATATGGCTGAAAGAGAAGATCGTATCAGGGTTATGGAGACTTTAGAGTCTGTTTTAAGACCTGATAAAGCTAAACCACAGGTAGGTCCTCTGTCTGAGCTATGTTTAGTAGAGATCACTCGTAAGCGTTCAGGGCAAGCTCTTAGTGAGGTTTTTGGTGAAGAATGTTCTCACTGTGGTGGCGTCGGGATAGTATTTAAGCTATCTGGTCAGAGGTCATCTAATAATTATCAACTCAATAATCAAAGTCGTAATGATAAATTTAATCGTAATGATCGTGGTAATTTAAGTTTAGATAGGAATGATAAGTTTAATAGGAGTGGTTCTTCTTTAGGTGGTCAGAATACTCTGCCGAAGCCAGGTTTCCAGAAGAATTTGAATAAGCCTTTATTGAATTCTAATAATACTCCTACTCTGAATTTAAATAAATCACCTTTATTAAATAATAATCCAGCAAGCGGTTCTTCTGCTAATACGCCGAGTAATTCCTCTAATCACAAGAATCTGAGGAAGAATAATCATCGTAGAGATAGAGATGAGCGCAAGCCTTTTGGTGAGAAAGTTAACTCAAATCCTTTCCCAGTCAAAGAAAAAGAATTTACTTCTAAGAAGCCAGAAAACCTTAGTCCTGAAGCGGAGATTAAAGCAGATTTAGATAGTATTTTGAGCGCTGAAATGTCTATTCCTAGTCATAAAGAGGAAGCTTTAGAAAAAGTTTTTAGTCAGATAGAGCCTAAAGAATCAGCTTATCCTCGCTTAGATGCAGAAGATAAGCAGTTCGTTGATGATTTGACTAGTCAGAAAACTTTTTCACATTTTCAGTTAGGTGATGAGACTGTATAGGACGAGATTCAGGATATCTTTGAATTTCATGAAGCTAGGGTAGTGAAGAGACTTGTTCCCAGACCAAAATATAGATAATAATATAAAGCTAGGGCTAGAAAATACTAAAGAAGCCCTAGCTTTTCTTTTTAATCCTCAGGACTCTTTTTTTGCGATTCATGTCGCAGGAACGAATGGAAAAGGCTCAGTATGCAGGTTTTTAGAGCTTCTCTATCTTAAATTCACTAAGCTTAAAATCGCTAAATATACCAGCCCGCATTTAATTAGTCCCTGTGAGCGTTTTCATATTAATGGTGAAATGATTTCAGAGACAAGGTTTAATGATTTATGGTTTAAATTATTTCAAAGCATAGATTCAGTTTTAGTTAGAGAAAATGTCGTAGAGCAGCTTACGGGTTTTGAAAAAATGACGATACTGGCTTTTCAGTATTTTAAAGAAGAGAATGTTGATGTCGCTATTCTAGAAGTCGGTCTAGGTGGCAGGCTTGATGCGACTAATGTTATTTCCCCCTCTAAAACTCTAGCTACTGCGATAACGAGTATAGGCATGGATCATATGAATATATTGGGAAATACCTTAGAAGAGATTCGTGCTGAAAAAGAAGGTATTATGAAGCCATCAGTGCCGCATTTTGAGCTAGATGAAGATGAGAGAAATCCAGAGCTCTTTCCTAATGATCCTTTTGGAGATAATTTAAATCTTGCATTGAGAATTTATGAGAGTATTAATGATTTTAAAGTCGAAACTAAATTTAGATATGAGTTTAGTGCTGATTTTAAAAAGAATTATCCTGGACGTTTTGAGTTTGATCAAGAAAAAAATATTTTACTGGACGCTGCCCATAATGCCCCAGCTTCGCAGCAATTAAATAAATATATAAAATTATTAGTCGCTAATAATTTTTTCACTCGAAAAATATTTATTTTAGCTTACCTGCAAGATAAAATGTATCAAGACTGCCTGCGGGAGCTGCTCTTAGAGATTTATAATCCAGAAAAAGATATTATTATTTTCACTAAAGTGAAAAATGACAGAACTCAAGATGCAGAGCTTCTAAAAAGCTTTATAGAAGAGAATTATACTTTAACTGCTTCTTCACAAAATTTGTACGCCTTTAATGAATCAGAGGCTGCGCTTAAAAAAGTTAAGGAACTTAAAGCTGATAAGGATTTACTCATAGTTAGTGGGTCTATTTATTTATTAGGTGAAGTGCGTAGTAGCTACAGTCGTTAACTTCTTTTGCTTCTAATGGGTTCTCTGTTTATTAGAGTCTAAGCTTATAGTTAGCTTTAGGGAATTAGTATAATTAAAATGAATTGACAAGTTCCTCTACTACGCTTCAAATAAATAATGGGACGCGAGCTAATGAGCATGTAAGCTCAAGGCTAAGCACAGAAGCGCAAGCTGAGCTTGGCTCTGCTTTTGAAAACTCTTTGGTGAAGCCCGATAACTTAGAAGTCCCTGATAATCGTAAACTTGTGACTGATTTATCTGAAGCTCATCAGGAAGAAAATACAGGAAATGCACTTAGTGAGCAGCCTTTAAATTTAAGCAAGAAGATTTTAAATAAGCTAGAAGCTTCTAGTTTACCTGTTTATTTGAAGAAAACACTGGAGTTGGGTTTACGCACTCTAGATGTTTATTCTAAAAATAATTTAGGGAATGGTATTAATAATCTTGAAGTGCCACGCTGGAGTAAAAGTTTTTTATCGATGATCAGCCATATTACGCCAATGCTAGCTACTATAATGCTTCTAAAACCAGTTCATGTACCAGCCCAGCTTAAATCTGCTTTAGGACTTACAGCTATGTATTTAGGGGTTTGGGGGGATGAGAAATTAAAAGATTTACCTAAAATCGCTGCTATTACGAGCGTGACTAGTTTAACTGCTGAGGCTGCACATTTACCACATTTCTTGAAACGTTCATTATTAGGCTTAGCTGTAACAGCGATGCAGCATTTAACTAATGATAATAAACTTCAAGATTTCAGTTCTGATAAGGCTTTAGGGCTATTAAAGAATTTTATGTCTAAGCTTTTACAGACTGAATTAAAGCTGAATACGGCTTTACCACTAGGGAGTTTTCTTGCTGATAAAGTCGAGAACCCTTTATTTAAAATGGGTGTGAAGGTTTTTAGTATTAGTGCTTTGGTTACGGCTCTCAGTGAGACTTTCAGGGCTGTTGGCTTGCAGCCTAATTCTAATTTAAATGATGCAAATACTCTCTCTAGTGGCTGTCCTCTCTGTGGCAGTGTTAATGTAGGAGAGTGTATTAGCTCAGATATAGGCCCAGCGGCTAGTATGGGAGATGATTTGACTAAAAAAATAGGATTAGTTTAGTTTAGTAAAGTTTATCTGAATGGAAAAAGGATTTATTATTAGCTTTTTTAATATTCATGCTTTTCTTAATTTCTGAATATATTATTACGTTTTTCGAGAATCCTTGAAGTCTATAGTAGGATATAGGCTTATGCCAGCTAAAATACTTACTCTTAACGCTTCACCTGTGATTTTTCCATCTGAAGAATATTTAAATAAAGTTAAAAACGGGGCGACTCCGAATCAATACGAACAATTAACTAGTAAAATTGTTAAACCTGCTGTTCGAGGAGCTTTTCAGGCTTTAAGTCGAAATGAAAATACTCAGCCAAATTATACTGAGATTTTAGGTAGAGCTATATCTGTACTGACCTTTGGTAATAGCACAAATATTTTAGATCCAATTTCAGCACTTCTGATTCCCATGAATAGAGCTTTATATGCGGTTAATCGTGGAGGAGACTTGTTGCATAATCACTTTTTGGGATTCACTAAAGAAGATCTTGAAAAATCCGCAGCTTTCGGAAAACGGATAATGCCAAAGTTACAAGAATTAGGAGAGATTTTAGGTTTTACTTTAACTGAAAATACTAATACTGGGCAGTTCGTATTTAATAAAAATCAGGATGCGAGTCCTATCCTTGATAATACAGGCTCACCTATTTATAAGGAAAAATTAATTGTGCCAGCTCCCAAGCCACCGATATACCTTTTTAATGCAGATGAAAAATTTGCATTAAATACTGAAACGCAAATTTTAGACCAGTTTGATAAATTGATTGCTGAAATTCGTAAGGCTGCTGGAAATCCACAAAAAGATGCAGAAATAAAAGGTGTTCGAGAAGAGGGTGGGGGATTGAAGCCTAGGGATTTCTGGCTGGGTGATCGTATTACAATAGTGGGTCCTATTACAGAAGTGGGTCATAATAATACTCTGAGTTTGAGTCATGTCCCCATAGATCAAATAAAATATCAAGCTGCTTATATTGCCAATACTAAGGAGTATTACCAAGATGTAGGTCCAGATACTCCATTTGATGAAGTACTTGCTAATGTTGGAAAAATTTCTGTCATGGGTCCAGGAGTAGAGCATATCCCAAGCTTAAACGAAGAATATGCTGGATCTCAGATTAGTTTTGGTGTTAATCCCAAAGATGGGTATTTTTGCTATAGATGTCAGTCATATGACTCTGCTAGGAATTTAGCTCAGTAACTTTGCCTAGAAGCCGGTTGCGACCAGAGATGACTGCAGTAATCGTATCGGCAGGAGTCCGCCCATCATTATCTTTAGCATTAATATCAGCTCCTAATTCTTTGAGGATTTGTAGTGTTTCAAAGTTATCAGCGAAATGAGCAGAATTCCTCCCAAAGCTATCTTTAGCATTAAGATCAGCTCCTAATTCTTTAAGTACTTTAAGTATTTCAGACTGTCCCTCTCTAGCGGCTAAATGAGCAAGAGTGCACCCCCCCAACTTCCACTCATCATCATCTTTTGCATTAAGATCTACTCCTAATTCTTTAAGTACTTTAAGTATTTCAGATTGTCCATTCTGAACTGCAAGATGAGCAGGACTCTTCTCGAAGTTATCTTTGGCATTAATATCTGCTCCTAATTCTTTAAGGAGTTTAAGGGGCTCAGAGTGTCCATACCAAGCAGCAAGATGAGTAGGAGTCCGTCCCTTATTCTCTTTTGCATTAATATCAGCTCCTGATTCTTTCAGGATTTTTAGTATTTCGGAGTATCCTTCTCTTGCCGCATAATGAGCGGGGGTATCACCATCATTATCTTTAGCATTAAGATTTGCTTCTAATTCTTTGAGGGCTTTAAGTGTCTCAGAATGTCCATTTGCAGCAGCGAAATGAACAGTACTCCGTCCACGATTATCTTTAGCATTAAGATCTGCGCCTAATTTTTTGAGGACTTTAAGTGCTTCAGAACGTCCATTTGCAGCAGCAAAGTGGGCTGGAGTCAAGTCATTTTCACCTTTGGCATTGAGATCTACCCCAAGCTCCTTAAGGACTCCCAGTATTTCAATTAGCCCATTTTGAG
>JBJTTW010000287.1:0-8008 GCA_046080385.1 bacterium
CGCCTATATCATAGATAATGACAGGCTTTTAAAACAAATTGTCAATCTTAAACCCGCCGCCAAAACTCTTGTCGGTATTCTACAACTCCATTTGAAACGTTTTTATGATTTGGCACCCCTAGGGTGCGGAATGTGAGTTCCTTAAACGACTCATATCCTCTCCTTTAAAAGTTTACTTTCTTATTCATTTTATCGGGCAGGGGACAAATACTTCAGAGGATAGAATTGAGATGCTAATTTTAAATCCTTTGTTTGAAGGAGAGGATGAAATCTCAAACTCATTTTTACTAGGAGCCTCTACTATAAACGATTTCAGGGGAAAATTTAAAAATCATATGGAAGCTTATAATTTATAGGCAACTCATACCTTTAAAGCCCCAACAACAAAGTATCGACCTCATTCAAGACAGGATACTGAGCGGCATCTAAAGCAAGCCTATTCAAATAATCCTGATCTCGATGAAGTTCTAGCTGAAGCTTTGTCGCTGCAGAAGCATTAGTAAAGAATGCTTCGCCTAATTCAGCACTAGTAAGAGTTTTCTGAAAAAGCCCACTAGCTTTTTTAGTGAGAGTCGAAAAATTTTCAAATTTAGCTGTAGCAATCTTATTAGAACTAGCATCTAAAAGATTAATAACAAGATCTAATGGATCTGTAGAGCCATCTGCACTGTTATTATAATTAAACTTCAGTACCAAAGAAGGATTTAAAGGATTCTTATTAAGCTTAGCTGTTGCAGAAGCTTTGTCTATAAAACGAGGACTATCTATAAATTTAAAGATTAAAGCCTGATTAAAACGTCCCCTTAAATCATTATCCACACCCACTGAATTTTTCACGATTAAAGCGAAAGGTAAATCTAGTGTCTTAAGCTCACTAAAATTCATTAAATCCCTGTTTTTAACAAAAAATCCTTTAGATTTGTTCAACTTTAACTTAACTGGTATCTGAATCTTTGAAGCATTAACTACTATATTCTCTAATTCATAAACTAAATCTAGAGAGGTTTTTTGAGCGGGATTTATACTGAGCTTCAAGTTCGCTAAATCTATCAGAGGGTGGTTCTCAATGTCTTTAGTATTAAAAGCAAAAGCAGAGACAGTCGTTAAATTTAAAGCAGCATCATAAGAAGAACTTAAATCAATAGGATCACTAATGACACTAAATTGATTAGCGGTGGTATCTTCATAAAAAACTATAATATTTTTATTTATATTCACAGTATTTAAAAGGCTTTGAGCAGCACCTATCTTGATGATTTTTTCAGAGCGAGTTTGTGCATCTTGTGGAAAAAAGACATTAACTTTTTTCAAATAATCTTCGACGTCTACGACGAATTCCAAAGTCTGAATATCAGGATAAGCTAATCGTACAGTGGTAAACTGAGTTATTAAAGTTGAAAAGTTAGCAAACTTATGAGTAGAATTAGCTTTCAACTTAAAGGAAAATTTACTGGTTACGTTAGTTCTTTTGCCATTAGCATCCGTGCTAAAAATTTTTAAATTATTTAAGAGTACTGAATTTTTTTCACTAAAGGTACTCTCTGATTCACCTTGAATATACTGAGGATCATGCTCAAAAGTTAATAAAAATTTCTTCTTATCTGAAGATACTTTAAGAGATTTATTAAGCTTAGAATAAATTTCAGACGATTCAATAGCGGTAAGCTGTGAAGCAGTATCATCATACAACTCTACCTTAAGAGCTACGATCTTTTGGGTATCAAAAAAACCAGCAAAAGCTGGACTAGTCTCAGCAGCAAAACAAAACGAATTTAAAAAAAATATTGATAAAAGAAAAACTAATATGAATATAATTTCTTTTACTTTAAAGACCTTCTGATAATTCATCCTAAATACCATACTTTAGCTTACCACCACTCTAGTTCTTGATAAATAGCGACTAAAGATGATTTAGCCACATTAGTACCGTAAGGCCATCTACTCGGCAAGCCACCTTCTCCTGGATGCTGCACTGAAAGAAATAGAGTTTTATAATCTTCAGAAAAACAAATTCCACAGAATTCCGCTCCAGATGGAGCACTTGCAAAACGAAGTGCTTTTCCAGCATGGGGACCTTCACTTGGAATAACAAAAAGACTGTTATTTCCTTGGAAATCATATGGTGCTTTATTCAACTTAGTACCATCAATATCAGTGGCTAACCATAAGTTACTATCTTTATCAAAGTAAATATTATCAGGGCAAGCAAAGCCAGAGGTTTTACCACCAATAATTAAATTCTCATATTGAAAGGTCATCGACTCAGAGTGAGGATTATCTTCGATGATTCTGAACAGTGAGCCAAAATTATTCTTTTCGGCTGGACTATAAGTCAAAGCAGCAACAATAGAGCCATCTTTAGGACTCACCGACAGTGACTCTGGTCTATCCATGGGTGTAGCTGCTAAATATTTAGCAGCCAGCCTAGTTTCTATCAATAGCTCTGCCTGTGATTTAAATTTAGATTTTAAGACTGGATTATCTATGCTAAGTTTCAACCATTTTCCTTTACCTGAAGTAATTTCAGTAAATTTCAAATTCTTATCCAACTTAGCTACATACAAATCCCCTTCAGAAAAAGGACTCAAATGAGGCTCAAGGTCAAGATCTTTGAAATTCTTAGGCATTGTTATAGGATTCTTAGAAACAAATTTATAAATAAATTGACGCTCTTTATCATCTCCCATGTAGACTACCATTCTCTCATCATGCGATTTAAGCAGAGCACAGTTCTCGTGAGCCATACGCCCTAAAGCAGTATGTTTAATCGGCTTAGAGTCTGGTTTTAAAGGATTAATTTCTACTATCCAGCCATACTGCTTTGCATCAAAATTTTTCCATTTATAAACTTCATCAAATAAATAATAATTTTCTTCACAAGTAAGCACCGTATTCCATGGCGTTATAGCTCCACTACAGTTAGCAAGCGTTCCAGTCATTTCAGGATAAAGCACTGCTACCGCACCGCTAACAGTGCAAGGGGTATTTGCAGTTATGCGCCTATTAAATTCTCGCTGAGATTCTGGATCTTCATCCAATTTCCATAGACCATGACTATCCTTCTTTATCTTTATAATCGAAACTCCGACAGCTTTTCTCTGCTCCGCTTCAATCGGGATATCTAAAGGATCTAAAAATTCATGATTCACGGCAAGCAAAGCTTCATCAGTGTTTAAAGGAATAAAACCTATATAGTCATTATTATAGCCAAACTTTAGATCTTCTCTATGCCTCTGAGCAACTCCATTCCCCGCAGATGCCCCCGATTCACCTTCAGATTCAGAGTGGAGAATTACATCTCCATAAGAGCAAATAATATCGTAACTATATCCTCCTGGAAGCACTAATTCATCTAAAGAATTAGCTTCTAAAGATTTAAAAGTACCAAGTAATGACTTGAATTCAAGACCTGGAGTCGCTTCAAGATTTTTATTATAAGAAAAATGTTCAACAAGACTATCACAAGAGTTTAAAGTCGGCAAAGCCAATCCCAGACCTAAAAATTTCATCAAACTTCTTCTATCTACTAATACCACTTAAACCATTTTAACTTATGTGACTGCCCGCAAACTCCAATTTCTGCGTTATGGATGCTGCATCCCAGTATTACGATAATAATCCGCATCACGACCATAGTTAGGCTGTTCTTGAGTAAAAGCCTGTGGTGGATTTTGATAGCGAAAGTAATTAGG
Source organism: bacterium (assembly GCA_046080385.1). GTDB lineage: Bacteria > Cyanobacteriota > Vampirovibrionia > LMEP-6097 > LMEP-6097 > LMEP-6097. The sequence goes on from JBJTTW010000287.1 coordinate 3,693, forward strand.
ATCTCTAGTTATAGGGTTAGATGGCTCTGTAGAATTATAATACTGGACTGGATAATCTACGAACTCCTCTCTTGCTTGCTGAGTTTTAATATAATTATCCCTATCGCTAGAACTCTTTCTCAGATTGGCTACAAAAGAACCTATATGTGGAATAGTGCCTAGCCCCCAAGCATAAGCCAAACTAGAACCTTGATAAATACCTGGATACGAGAAAGGAGTTACAGAACTAAGTGGCATAAGCCTAGCGAAGTCCATAACATGACCACCAGCTGTCTTATTACCAGTCTCCACAGTCTTATATCCCCAACCTGGATTTAATCTCTTATAATCTTGAATACCACTATCATCATCTCTTGGTCCTCTGAGTGGTCTATATGGGTCCATACGCCCACCAGTAGTATAACCTGTCTCTCCCCAATAGCGAGCCTGCTGATTTTCTACAGTGCTTGGATAATAATTATTAGTGTAATAAGCTGGAATATTCTGATCTTTTAACTTAATTTCACGAATAAACTCTCCCTGAGCAGTATATAAACCACAGTAGCCACTTCGGTGCTTAATGATTACATTTACGGCTTTAGTCTGATTTACGATATCCTTCCAGCCGTCTACCTTAGTCACTTCTAAAATATTTTTATTATTTAAAACACTAGCATCTGCATCAGCTAAATCCCAAGTATTTAAATCCACTAAAACTATTACTGGAGCCTCTTCTACAGCTCTAACGGGTATATAAAAACTCAAGGCGACAAAAAGAGATAACCGTAAAACAGTCAAAAAAACTTTAACGAAAGTTTTTTTGTAAAACATTATAAGCACTTTGTGCCACATTTAAGCTTCTATAAAACTCTTAGTTGGGTCTAAGTAGCCATTTTTAAAATTTAAGCTAAAAGAAAGACTAGGATTAGCTCCTCGTTTATTATTCAACTCAGTTAAAGCGTATTTTTGAAAATCAGGGTCTACTAAAGAATCAATGACAACCCCGATAAGCTCCTCTGGTAAACTTGCTTCGGGGATTCCTGTTTTAGCTTTGATTAAACCATCTTTAGGATCTTTGAAACTCAGATTCAGTAACTGCTCCACTTTGTTATAACTTAAAGTGAAATTAAGTTTCCCTCTAAATCTTCTACCATCATCAATTAATTCGACTCTATTACCAAAGTTACTATAGAAAATCGGCTCTAAAAGAAGACTGGTATCAGGAATGTTATTAGGTATTTTAATGTCTTCTGGATTAATTCTAATACCGACATCTACTGCAGAATTCTTAGAGCTTGTCGGATATGAAGAAAGATTAATCTCTGTCCTTGAGCTAGATTTTTTTGTATTCTCGGCTAGAGTAATGTCTCTTTCATTTAACCAAATCGATACAGCAGCCTGTGTATCTGGACCTCGAAAGCCTATGGCTACTGCATTTTCAGCTCCATTTCTCACCAAAGCTTCTCTTGCCCTTAGTGGTAACTGTAATAATTTTTCTTTATTAAAGTTAGACGCAGAGGCTGTTCCGACTATTAAAATATTAGGATCTTTAGACAGAGTTTCCGCTACTGTTATATCTAGATTAGTAGGTAATCCTAATTTTTTTCTTAATTCACTTTCACTGGAGCCTGGAATCTGCTCAGCATAGTCTCCTAGAACCTTATCAAGTCCTGATTTAAATCCAGTGGCTGCTATAACATAATCACTTACTATCTCTTCGCCAGATTTGTCTTTTATACTATTACCTTCTTTATCTAAAAGAATTAACCTACTACTAGACTTATCATCACCTGATGCATAAGCAACATCGCCAACTTTAGCATTGATAAACTCAATTAAATTTGAATTTCCATTTCTTGCAGTAAGATCTCTTATCTGAGCATATCTTGGTCTGGAACTGAGTTCACCTGGAAGCAGTACGTAAATTTTTTCAATTTTATTTACACTATCGTTACTACCATTGAATAGATTACCGAAATATTCAAGAAGAGTGTCCGCGGAATTTCCTCCACCATAAATCACTAGCGTATTTCCCTTTATTTTACGTGGATTCTCTATATCTGCTAAGGCTTTAAAGGCTTCAAGTGTTGTAGATAATTTAGGGAACTCATCTTCTCTCTGCTCTTGAAGTATCCGCTGGGCTTTTTTAGTATCATCTACCTGAAATCCATAAGTGGGTTCTCCTAAGCCGGAAGAGCAGAAGATAGCATCAGTTCTAATTTTTACCTCACGAGAAGAATTTCCTTCTTCTTTAATTCTCAAAGTAACGATTTTATCTCCTTGGAGATCCTTGTCTGGATTAGGTTCCACTTTTATTATTTCCGTTTCCAGAGCAAGATTTTTCACTAATAGGGCTGCCTGCATAGCTAAAACCAACTGTAATTCTTGATTAGTGGCATAGCGTTTCGAGGAAATATCGTCTGGTGCAGGTAAATAATCTACTGTCATGTTTATACTACCCTCGCGAACAGTCGATTCTTGTTTTCTTTCTCCAGGGAAATATCTTAGTGGGCTACCAAAACCTCTTACAGTAAGTTCTTCTTGTATTTTAGATTCATCTGGTAAAACTCTTACACTAGCTCCTCTAGCATTAGCACTATTTAAATTCCACGCAGCTCCATTTGGAACAGCAAAAGGGCCTCCTGGTTGTTTGCCTGAATCTATAACTAACATTAAATTTGCGAGGTCTGGATTATTTCTTACTATTTCTCCAATTCCAGCAAGTCCATTAGGACCAGTACCTATCTGAATTAAAGGGACATAGCTACCCTCTTGAATTTGAGATTTACTTGAATTAGAAAGCTTTTCGAAATGTATTTTTAAATACTCACTGGTAATTTCTGGCTTTACAGCCGCGCAAGCTACTAAATAAGGATTAAATAAGCTAAGTCTTTCTACTGACTTTAGATAAATTTCTTCTATCGGACTAAGATCCCGTTGTTTCCTTAGCTGAGTTAATCTCTGCTCAAATGGAGTCTTCCCTCTAACACCGTTTCTATCATTTTCTAAGTAAACTCCTATCTCTTTACCGGTCTTAGGATTAGCTCTTAGAGCTTCAACTAAGGGGAATACTACTGAAACAAAGTTTCCTTGCATATATTTAAAAGCTTCAAGATTTCCTCCAAGCTCTGTTCGCGTAAATTTACTCTGCAGTTCAATTGCCTTTGCTTCTTGTATTTGGGGTAGGAAAAGGGATTGGAAAACGTCTGGTAAATTAGCAGTTGCATAAGTTTTATATAATTCACTAAGCTCGGCTGATATAGCAGGTCCTTTCGCACCAAGATCACCTATCGCCTGAAGTACTTCTTTTGGGGACTTACTGCTAAAATTTCCTCTTAGCTCAGTTGCTTGCTGACGCACTCTTGTAGGGATTAAATCTTGTATAAGTGCTTGAGTTGCCTCTTGTACCTTCTCTATAGATTCTATATAGTTAAGCTCTCCGATTGCTGGTCTGAGACGACTATTCCTCAAAAATTCATTTGATTTAGAAAAATCTAATGACCCAGTATTTAGATCTTCTCTAAGTCTCTTTTCTAGTTCTGTTCTGTAATCAGAGAGTTCGATCCTATATGCTAGTTTTATTAAACTCTGAGCCGCTTCTTGATTAATCTTGAACAAGGGTGTACTTAGCTCAATAGCTAGATTAGGGTTTCTTTCATCTAATGCTTTTACAGTTTTGACGATAACATCTTGCAAATCCTTTTCCACAGTAGCTTTTAGAAGCTCTCGCTTCAGACTTATATCATCTGTACCTTCAGCTTCATAATTATTTACTAGTTTTCTGAGTTCCTCAGTATCACGATTATCTGCTATGCCAGTATAAATTTCCTTTTTAAGATTTAAAACTTCAGTACTTTTAACTAGCTTATCTATTACTTGAATAAGCTCTTGCGTTTCTTTCTTTACTTCCTGGCTTTCTAGGCTAGATTTAAAATTCTTGAGAATATTAGTATCACCGCTAGAGAGGAATTCACTGAAATTTTTCTTATACTCATCTGGAAATTCTGGTTTTGAACAGAATTTCAGAATGGTTTTTAAAATTCCAGCGTCATTAGGAGTGAGATTTACAGGATAAGGAATATTGAATGCTATACCTTCTGGACCCAGAACCAATCTACCGAAATTTTTTTTATCTTCTAAAACTTCAAGACCTTTAAAAAAAATAAAAGTTGGATCAACTAAACTATCTATAACAGCCCTAGAATCTAGTCTGAAGTTAAATTAAGAAAAAGAAGCTCATTGTATAAAGGTTTCAATAACAAAAAGTAACCTAAAACAATGAGCAAGTATAACCATATCACAGAGGCAATGCGTCAGAAGATAGAGGCGATGTTACT
>JBJTTW010000288.1:0-1407 GCA_046080385.1 bacterium
TAATACTATGGGCTTAGAGGAAAAACAACAGCAAAATATTTTTAAGAAAATGGAAAAAGCTTTACCTAAGTGGTGTGAATTTATAGAGCTGAGTTTTTTAAGTAAGGACATGAAAGACGCTTATGTAAAGCTCTTGGGGGAGAGGTTTGGGCGTTTGGGGTGTTAAAGTTATAAATTATGGTAAATCCATTTGATACTCAAGAACTTCAGGATTTTAACAAAAATCTTCCTAAAGAAAATATAGAAGCTAAAAAGATGATAAATCAGGAGCGAGGCGAAGATAAAAAAGCAGATGCATATTTAGCAGCGGCTCTTAACAAGGTTATCACGAGATTATACAGAGTTCTTAATTCTGATGGGCTTTCAGTACTAAGCCTTAACAAAGAAAAAGATAAGCATACACAGTATCTAAAAGAGATAAAAAGGATAATTGAAGAAAAAGATAATTTAAGCTCAAATAAACTCTCTAATTATCTTTTAAGCTCTAGATTACAAGATTTAAAAAATGAAATTATCAACTCAACTGAACTTGATAACAAGATGATATTGCTTCAGAAAGTAAATGAGATTCTTTCAGGGAGCTATTCTCATCAAAGATTTCTTTTAATATACATTAAGATTATTGATAAAATCAGGCTTTATCTTAATCATTATAAAATTCAAGATACAGCTGAGGCTGAGAATAAAAAATTAGAAATCTCCTTAAGTGATTCTGACATAAGCTTTTTAGAAGATTTAGTAGACTTGGCTGCAACTCATAATGGTTCTAAATTAGTTTTAAATATAGGAAAGTATTTAAAGTTTCCTGCTTTAAGCACTAATTCCGACAAAATATCTTTTAAGAAAATAATACTTTTCTTAGTTTCCTTTACTTTAAAGCAAAGTGAGCTGAATCATTTATTAGACAGGACTTCAGGCTTAAAAGACACTAGTAAGGATGATGCTAATAATCATAGATTAGTTTTAAATTATTTCTGTAAAAGAGATAAAAGAAAAGATTTTTATAAAGAGTCTACTTATTTAGAAGATATTTTAAAATCTTACTCTTGGCTTTATTCACTACCAAACTCTTATAAACAGTGCTTTTCTGAGCAGGATGTAAATTTAATTAATAAGAATTTTCAAGCTTTAAGAAAAGAATTATTATTGAGTGAAAATGCAGAAGATACTGATAGTGAGAATAACTTAAATCATTTATGGAGACTTAATCAGGATGTCGCTTTTAGCTTATTTTTAAGTTTCTGGAATATGGGAAGAGTTAAGAAAAAGGGACTGTTGCCAATCCCAACAAGTAAATACCGACAAGTATTCAGATCAAGAGCCTTTTCGGGACTAGGTTTTAATGATAGGATATAAGAAGATATGTTTAGTAACGAGTCTCTTCAATTAGATTTCCATTCAAAGCTT
>JBJTTW010000289.1:0-18190 GCA_046080385.1 bacterium
AGCCATGCTAATGGCATAAAGTGAAGAGAGATGGAATTTCTTGCAGAAATTCCATCTCTCTTGATAAACTTCTCTCTGAAATCTAATTAACAATTTGCTTAAATTATTAAAAATTTAACTTCAGATCTGAACTCAGGAATATTTTTCAAGATTAAAGTCAGAGAGAATCATTGATACTGAAATAACAGAAATTTCTAAAAACTTACTTGCTGATGCTGAGCTTGAGGATTTGGAGATTGAGTATAAAAATCTAAGCCTAGAGCTAGAAAATAAGCAAAATCAAATAGAGCAGACGAAAAAAGATTTACAGAGCTTGTTTCAGATAGGGCTAAAAATTATTAATGAAGATACTATGATCTGTCCTCTATGCAATAGTGACCACTTTACAAAAAAAGGTGAACTTGAGTATATCCTTGATTTGAATTTATCTAGCCTTTCAGAGCATTCTAAAGAAATTGGAGAGAGGGAATTACAAAAATCACAATTAAAGTTTAAGATTGACAAAGAAAAGAAACAAAAAAATTCTATTGAGGATAAAAAAAGAGATCTAAGTCTCTTGAAATCAGAGATAGAAGCTGATCAGCAAAAGATTTTAAAAATATTTGATAATCAGTTCCCTAAGAATTTTTCTGATGAAGTTTTACGTGCCAAGCTGAGAGACACTTTTACAGCTATTGATCAGTATAGTCAAAATTTAAGTGACTTGCAAACTCAAGAAGAATTTCAGAGAGTATCAAATTTAATTCAGCAATCCTTAAGTGATATAAACTCAAACTTTCAAGATGATCTGGATTTAGCCAGTATTAATGATACTAATCAGTTAAAAAAACATCTACAAGCTTTATTGGACAAAGCACAATGTAACTTGAAATCTAACGAAAACGAACTGCTTGATTTTAAGGAAGAAGAAAAGAAGATTCAAGAACTCTTAAATCTACAAGCAAAAGAGAAGGTGATCATTGACAAGCTTGCATCCATTGGCTTTCAGCAAGAATTGAGCATTGAAGCTCTTACAACTTTCCACTACTCTCTTTTAGATAAAATTCATAGAGTAGAAGCATTAAAGATTGATATTGAAAATTTAGCTAGATTAATAAAAGAGAAAGAAGATGATGATTCTAATCAAGTATTGCTTAAGAAATTAAAGCAAGAAAGGGAATCCCTTGAAAGTGAACTTAGATATCTAGAAAATGAGAAGAACTTTGTGAGCAAATTAACAGAAGAGATACATAAACTAGAGAAATTTATTAGTGATCTTAGTAGTAACACAATAAATCCATTAAGACGCCTAATAGAGTCTTTATATCTTAGATCTCAAGCAAATCATTATGTTAAAGCTATTAATATTCAAACAGATAATAATGAATTGCAGTGGTTGGCTGATATTAGTGATGCAGCTGAAGAAAATAATCTTTCAATCACTAGTCTAAGTCAGGGGCAGAGACAGGATTTGGCTTTATCAATTTTTCTTGCACGTGCAATCAGCAAAAAAGAAGGGACTTATTTTCTTGACGAGCCTTTTGCTCACTTAGATGATCTTAATCGTACAGCGGTACTTGATATTTATAGAACACTTGCAATTAAAAGTGTTACAGATTTTGATAGCAAGCTTAAATTCGTCATAACCACTGCAAATGAGAATATTGTTTCTCATTTGAAACAAAAACTATCTCCTGTTGGATGGAAAGACTATCTAAAGATATTTAAACTTTCAGGTAATCCACAGATTGGCGTGAAAGTGGTTTCTGACCCCAATTAGCGTCATCAATAAATAAGAATGTTCTGAAATCCCAGAAAGAGCTTTAGGGCAAAATGGTTTATAAGTTAAAATGATAAGAATGCAAAGCTTAGCTGAATTTCATACTAAAACCAATAATCAGCTTTTTTCTATTGATCATTCTAATATCTGGCACCCATTTACACAGGAAAAGCTTTACCCGACTAAATTTCTAGTCAAAAGTGCTAAAAATGAAATGCTTAATGTCATAGATGAAGCAGGCAAAGAGACGCAGTTGATCGATGGTGTATCCTCGTGGTGGGTAAATATACATGGTCACTGTAATAAGTACATTAATGAAAAAATTAAAGAGCAGATCGATAAGCTAGAACATGTTATGTTCGCAGGTTTCACACATGAACCAGCTATTGAGCTAGTAGACCGTATTCGAAGAATTTTACCCCGTGTAGATATGACGAATCTTCACGATACCGCTCCTACATTAAATCGTGCTTTTTTTTCTGATAATGGCTCTACTTCAGTAGAAGTCGCTATTAAAATGGCAACCCAATTCTGGCATAACCAAAACTTTGAAAATAAGAAGCGAATTATCGCATTTAAAGATAGTTATCATGGTGATACCGTAGGTGGCATGTCTACAAGTGGCACCTTTATGAATTCTGCTTTTAAAAGCCTGATGTTTCCAGTGGATTTCGTTAGCTCTCCAGCTCCGAATTTTGGACGCAGAGATAAGAATCTCAGCATCGCTGAGCAGGAGCTTTTTATCGAAAAAGAAATAGAAAAAGCTGGTAAACAAAGTATAAAAGAAATAGAGAAATTACTAGAATTACACCCCAATAAATTTTCATGTATCATCATAGAGCCTTTAATACAGGGATCTGGTGGAATGAAATTTCACAGCGTAGAATTTTTAAGATCATTAAGAAAACTCAGCCGTGAAAATAATATTTTACTAATAGCAGATGAAGTGTTTACGGGCTTTGGTAGAACTGGTGATGATTTCGCCTGTAAAGAAGCAATTATAGTACCAGATATAATCTGCTTATCAAAGGCACTCACTGGCGGCTATCTGCCTATGGGCTTAAGCTTCTGTACTGATGATATTTATGAAGCTTTTTACTCAGACTCTCGCCTAAAAGCCTTTTTCCATGGTCATTCTTATACAGCGAACCCCCTTGCCTGTACCGCAGGTATAGCAAGCTTCGATTTATATATTAAAGAAAAGCGATTAGATGACGTAAAATTCATTAATTCAAAAATGACCCGAGCTTTAAAAACGCCAGACCTGCTTCTACACCCACTAGTTAGAAATATTAGGATAATGGGAGCAGTGGCTGTCATTGAGCTTGAGACTCAGAAAGAAAGTAATTATTTCGATGAGTTTGGACCTATCTTATATCAAAAGTTTCTATCTAAGGGTATTCTATTAAGACCGCTTGGCAATACTCTCTACTTTATGCCACCTTACACTATTAGCGTCTCTGCTCTTGAATATTGCCTAAAAACTATTAAAGAAGTGATAAGCGAACTTGAATATAACGTTTAATCAATTCAATACCTTAGTAGATCTGAGTCAAGCTCAGCCATTAGCTTTCATCATCGCTTTATTTTTATCTTATATACTGACTCCCATTATCAAGGAAAGGGCTGGCTTTACTACAAGAAAAGAATTAGAATCTGGTCGCTGCTACGCTAACGTAAAAGATAAAATAAAAACGCTCTCTACACCTAGATTAGGTGGATTGTCTATATTGATTTCGACAGCCGTTACCGTCGTTCTTTTTATAATAGTTTACGGCAGATTCACTCCTGCTGGTATTAAGCATTTAGAGCTAGAAGCGATAATCACTGGCAGTACCATGATTTTTCTAATTGGGTTACTTGATGATATAAAACCTTTACCTTGCCTAACGAAACTTCTTGGCCAGATTTCAGCAGCTTCTATCACTTCTTTACTGGGTTTGAAAATCAAATTCCTGGCTAACCCTTTCTATTACTTCGATCATAACCTAAGTCCACACATAAAACTTGGTGCCATTTCTAGTTTTTTAATCACAGTGGCTTTCCTAGTGCTTATCAGTAACGCTATAAATTTAATAGATGGCATAGATGGATTAGCAGCTGGAGTAAGTGTCATTTCAGCAGTAGCGATCTGGGCTATTAGCTTAAGTCCACTGCTTTACAGACCAGATGCAGCTATACTTGCAGCCACCTTAGCTGGAGCAAGCTTAGGCTTTCTACGTTATAACTTTAATCCAGCTAGAATGTTTCTCGGTGATAATGGTTCATATCTTCTCGGCTTCGTCCTTGCTTCCCTTTCCTGCCTTGGTCTTGCAAAAAAAATCACAGTCGCCATCATAACTCCATTACTGATTTTAATCTTCGCATTGCCGTTGCTGGACTGCTTCTACACTATAATCAGACGATCTCTAAATAAAAAAGATATCTTAAAGCCAGACTCAGAGCACCTACATCACCAGCTAGAAAATTTAGGACTGTCGCATAAACAAATCAATTACTTAATTTACTCTCTGAGTCTTTTTTGTGGAGGCTTAGGCTGCTTTGAAGTCGGCTATGAAATCGGCATTAGCTACCTAGTCATAATTGGCTCTATAACTGCTATTTGGCTTGTTTTTAGTTTTATATTTAATTTTAAGAAGCAGCGGTTTTAGTAGGACGAGGAAACGTAGAGAATGGAGTTGTGCAGCGGTCACAAAACATTTACCGTAAGTACAGTAGATTTTCCCGGAGCATTCGCACCATCACCTAAGTAATTCGCTGTAATAGTGTAAGTTCCACGCGTATTAAATCTTGCGATTATAGATGCTGCCTTCATATACCCAAAACCAGTTAATGCTGCGGTACCATAATTAGTGCCTTTAGAATCAGTGAAACTAACACTGCCAGTAGGATTAGTACCATAAACTAGTCCGATTATATTTGTAGAAAAACCAGCTCTTTCGTATATCGCTGTCGGAATAATGGATACGATGGCAGCTTGTTTTACTTGAACTGAAACGGGCGCAGAAGTCACTGACATAAAATTAGTGTCGCCTAAATATACTGCCGTGATAAACCTAGCTCCAGATAATGTAATCGGCACGCTTATAGAAGCGCTACTAGATTTAAGACTACCAGAGAGATTCACGCGACCTAAAACCACACCACCATCTTTAATTTCGACAGTACCAGTCGGAAAAGCACCTAGCGTTTCAGGATTTGTCAGTTGAACCTGAGCCTGTACTGATTCACCAGCGTTTACAGCATTAGGTGTTAACTGCAAAATAATAGCTGGAGCTATTTTAACTGAGACAGTAAGTGGAGCTGAGGTATTAGTAGAGTTATTAGTATCTCCCTTATATACAGCTTTTATAACTTGATTACCAATAGAAGTAAAGCTAGTAGAAAAAACGGCCGTTTTTAAATTTGCAGTACCAGAAAGCAATACGGAGCCTAAAACCTGATTACTCGCATTCGTAAAGTCCACACTACCAGTAGGATTCACACCAGTAATACTAGCTGTGAAATTTACTACTTGCCTTAGACCAGCACTAAGAGTATTAGCTGTGATAGTAGCAAGTGCTGAAGCTTTATTTACCGTAATAGCAGTCGCAGATGAACTACTTACATTATTATTCGCATCACCACTGTAAGTAGCGATAATACTCTTAGTCGTAGTATTAGGAATAGCTACTGAGAGAACTGCGTTTTTAGAGTTTCCAGTTCCCGCTAAATTAGCCGTCCCCAAGACTGTAGAATTAGTCGCATCAGTAAAGGTTACAGAGCCAGTTTGATTAATACCCGTTACATTCGCGGTTAAAACAGTAGTCTGACCTGCTGTCACGATATTAGGATTAAGAGTAAGCTTCGTCGTAGTATTTGCTTTACTTAAAGTAATATCAAATGAAGCAGAACTTACAGTATTATTACTTGCATCACCACTATACGCAGCAGTAATAGTGCGCTTTCCAGCTTGTGAAAATATTTGATTTAAAGTGGCAATACTGGTTTTAGCACTACCACTAAGATTTACACTCCCTACAGATACACCATTATCAAAAAAGTTTACAGTTCCAGTTGGGAACGTCGTATTTAATGTATTCGCTACCACAGTAGCGGTTAAAGCGAGTGACTGTCCTACCGTAGCTGTTGTAGGTGCAACTTTTAAAGAAATACTTGGAGTAGTTTTCACAGCTAAACTAAATAAAGCCGAGCTACTGGCATTATTATTAATATCACCTGCATAAGCCGCACTAATAGAGCGAGTTCCCACTGTAGAAAAAGACACAGAAAGATTCGCTGTTCCAGCAGTATCCGTACTAACTAAAGCAGCTGTACCTAAAACTGTATTATTAGTAGTATCGGTAAAGACTAGATTCCCAGTAGGTTTAAAGCCAGTCACCGTAGCTGTAAGGCTAATAGGTTTATTAGGTTCAGCTATACCAGAAGGAAGACTTAATCTAGTAATGGTATTCGCTTTCACTACCGAAAAATTAATAGGAGCCGAACCAGCTGGATCGTTCTTCGCATCACCACTATAGGTAGCACTAATAGTCCTATCTCCAAGAGTGAGGAAAGTCGCATTATATGAAACTGATTTACTATTAGCTGTTCCAGTTAAATTTACAGTCGCTATGGCTGAAGGATTTTTCGTATCTACGAAAGTAACAGTCCCCGTAGGATTCGCTCCAGAAACGGCAGCTACTAATAAAACTGATTTTCCTATCTCTGCTGGATTAGGGGCTATACTCACAAAAACGCTACTCGCTGTGCTTAAAGAAGAAGGCTCTAATCTTTTTGCATCAAAAGCCACTCTAGCACCAGTATTATCAAAGACTTCTAGTATTAAAAAATTATCCTTAGCCTTATCAAGAACTAAATTATTAAAAAGAGAAGCTTTCACGACAGGCGTAAAACCTTTAAATAAAAGCGTTTTAGCAGAACCATCTAGATTAGGCATATAAGAAAGTTCATATCTCGCAAAATTCGCAGCAGAAGCAGTTCCTTGAACTAATTTAGTATTCAGGCTTACAGAACTAATTTCAGCCGTGGCTTTATTCTTAAGAGCTAGAAAGGAGTCCAGCATAGGTTTTACACGAGAGGTGAAGTAGCTTCGCAAAAAAGCTAACTGTTCAGTTCCCGTATTAGGAGCAGAAAAAGCATTCCTAATTCTCTGCTGCACCTGCTCTAAAGTTAAACTAGGCTCACTTGCCTTAATCAAAGCAGCTACCCCAGCCACGTGCGGGGCTGCCATAGAAGTTCCACTATATCTTACATATTCAAGAGGATTAGCCGCCCTAACTACAGAAGCCGATGTCGAAATAATTTCAACGCCAGGAGCTGAAATATCTATCAAAGAGCCAAAATTAGAAAATGAAGCTGCTTTAAAGTTTTTATCTAACGCTGCAACGGTAATAACAGAAGGAATTCCAGCTGGAGTATATTGAGCAGCATCAGCTCCATCATTGCCCGCAGCGACTATTACGACAGTACCTAATGCTTGAGCGTAATTCACGGCATCTAGTAAAAAGCTTGGTGTACTTACTCTTGCCCCAAGCGACATATTAATCACATCAGCACCATTATCAGCAGCCTGTTTCATCGCATTAGCTGCCGCCGATAGATCACCAGAACCAGCTGAATTTAAAACCTTCATACACATAATCTTTGCTTTAGGAGAGACTCCCACTACACCGATAGAATTATTAATAAGAGCAGCGATAGTTCCTGAAACGTGCGTACCATGACCGCCACTGCGATAAGCTGCTGTGTAGTGATCATCTATAGGATCTGAATCATTATTAATATAGTCATAGCCTAAAACGAACTGCCTCACTCGAGAACTCAGTTCAGTACCACTGATTTTCCCGTCTTTTGGGTTTATATCTAAATCATTTAAATCTACTATTCTATCTGAATTAGTGTCGCTGACGAGAGCTGGATTAACCCAGATATTACTCCAAAGATCGACTAAATTATAATCAACACCAGTATCCAGAACAGCTACGATAGAACCTTCTCCCTGATTAATATCCCAAGCATCAGAAGATTTCATGGCTTTTATGCCCCATAAGTTATCTGGATTAGCATCAGTTAGGTTATAGAAAGGATCATTTGCTGTGGCTTGCGTATAAATAGTAATATCTTCTTCTATACTCTCTACATTTGGATTAGCTTTTAAAGCTTTTTTTGCTTTCTTTAATTCTTCTCTAGATTCAAAATTAACCTTATAAACCCTATCAAACCTATAACTTGCTTCTATTTCCTTGGCTTTATTCTGCCTCTCTAAATATTTTTTAAGACCCTGAACAGCTAAGCTATTTCCAGAAGTAAAATCACTTGACCCTCCAGCTAAAACAGCAGTATTATCAAGGCTTCCAAAAACTGGCTTAAATTTCTCTGAATCTAAACCCAATGCATCAAAATCAATACTAGACAGAGCCGGGGTTTTAGATTTTTTAAACTTTACTATTAAAGACGGCGACTCAACTCCATTTTCTGCTTTATTTTCTATAAATTCAGCATTTAAAGGCACATTTATAAGTAATAAACTTATAACTAAAGTTAGAGAAACCAAGGGTTTGATCAATAATCGTATTCTTTTTATAAACAACAGAGAAGCCTCCAATTTAATGAATCGGAGGCTTCTAATCAAAAAATAGAACTATACTTATTTAAAGTGTAAAAAATAAAGTATTCTAGCTGATATCAAGCCTTCTTTATTCGCTGAGTTTCACACTAGAGCCGCTTCAGATCTCTGCTTTAAACTTACTGGGTCTTTATAAGGCATGCGAAATATCGCATGCTCAAAACCTTCTGTTAAAGCTACTGGTATTTTAACGAAGACATTTTCGCCACCGCCATGAAGATGCTCGGTTAGTTTAACTTGATTAGCATTTACATCTTCTGGAAGATAATCTAGATGCCCTTTATAATAAGCTTCTGCTAAATTAAAATCAAACTGCTGATTAGGAGTAATAACAGTAAGCGTATCTCCTTTATCTATACGGTTTTTTATTTCAAGTTCCGCTACCTGAGAAGCCTGATCATAAGATACTAATCTAGCAGCGTAGAGATGAGTCTGAATGCAGGTATCTTTTTCTAATTCTTGAGCTTTAGCTTTAGCATTTCGAGCATAGAAACCAGGAATAAAACCACGATTCGCAGTAGTCGAAAGCTCATCTAGAATTTCTCTTCTATCCTGTTCTGTTAACACTGCTCCAGTCTTTAGCTTATCTAAAGCACGCTTATAAGCTCTCGCTACGATACTCGCGTAATACTCAGTCTTATTACGCCCTTCGACTTTAAAACTAATTACCCCAGCGTCCATAAGATCTTTCATGTAGTCGACGGCACAGAGATCTTTTGAGTTCATAATATAAGTACCATACTCATCTTCATCGATACTCATAAACTCACCTTTACGCTGACCTTCTTCTAAGTAAAAATCACCTTCAAGCGGCACATAGTTTGTAATTACATCATCAAAATGGCCTTGCTTTTCATATCTTTCTTTATCGTCATTAGCGTAAACTTTAAAACCCCATCTACAGCTGTGAGAGCAAGTTCCTTGATTAGCATCTCTGTAACTTAAATAGTTAGAAAGCAGGCAGCGACCTGAATAAGCCATACAAATAGAACCATGGACGAAAGCTTCAAGCTCAATATCTGGCACATGTTCGTGAATCTCTTTAATTTCCTGAACATTAAGCTCACGAGCAAGAATAACTCTCTGCACTCCATAATTTTTCCAAAATTTAACCTGAGCCCAGTTCGTGTTATTAGCCTGAGTAGATAAATGAATAACCGCTTCTGGAAAGTGTTCCTTAGTCTCAGCGATAAGACCAGGATCAGTCATAATAAAGGCATCTGGCTTACAGTCCATCATTTCCTTCATGGCTTCCATAAAACCTTTTATTTTATTGTTATGTGCATAAATATTACAGGTTAAATAAACTTTTTTACCTTGTTTATGTACATAATCAACAGTCTCCTGCACTAGGTCTATATCAAAAAAATCGTTCTCTCTAGCTCTTAGACTGTAACGTGGCACACCAACATAAACGGCATCAGCACCAAAAGCTAATGCATAACGCACTTTCTCAAAGCTGCCACCAGGCATTAATAATTCTAATTTTGCTGTCATACGTATTATTTTAGCTTAGATAGGCTTCTAAATGTTTAGAAAAATACAGTGACACTGCTGCCAAACGAACAAGTTCGAAAACGCAGAAATTAAAGATTGCGAGCAGTCCCTTAAAGGGTTTTCAAGAAAAGTACTATCTTGGTCACATCTTCCTTCGGAATAGTTTTCCCAACTTGATATTCACCCATAATTTCTACAGTCCTAGATAAACTGCGGATAGTTCCATCATGCAGATAAGGAAAAGTTTTCTTTATATTTCTTAAAGTAGGGACTTTAAACACATACCTATCAACTTCGGCCCTCGTTACATTAAACCTGCCTAAATCTTCTTTCGCAAGTGGCATCTGTTTTAAACCATTAAGTCCCCCAGCTCTATCTGCAAAATAATCTTTATAGACACCCATCTTCTGAAAAGAATTAGCTCCCACTGAGACTCCTAGATGACAGTTATTACAGTTATATTTTTTAAATAACTCAAATCCTTGTTTCTCTTTATCAGAAAGTGCATAGTCATTACCTTTTAAATATAAATCGAATTTATTATCTGGTGTTACCAGTGATTTTTCAAATTCACTAATCGCAATCGCTATCTTTTCCCCAGTGATTTCTTGAGAGCCAAAAGCACTCTCAAAGAGCACTGTATACTCAGCATCTGTACTTAATTTCGCCACAACCTCATCCCAATTAGATCCCATTTCCAGTGGATTATGTACTGGCCCGCTAGCCTGTGCGATTAAATCCTCTGCTCTTCCATCCCAAAATTGTTTAATGTTAAAAACAGAATTAAATACAGTAGGGGAATTAATACGCCCATGACCACCAGCAACACCTGTTGAGAACTGCATTTGATCAGTACCACCCTTAGCTAAATCATGACAAGAAGCACAGGAAATGGTGTTATCACGTGAAAGCCTAGTGTCGCTAAAAAGTTTCTCGCCAAGAAGCACTAAATTCTCATCTAATTCAAGGTCTTCCTTGCTTGGAATAGGGATGAAATCACTATTACTGAGATCCTTAATCCAAGTCATAACTATCTTCTTCTCGGTATCACTAAAATGAGCATCCCAATGCATAAGCTTGTATTGCAGTGGAGGCATAGAACCATTTTCTAAAACGCTTTTTATCTTATTCAAAGAGGTAGAACTGACTTCTGAGTCGAACTCTTTATTGAAAACTTCGATTTCCATATTAAAATAAGCCAGACCTTTCTTTACGTCTTGGTCTATTAAATCTTTAATAAATGGAAGATTATAGTAAAAAGGATACTCGGTATGAGAAGTGTGGCAATCTTTGCATTTCTTCATCAAGATTTCAGTCGCTACTTCAGTGTGCTTAGAATCTTTTTGGCTAACTCTAATCCATTTTCTATCAAAATTAGCACTGACCGAGAGTCCAAGAAAGAGAATCAAAGCCAAAGAAAAGGGTATTGAAAATCTCATTTTTTTAAACATCTAATCTTCGATATTAACAGAAAGTGAGTTTTTTCAATATTTGAAAATAAATTTGCTAACATTACTACTGATTTTATATAAGGAAACTACCCTATGGCTATCAAACCCGAAGAAATTACACAAATTATCAAACAACAAATTCAGAACTTCCCTGATACACAGATCTCACAAAATGTTGGCTCTGTTCTTAGTGCTGGTGATGGTATTACAAGAATTTATGGACTCAGCAGCGCTGTTAACGGTGAATTAGTAGAGTTCGATGACGGCACTAATGGCATGGTTATTAACTTAGAGGAAGATAACGTAGGTGTAGTTCTTCTAGGTCAAGGAGAAGGTATTAAAGAAGGTACCCAAGTTAAATCCACAGGTAAGCTAGCTGCAATTGGAGTCAGTCACGAAATTCTAGGTAGAGTAGTAGACCCATTAGGTAAAGTTCTTGATGCTAAGCAGAACTATCATATAGACAAGTTTATGCCACTAGAGAAAATCGCTCCGGGCATAGTTAAGCGTAAATCAGTACACGAACCACTTCAAACAGGAATCACTTCTATAGACGCGATGATCCCTATCGGCAGAGGTCAAAGAGAGCTTATCATCGGTGACAGACAGACTGGTAAGACAGCTATAGCGTTGGATACCATTCTAAATCAAAAGAATGTTCCAGAGGCAAATAGGCCTATCTGCGTTTATGTATCTATCGGCCAAAGACAGGGCTCTGTGGCAAGAACAGTTAAGAAATTAGAAGATGCTGGTGCTATGGCTTACACAGTCGTAGTTCATGCTGGTTCTACAGATAGTTCTGCCTTACAGTTTTTAGCTCCATATGCTGGTGTAGCAATCGCCGAGTACTTTCTAGCTCAAGGCAAGCATGTTCTTTGTATCTATGATGACCTTACTAGACACGCTTGGGCCTACAGAGCAATGTCACTTCTCCTTAGAAGACCACCAGGTCGTGAAGCTTATCCAGGTGATGTATTCTACATCCACTCTAGATTACTTGAAAGAGCTTGTAAGCTTTCTGATGCAGAAGGAGCTGGTTCTATAACGGCTTTACCGATCATCGAGACACAAGCTGGTGACGTATCTGCTTATATTCCAACTAACGTAATCTCTATTACTGATGGACAGATCTTCCTAGATACTGGTCTATTTAATGCTGGTGTAAGACCAGCTATTAACGTAGGTCTATCTGTATCAAGAGTAGGTGGTGCTGCCCAAACTAAAGCTATGAAAAAAGTAGCTGGTAAACTCAGGCTTGAACTCGCTCAGTTTAAAGAACTTGAAGCTTTCGCGCAGTTCGCTTCAGACTTAGATCCAGCGACACAGAGACAGATCACCCGCGGTAGAAAATCCGTAAAAGTTCTAATTCAAGATGAATTCTCTCCTCTTACGGTTGGCGAGGAAGTTTCTGTAATATTCGCTGCTGGGCAAGGTATTCTTGACAGCATTGATGACACAAAAATTGCTGAATTCAAAAAAGGCTGGTTTGAATATTTTGCTGCTAATCATAAAACACTCAAAGAGAAACTTGATAGAGGGGATTCATGGGACGATGATATCGTTAAGGAACTTCTAGAAAGTCTTAATAAATTCAAAGAGAATCTCTTTCTCTAAGTGTTATAATATTTAGTCTTGTATAAAATTCAAGGTAATCAGTCATGTCTTCAATAAAACTATTAGATAAAAACGGTAAAGAAACTAAAAACACAGCGGATTTCGATTCTAGCTTGCTTAGTATAGAGCCTAATAAGCACTTAATATATTTAGCAGCTGTTAGACAGCAAGCGAACGAAAGAAGTGCTCATGCTAAATGTAAAACCAGAGCGGAAGTACGTGGTGGTGGAGCTAAGCCTTGGAAGCAGAAAGGTACTGGTAGAGCAAGAGCAGGTAGCTCTAATTCACCTCTATGGAGAGGCGGCGGTGTAATGTTCGGACCTACTGGTAGAGAGAATTACACTAAAAATTTAAATAAAAAAGCTAGTAAGAAAGCCGTTCTATCTGCTCTTCTTCAAGTTATTAATAAAGGAAATCTAGTAGCATTAGAAACTCTAGAAATCCAAGAAGGTAAAACTAAAGAGATGCTTCAGATCCTAACTACTTTAGGTCTTAATAATACTGGACTTTTAATCGTAGTAGAAACGAACGCCGTGAATTTGGATCTATTAAAAAGAGCTTCTAGAAATATTGCAAGAGTAAGATTAATTACTTCTGATCGTTTAAACGTAGTCGATATGCTTAAAGCAGAAAAAATCCTCATCACGAATAAAGCACTTAAGGAAGCTGAAGAGCGTTTCCAAATATTTGTAGGAGCTGAGGCTAAGTAAGGAATTTAAATCATGGCGTTAAAATCTAGTAAAGCAGTTTATATAATCAAAAGACCTATCATCACTGAGAAGTCTACTAATATGTCTGAAATGAGTAAATTTACTTTTGAAGTAGATGCTCACGCAAATAAATTTCAAATCAAAGAAGCTATTGAAGAGCTTTTCCCAGACGTAAAAGTTAAAAAAATAAATATCGTTAAGATGTTTGGTTCTTCAAGAAGAAGCGTTAAAGGTAGAACTAAGCCTAAAGATGGTAAGAAAGCTATCGTTACCATTGATGGCGGGCATATTAAATATTTCCCTGAAGTTTAAGCTTCTTTAAGTACCGTAGCCAAACCAACAAGTTCAAAAGGCTATAGGGTAGGGCAATTTCTGCGTTTTTGTTGTACTCATGTAGCCGCTGCTATCGGTGAACTCTCACTCTTTTTAAATAAAAACTCTTCTGCAAGCTTCGAAGAAGCTTGGGTAATAAATTTAGCAGGATTTTTGAAAGGATTAGCAATAGAATCTAAATCGTTTCTCTGCACCTCATTTCTAGCATTAGACACTTGAGTAAATATTTTAGCTAAAGCATCTGAACCCATCTGCAAATGAGTTTCTCCAGTTAAATCACCTATAGCACCCATACCGAAAAATACTCCAGAAAGCCAATTAAAGAAACGACCTTTCTCTAAGTTCTGCAAACTTGCACGATCTAAAACTAAACCTGCCATACCGACGACATCACCAACAATCTTACCGAGACCATGCATGCCCATCGCATTGAGTAATAAGCCAGTTAGTGAGCCAGCAGCACCGATAAAGCCTATTACACCTTTTTGGTTATTCAATAACACATCAGAGAATATGGATTTAGTCTTTTCAATCGCAGAGCGTGAAGTATCAGCTAATATTTTAGAAACATCTCCACTAAGCTCAGATGGAAGTTCTTTTATTCTTCCAAAAACTACTTTAAAGGAATCCCCAAGTGAATTAAAAGGCTTGCCTTTTTCTGGTTTTAATGGTGAATTAGTAGATTTTACAGCAGCATTATCTAATTCCATTAAGCCAGCATAAAGTCTGCGAGCGGAATATATCCATTTCACTGGTAAAAAAGCAAAAGGAATGTCAATAGCATTAGCTAAAGCCATAAGACCTCTATTCTGTTTAAGACCAGTCAGTGTCCCTAGTCCACAATTTAATAACAAGAAACTGCGATAAGCGCCCTGCCCTATTAAACTGCCTGCTTTGTTCTCCTTAAGTTTAGAAAACTCGACCCCCATGTTAATCGCCGCAGTGGCTCCATTTAACCAGTTAGAGACTATCTTTCTCACTGGATTATGGGCGTCTGATACGTTTAATATAAAATCAGCAAGAGGATTTAAAGATTTACCTCGTAGAAAATTTTCAAGAACATCAATTCCAGTCTGGGGTTTGAGTGCTTTATCTTTTGTTTCAGCATGAAAATTATTGGTAGATATTTCAGTCAGTGCTACTTGGCTCATAAGCTCTCGCTCCGCTTCTAAAGAAAGTTTCGACTGTTTTTCACCCTGATCTAGAGTTTCTGACTTGGAATTTCGTTCAGGAGAAACTGGAATGGTCTCACCATAAGGTATAAACTTATTTAGAGTAGCTGACTCTAAGTGCATGAATAAATTAGTTGACCTCTTTACCTGACAGTCCGTGGTGAAAAACAAAATTTTTCACCATATTTTTAGCAACTTTGCTAATCCCAGAGAATGCGTACAGACACTCTTCCATTCATATAATTATGTATTACAAGCAGAGCTTTAAGCAATCATGTAAATCTTTAATTTTTATTAAAGATTTAGGTGCGGGACTGATCACAAACCGCAGAAATTGGAGTTTCGCTACACTCCCAACTCAGGTTTTATCAATATCGGGAATAATATATAAATATGGATATCTCCGCCTTTAAAGAACATATTCAGAATAATATTATTAGCCGCTGTGATAAAGCTTTAGAACACCTAAAAGAGACTAGAAAATGGCATGGTTATGTAAGTAAAGTAGTAGGACTCTTATTAGAGGCTCAACTCCCCGGATCTACTATAGGAGAGCTATGTAGCATAATCACAGAAAATGGCGACAGTAAACTCTGTGAGGTAGTAGGTTTCAGGGGTACCACCGCCCTAATGCTCTGCTTAGAAGATGGTAAAGGTATAAGTCAAGGATGCCGTGTCTATCCTAGCGGTCATACCTTACAAGTAGGTCTTACAGAAGAATTACTCGGTAGAGTTATAGATGCGATAGGTGTTCCGATGGATCACAAGCCAGTACCAGTCTATGAAGAATATAGAGACATAGAACAGCCTGCGCCAGACTCTTTCGGCAGACCAAGAATCCACGACGTATTCTCTACTGGTGTAAGAGCTATAGATGGTCTTCTTACTTTAGGAGTAGGCCAGCGTGTTGGTCTTTTCGCAGGTTCTGGTGTAGGTAAAAGTACGACTATGGGAATGCTCGCTAGGTACTGTTCTGCTGATATTAATGTGATCTGCTTAGTAGGGGAACGTGGCCGTGAGGTACAAGATTTTCTGGAAGAAAGTTTAGGTGAAGAAGGGCTGAAAAGATCAGTCTGCGTAATCGCTACAGGTGATAGACCTGCGATGATGCGTATGAAATGCCTATTTACAGCGACTACTATAGCTGAATATTTTAGAGATAAAGGCAAGAATGTATTACTGATGGTAGACAGTATGACTCGTACAGCGATGGCTGCAAGGGACGTAGGACTAGCAGTAGGAGAGCCTCCTACGATGAAAGGCTATACACCTAGTGTATTTTCCATGATACCGAGAGTATTAGAAAGAGCAGGTAAATCACAACACGGCTCTATAACAGCCGTTTATGCAGTATTAGTAGAAGGCGATGATGTAAATGAACCGATAGCCGATACCGTCAGGGGTGTACTCGATGGTCACATATGGCTTTCAAGAAAAATAGCGGAGCGAAATCATTTCCCAGCAATAGATGTACTTGGTAGTATAAGCAGGCTTTTTACAGAAATTACAGACGAGCAGCACCAAGCCTCAGCAGCTAATATGCGTAACTTAATGTCTACCTACAAAGAGAATGAAGATTTGATTAATATCGGTGCTTACGAAAAAGGCTCGAATGCTAATATAGATAAATCAATAAACTTGAAAGGAGAAATAGATAAATTTCTCAAGCAAGGTAAAAAGGAAGCAACGCCATTTCCTCAAACCGTACAGCATCTAAATTCGATAATGCGCTAAACTTAGCGAAACGGAATATTTTTACAGGTAAAATAAATAACCTTCTAAAAAGGCTTCTAGATATATTTTTAAGCCTTTCAGCTATTATCATTTTCAGTCCATTACTTATATTAATTTTTCTATTAATTAAAAAAGATGAAACTGGCTCAGCATTATACATACATACGAGAGTAGGAAAAGATTTTAAAGAATTTCGGTGTTATAAATTTAGGACTATGGTCTTAAATGCAGACCCTAACAGGCTTGCGGAAAGTGCCGATGATGATCGCATAACTGCCATCGGGAAGACACTACGTAAAACTAGTTTAGATGAACTGCCGCAGATATTTAATGTACTGAAAGGGGAAATGAGCATAGTCGGACCGAGACCCGCTCTACCAGTGCAAGTAAAACATTTTTCAGAAAAAGAAAAATTAAAATTAGCGGTAAAACCAGGCATTACGGGCTGGACACAAGTCAATGGTAGAAACTCCATTCCTTACGAAAAGCGTATGGAGCTAGATACTTGGTATGCAGAGCATCATAATATAGCTTTAGATTTATGGATTATTCTGAAAACCTTTAAGGTTCTGCTTTTTCCAGATAAAGGTATTTATGATCTTAATTCTAGTTCGCCAGTGGAGTGATTAAGCATGATTGATTACATCCTTTGCATAATAGTCAAAATATTCCGCGTTAATTTCAAACTTTTTCTCACTATTCCACGGATTTACTATTGTGTACGTATGTCGTTGAGGATCATACGAAGTAACTGCATAACGATGGCGTTCTATTAAAACTTAAGCATTATCATACCCCATCTTGACTGGAACATCATCTGGTAAGTCAAAATTAGCTGTTACGTTAAGATTATTTGATTTTTTTGTGATTAACTCCCGCCACTCTTGGCTACGAATGTCCATCAGAGTTCCCTTATGACCTGTGAATAAAGAAGCTACATCATGATCTGTTGGTAATAAACCTTTTGTCGTTGTGTTAAATTTCCTTATCTCTATTGATTTTGTTTCTGGGTTATATATTTTTCTATCATGGCACTGTTGCTCAATCAAAATCCGACAAAGGAGCTAAGAAGAAATGACGAAAAAGGTTTCAAATATTGAGTTTGCAGCTCGTTAGATTTAATATTTTATTGATCAGTGAGCAAGAGAGAGGGTTTTAGGTACAAATATCCCAAATTAGGATACACGTATCCCTAGGAAGCTGAGATGGTGGTAGATATTCACAAGGGTTTTAAGGTTTTGGGATATAGCATCAAGTGTTTGGTGAAAGGTAACTTTAGAAAGTCCTCTAAA
>JBJTTW010000290.1:0-6124 GCA_046080385.1 bacterium
TCGCTCTTACTTACCTTAAACAAGAAACTACCTTCAAAAAAGGTATTAAAATTAAACAGAAAAGAGCTGCTCTCTCCACTGATTACCTTGAAGACATCTTGCAACTTAATATTTAATTCATCTTTCGTGGATTTGCCGTGCCCTAGCTTTACAAAAACCATTTTTGCTTATAAATTGTTAGAATGGCGATTACTGTTCGCTTCCAGAATCTTTCGCATGCGAATCACGAGATTTTAAAGACATTTAACTCAAGTACCGCAGAAAAAGCTCTAGAGGCCTACCAACCACTTACCGAGAAAGAACGTAAACTGAGGAAACTCAGAGCATTACAGATTTTAAAAGAAAGCTCAAACTCTAATTCGCTTGGAGAGATCAGCTTAGACAATAATAGTCTATCTCTAGCATTAAAGAATGCAGAGGGAGCTACTCTTCAAGCCATGCTGAATTTACTTTCAGCTAAGATGATCGAGCAGAATAAGATTTTAGTTAATCAAAAAGCTCAAGAAATTAAAGATAAAGATGAAGAAGAGCGCAAAGCTAAGCTAGAAGCAGAGAAAAGAGCTTGGGAAGAGTCTCAAAGAGAATTACTCGGAAACGAAGAAGAGCAGGAAGAAGCCGAAGCTGAGAAGAGCTTAGTTGAAACGATTATTGAAGATATAGTCGGAAAATTCGAAGATTTAAAAAAATTCACCCTAAAAACTTACCAAAACACACTTGATTTCTTTACTCTAAAACGCCTGAAACAGTTCTACGATGATGCGATTGAGATGATTAAAGACTTTTTATACAGACAGCCACGTGAATATTTCGAAACTGAAATCAGTAAACCCATTCGTGAAATACCTTCTAAAATTCAGACTTACATAGAAAACAACATCAAAGAATCTATTAATAGGTATAAACGCATGAGAATACCTACGACTCTCAGCTTCATCTCGCCTGCGACTTTCTCTAATAAGGATTTGAAATTTATTTTAGAAAAATCAACTATAAATAAAATTACTGAACCTAAGCCAAAAACAGCACCAGCTAATACAATAGATAAAACTTTGGTCAAGCAAATTCAGACAAGAAAATTTGCCAATAAGAAAGAAGCTATTGCAAGTCTACATCAATAGTTTGTAGAATTATTACTGATGGTTTTTACAGCAGAGTCTCATAGTTCTAACACTAGGTCATTTGAAGCAGAAGTTAGGCAGGTTCTTGATCTAGTCATACATTCTCTATATTCTAATAAAGATATTTTTTTAAGAGAGTTAATATCTAATGCCTCAGATGCTTTAGATAAATTAAGATTCGCAGCTCTAAGCGAAAAAGAGCTAATCGGTGCGAATGAAGAACTCGCTATTAAGCTAGTCATAGACAGTGAAAAGAAAAGGTTAATTATCCGTGATAACGGTATCGGCATGAATGAAGAAGATTTGGCTTCTAACCTCGGAACTATCGCTAAATCTGGGACTAAAGAATTTATTAATTCGATTAAAGAATCTGGTTCTAATCAGGATTTTAAAGAATCTTTAATTGGTCAATTCGGAGTTGGCTTCTATTCAGCTTTCATAGTAGCTGACACAGTGACAGTTTTATCGAAAAAAGCGAAAGAGGAAACAGTAAATTTCTGGCAGTCTAAAGGTGATGGCTTTTATACTTTAAAAGCTGCTACCGATGAGGATATCGCAGAATTTATTAATCCTTATTTCGACACCACCAAACAAGGAACTGTCATAGTCTTAGATTTAAAAAATGATGATGAGGCAGCAGCCTTTCTAAAAGAGTATCAGATTAGATCAATAGTAAAAAAATACTCAGATTTTATCGAATATCCGATTAAGCTCAAAACCGAGAATCCAGAAAAAGAGAGCATCGAGTATCAGTTAAAATCCATCGAAGATAAAATTAAAGATGCGAAGGATGACACCGAGAAGTCTTCAGCAGAGCAAGAAAAAGCTGATCTGGAAGAGAAATTAAACAATGAACCTGAGTTCGTTTTTGAAGTACTAAATTCCCGTAAAGCTCTATGGGCTAAAAACAAGTCAGAAATTAGTGAAGAAGATTATAAAGAATTTTATCGCCATATTAGCCATGACTTTAATGATCCTTTAACGCATATTCACTTTAATGCTGAGGGTACTAATGAATTTACAGCTTTACTCTTTATTCCAGAAAAGGCTCCCTTCGATCTTTTCATGCAAGAAGATGTGAAAAGCTTACAGCTCTTTATTAATAAGGTATTCATTACCAGTGAAACTGATTTACTACTGCCTAAGTATCTTAGATTTGTTAAAGGTGTAGTAGATTCTAGCGATCTGCCTTTAAATGTTTCTCGTGAAATGCTGCAAGAGAACCAAAAAGTAGTAAATATCAAGAAGAACATTACGAAAAAAATACTTTCTACTTTAGAAAAACTTAAAAATGATGATAAAGAAAAATATTCTAATTTTTTCAAAGAACTAGGTAAAGTTCTGAAAGAAGGTGTACATCTAGATTACAGCAATAAAGAAAAATTACTTGACCTTATGATGTTCGAAAGCAGCGCTGAGAGTGCTGGAGTACTTAGAACATTAGAAGAATATTCTGATAAGTTAAATGCTAGAACAGACCTAGAGGAGGAAGTGCGTAAACATATTTACGTTATTACTGGTGAAAATAGAAAAGAATTAGAAAATTCTCCATATCTAGAAGCTTTTAAAGCGAAGGATATAGAGGTTCTATTTTTAACTGATCCTATTGATGAATGGGTAATTATGTCAGCTCCAGAATTTAAAGATAAATCCTTTAAAGCTATTAATAAAGGTAATATAAACCTTGGTGCTAAAGAGGAAGAGAAGGCTGAACAAGCTAAAAAGGAAGAAGAGTTTAAAGATCTACTAAGTAAAGTACAGAATAACCTTGCAGAAAATATCAGCGAAGTTAGATTTACTGACAGATTAGTAAATACTCTTGCCTGCTTAGTAGTTAATGAAAATGAGATGGGTGCTAATTTAGAAAAGATTTATCAGAGTGCTAATCAAAAAATAGGAAAAAGTAAAAGAATCCTTGAGTTAAATCCTAATCACAGAGTCATAGAAAAATTAAATAACAGCTTCAAAAACAATCCAGAAGATGAACTCATTAAAGATTATAGTGAGCTTATCTATTTTCAAGCATTATTACTAGAAGGCTCTAAAATTGAGAACCTAAATCGCTATAACGAATTAGTCACCAATTTAATGTAATAATTTTTATCAAGCTTTCAGGATTTAATAATTTTCAATTATTTTGATGTTTTTAACCAATCCATAACATAGCTTACCAATATAAACTTTGTGAGTGGAAACCCTCGTTGAGTAAATCAAGAGTGAGAGCAAATAAAATGATGACAAATTCAGCAAATAGTAGGTCAAAGCTTTTTGTAAATGATGTAGATGACGAAGATAATAAACCAGAAGAAGATATACTAGCATCTAGAGCTAATAGTAAGGCAGATGCGAGTGAGTTAAAAATAAAGCTTTTTAGAAAAATTAAAATTGAGCTAAATGCAGCTTAATCTAAAAGCCAAAAAAATTTTAAACCTTAATTACTAATGAATTAACTAAAAAATCCCTCGCTAAGCGAGGGATTTTTTTTACTAATGATAATATTGAAAAAAATGCTCACAGCAAAAGAGTTAGAACAACAAATAAAACATATTAGCCAAGACCCTGGTGTGTACCTATTTTTCGATAAATTTAATCGGATAATCTATATAGGAAAAGCAATTAAACTTAAAAGCAGAGTACAATCTTATTGGAATGAATCAAACTGGTCGAATAGATATAAATTAAAATTTCTAGTTCCTAAAATTACAAAAATAGAAACGATAGTGACTAAATCAGAGAAAGAGGCTCTGATACTAGAATCTAATTTAGTTTTTAAGCATCAGCCACAGTATAACGTCTTACTGAAAGACAATAAAACTTTTCCTTGGTTAGTTATTACCTATGATGAAGCCTATCCAAGACTAATTCCAGTGAGGGATATAAAAAAATTTAAAAAAAGACGGGATTCTAAAAATAAATTCTTCGGTCCTTATACTAATTCTGGAGCGATGTATGAGAATTTAGAATTAGTAAATGAACTATTTCCGCTAAGAAAAAAACGCAGCCCGCCTTTTAAAAACCGTCCCTGCCTAAATTACGACTTGGGAAAATGCCTAGGCCCCTGCCAGAAACTAGTCTCCGAAGAAGAATATAAGAACATGCTAGAGCAAGTAGAGATGCTACTTAAAGGTAATTACGATGATCTAAAATCTTTACTAACAGCAGAAATGCTAAAAGCTAGTGAAGAGCTGAATTTCGAGAAAGCCGCTAAATTAAGGGATCAAATCAAATCTCTCAAAACCTTTAATGAGGTACAGAATGTAATTTCAGTAAATTATGATTTAAGCCAAGATATATTTGCTATCGCCTATGACCCTGATGAACAGTGTGATTTCGCCTGTTTACAGATATTTAAAATTAGAGAAGGGAAATTAATTAATCGTGAAAACCACGAAATCGATTTCGGTGATGAGAATGATACTAAAGAAATTTTCGAATCTGCCTTTATTCAATATTACACCCAAGTCGCTGACAGTGATTTACCCAAAGAAATACTTTTAAGTGAAGAATTAAGCAGCCCGAAAGAAATAGAGGAAGAGGAAGCCTCAAAACCTTGCCAGAATGGAGCCTCACCGTCAAACACTTTAGAAGAATGGCTTAGTGAAAGAAAAGGTTCTAAAGTAACTATAAACACTCCTAAGCGTGGTGATAAATATGCCCAAGTCGAGCTCGCTAAGCGCAATGCTAGACTAACGCTGAGGAAAATGAAAATAGATATGCTTGAAGACAGCTCTAAAGACATTAATGTCGCCTTAGGTAATCTCCAAAAAGCTCTAGATCTAAAATCCACTCCAAGTCGCATAGAGTGTTTTGATATATCTCACATACAGGGAACTAATGTAGTAGCGAGTATGGTTTGTTTTATCGATGGGCTTCCAGCCAAGGATCAGTATCGTAGATTTAAAATCAGTATAGATCAAAACAATGATTTCGCCTCCATGCAAGAAGTCGTGAAAAGACGTTATAAGCCTTTATCCAAAGGCTTTACAGTTAATCATGAAAATCAAGAAGAGTGCGATATCCACGAAAACGCAGAAATTGAAGTTTCCCTACACGCCCTAGATTCAAGCCCAAATCTAATTATCATAGACGGCGGCAAGGGGCAGTTAAGCGCAGCTTGCGAAATTATGAAGGAGTTAAATCTTTCACATATTCAAATAGTGGGTCTTGCGAAAAGAGAAGAAGAAATATTTTTCCCAGAGAATAAAACCCCCATGGTGCTTGACAGAAAATCGCCAGAACTCTTTTTAATACAGAAAATCAGGAATGAAGCACATCGCTTCGCTATAGAATATCACCGTAAACTGCGTGCCAGAAAGGCTAAAGAAAGTCTTTTAGATTCAGTTTCTGGTTTAGGTCCTAAAAAGAAAAAGATTTTATTAGAGAAATTCGGGACAGTGAGTAGAATACTTACAGCTCCGTTAAATGAAATAGAGGCTCTGCCAGGGTTTAATAAGCTTCTGGCTGAAAGGATTAGGGAAAGATTGGAGGGTTAAGAGCCACTGCTCAAAAGACCTTTAACATCTCTGAGCATCTGCTCAGTTTGACCATCGGCATGATTCCATACCCTTCTTGCGGCATCTATATGGAAGAAACCTCCATTAATCCCCTTATCCGTATCATTTAAATACTTTTGAAACTCTCTCCTACGCTGACGAAATTCAGTAGGATCTTTAGCGAGTAGCATTCTGGCTACATGCTGCTTCATCTGTTTATGCCACTGCTTCTGATCTGCAGGAGCCTTAGACTCGGAATCATAAATTTTTTCTAAAATATTGTTTAGAACATTTCCATAAGTGTTTTTTTCACGAATTCGCCTAGCATTTTCACCGACTCTTAATAAACTAGTTGGGTAGATTCTCCCAGCCCCAGGGCTGTCTCATTCTAAAACAGTTCAAAAATTCATACAGATGTAAGTCTGACCAAATCTGTAAAGTCATGTCTCAATAGAGGAATGGTAAAAGAGATAGAGGATATAGGAATAGTCGAATGTTTTGAGGATTTGGAAG
>JBJTTW010000291.1:0-2252 GCA_046080385.1 bacterium
TGTTTTTAGTTTTTTTCCGGCAGAATTTAAGTTAAGCGTCGTAAAAAAAGACTTCACAAGAAAAGATTTCCCTGAATTAGTTAAAATCACCAATGATTTATTAGATCGTAAGGTTTCAGAGATAGGTGCACTGGGTTTAAAGTTTCTAGCTGAATTTAACTTACAAAATACTTAATTCTATTAACGACCAACTTTCTTTTTTAGAGGGGTCTTTCAAAGTGGTTAATAAAAACAAAACACAAGCAACTGAAATCCATTAATGCCAAAACTCATAATTATTCCAGGAGCAGGCTCCAGTGAATTAAACTGGCTAGATCAGCTTATATATTTTGAGGACAAGCAGTGGCAGAAACATTTTCTTCATTATCAGTCTGAAGAGCATCTTAATTTTCAAGACTGTGCTGATGCTTTATCTATAAACCTAACTGAGATTTTAAAGGCAGGTTTCAGCATAAAAGAAGACTCTATTATACTCATCGCCCATTCCATGGGCGCTATGCTAGTGCTGAAAATACTTACAGATAACTCAAACTCTGAGAAGCTTTTAGAGCTAAAATCACTTTTAAAAAATACTAATATATTTTTAATTCAAGTTCCAGCTAAAACTAATACTAAGCTTTTAAGATTTTTAAAAACCTCTCAAGGTCTAGTTTCTACTATTATGAAGCTGCATCAGTCGTTAAAAGAGCCCGTGACAGAGTGGCTTAGGGAAATTAAGCTTAAAAATGCTAATGCCGAGCTTCTAGCAGAAGGAAGTAAAATACGGGACAGAAAATTTTTAGTAGACTTAATGTGGATACTAGCAGCCATGCATATTTCAGCGTGGGGTACTCACCCACAGGTTTTTAAAAACTTAGTGAATTACTATGAAGAGTGGGAAAAATATAGTCCGCTAACTATGTTCTCAAACAATAATCACAGTGTAATTTCCAGCAATGCCGACGAAAACGCAGAAATTGGAGTTTCGCTGCACGTCCATAGTGAATTTTTATCTCAATTTACAGGTCTACACGATTTTAATATCAATATAACGGTTTCTAATTCAGATATCTTCTGTGATAAAAATGATTCACTAAAATTGGCAGAATTGTTAAACGCTAAGGTTAAAGAGTTTGACTGGACATTTCATAACCCGATGCATTTTCCTTGGAGTCAGAAAGAATTCCATGACTGGCTGCTCGAAAGCAGCCAATATGGTACGGAGTGATTTACGAGCATGAGAATTAATTAACCATTCTTGGTCATATTAAGAGCCTCTTTAGATGAAGCTTTCGTCATTTCTACTATAGATAAAATTGCTTTATAAGAAGTAACTGCTCTTAACATTTTTACAGACTCAGCTGGTCCATTTACGTTAGAGCTTTCTACATAACCTTGAGCGTTTGCTAGAGGGTGATTTGGTAAGTAAAGCTGTGTGCCTTCTGCGGGATCTACCGCCACAGAGCCTATCATACTGCCAGAACCAGGATTTTTGCTTAATAGCATCGCATTTAAAGGTATTTCCCTACCCTCCGCTAAATGTTCTACCATTTCAGAGAAACTCTGTCCTCTGCCTTTAGCCATTAATATAGGAGTCTTAGCCTTGTAACCAGGCGTGTACATATTCGCAACATTCTCTGCTGCGTAGCCCATAGCTTCTCTTTCTGTTTTTAGAGAATTACTTGCTGTATCTAATATCTCAAACATTCCACCCATTTATTAACCTGCCCTTGCCGCTTGTGTAGCTTCTTCCATGTTTTTGTAAAACTGACCATTAATCCTAGTCAAGAGTACATAAGTTACATGGTTTTTATACATTTTTGACATCTCTTCTTCTAGAATCACTGGTGAACCCTCATTTTTAATTGTAGCTTTAGAAAGAGTGGCTTTTATGTTGGTATTACCAGCCCTTAAATCATGCATGACTATATCAAAGTCTAGATCTCTTGGCTGATAACCTTCTACTCTAGCGTTAGCTATGTTATTTGCGATCAGAGTCTGTCTTTCGCCTGCTGCATTGAGCAAGCCATATAATATATTTTCTTTAGAACTCTGTAGCATATACACCTTATAAAGTATCTGACTTAAATTCTGGTTAAGGAAAATGCTATTTTAAACATTTTTCATCACTTCTTAAGCAATCGTCTTAGAAGTCAAGTATTTTTTAAATAATTTGAATAATTTTGGTCCCATTTAGACTGTTTTTTGAGCATAGCGTTTAGAATCAGTAGTATTTTTCTCATCGCAGCGACAATAGCAACTTTTTTAGGTTT